>NZ_OY780957.1:1090000-1382500 GCF_963675985.1 uncultured Roseibium sp. | reverse complement strand
ACGTCTGCTCCCGCCAGCCCCGCATCGGCCAGAACGGCTTCGATGACAGGAGCGGCCAGCTCGTCGGCCTGCAGATGCCGGAAAGCGCCGCCTCGCGGGGCAACTGGCGTCCTGCGCGCAGCAACAATGACCGCGGACGGCTTACCGGTCATTTTGCGACCTCGGCGTTTGTTGCGTGAAGCATATCGTGTTCCAGCTTCTTCAGATCGGTCTTGCCACCCGGGGTCAACGGCCACTCGGTGATCACATGAAAGCTGCGCGGCGTTCTCGACCGACCGAGCTCCCGGAGACAAAGCCGACGCAATTCGCTCTCATCGATCCCTGCATCCAGTTCCGGCGCGACGGCTGCGACCAGCCGGCTGCCGCGTACGGAATCGGGGAGACCGAAGACGGCGGCTGCGCGGACAGCAGGATGGCCGGCCAGAACCTGCTCCACTTCTTCGGGATAGATGTTGAGGCCGGAGGTGACGATCATCCGCTTTTCCCGACCGGCGAGATAGAGAAAACCGCTGTCATCGAGGAAGCCGTGATCGCCGACGGTCAACCAGCCGTCTTTCCAATGCACCTCATCTCCGCCGCCGCAGATATAGCGGTCGAACAGCAAGCCGCTCTTTACCCAGATCGGCCCGATCGTCCCCGGCGGCACGGCCAAGCTACCGGGTTCTCCAATCCGGATCGACACGCCTGCCGCCGCACGTCCGACGGAACGATTCGGCACCGGGTCTTCAGGCGCCGAAACGGTAATGAAGCTCATTTCAGAGGCGCCGTAGAATTCAACCAGCCGCGCCTTGGGAAATATCGCCCCCATGGCCCGCCTGTCTTCGGCACGCCATTTCGCACCGCTGGCAAGAACCAGACCGACCGTTGCCGCCGGCCCGGACCGCCTCAGTTCTTCGGCCACATAATGGATCTGGGTCGGCGTGGCGTAGAAGACGGTCCCGTCCGCCTCCCGCAAGTGCTCCGCAAGCGTCTTCGGGGAAAACCGCGGACACAGCACTACGCTGCTGCCTGTATGCAGGCCGTGAACGGCCCCATAAAGATGCAGGGAATGCACGAGGCTGCCGGGAATGACGATCCGGTTTGGCGGACCGATGGCAAATTCCGCCCGGCTCAATTCGAAACTCTTCAGCCAGGAGCGGTGGGTTCGGCAATAGCCCTTCGGGTCGCCTGTCGAGCCGGAGGTGAAGCCGGCGTAGAACAATGCCGTTTCGTCCGGTGCGTTCGTCGGCACCAATGGCGTTCGACTGCGGAGGTCGGCAAGAGACGACGCGTCGAGCACAAGAGCCGGCGCCGTTTGGCGCTCGACCCAGGACCGGCGGGCGTGCGGCCAGGCCGGATCGAACACCATGGCGAGCCCACCCCGGCGGATGACGGCAAGAAAGGCGATCAGCAGATCCGCCGGATCAGTCAGGCACAAGGCGACCCGCCCGCCAGCGGGGATACGAGAAACAAGGTTGCCGGCAAGACCTTCGACCTCTTCAAACAGGTCGGCCCAGGTCCAGGAGCGCGGGTCACAGGTCAGGGCAAGCTCTTTAAGGCGTGCTCTGGCGTGATCTTTCAGGCTGTCTCCAACAAATGCCATGCTGGCGCCTTTCGTGTCGGACCGGTCAGGTGCGCGACAGCAAGGCCCGGGGAAGGCCGCGGGCAATCGTTTCGGCAACGACGGCGGTGATCGCGACCTTGATCAGGTCGCCGGGGATAAACGCCGCACAAATTTTCGACGCATCAACCAGGGACATTTTGGCCATATAAGCCATCCCCGGAACGCCGAACAGATAGACTACCCCGACCCCGCCAATGAGAGCGGCCAGGGCGGCGGCCGGAATGACCGACAGCGCCTTCGTTCGCTGCATGATCAGACCGGCGACAAAAGCTCCGATGGGAAAGCCGATCAGAAAACCAACGGTCGGCGAGGCAAAAACGCCGAGCCCCCCGCGTCCGCCCGCCAGGAGCGGCGCCCCGAGCGCGATAAGAAACAGGAACAGAAGCATTGCAAGGGCTCCACGGACCGGGCCGAGCATGACACCGGCCAGCATAACGCCGAGTGTCTGCGCTGTAATCGGCACGCCGAAAGGAAGGTCGACTTTCGGCAGCAGGCCAAGAGCTGCGATCAGGGCTGCATAAAATGCGATCTGGACCAGCGAACGGTCAGTCATTGTCATGAGTTCCTTTTCAGTATCCGGCGTCTCTTCTCCGGGTTCGGGGAAATTTCCGTGACCAGACCCTGTGCGCCGCCGCGCGCCGTTAGCGCTTCGGCGACATTCTCCGACATTTTGAGCGCCTGCAGCGCGAAGGGAGCGATCAGCCGCCAGCTGCCACGTTTGCCCGTGCGGGCCCGGTAGGCTTCCGCCAGGGAGGAGTATACAGAGAGCAGCACCGGTGCAAAACGGATCACCAGGGCCACGGCGAGCGCCGGCTTCTTCGGCGAAACACCGAAAACCTTCAGCGGATAGAAGAGCGGCCTGACCGCTTCCAGCATGTCGTCCATGCGGGTGGTGACGGATACGAGATTGGCGAGCAGCACCATGGAAACAAGGCGCTGCACGGCCACAAGACCTTCCACCCAGGACCCGCTGATCCCGTGCAGAAGAAAGATGAACAGGAGAAGGAACACCAATGGTTTTAAAAGCAGGACCTGCTTTAATCCCTCCGGTCCGAGTGTGGCGTAAAGGCCAAGGACACCCGCGAGTACTAAGCCCAAAACAAGAGGATCATGCACCGGCAGGATCACCATGGTAACTGCGGCAAGCACCAGAAGCTTGAGACGAACCGGCATCCGGTGGATCCAACTGTTGCCGGGCAGGTAGACGGAGATCACAGGTCCACCTCGTCCGTTGCGGCATCGGCCCTTCTGTCGAGATCGGCCACATAGGCCGGCAGGACATCGCCCGGGACGCCGTCCATGCGCACACGCCCGTCCTCCAGCCAGACCACGCGGTCGTACCCGTCAAAGACGGACAGATCGTGGCTGATCAGGACGATCTTCTGATCGAGCGATTGTAACTTCTGCAGGATGCGGCGGGACGCCAGACCATCGAGGCTCGCCATGGGTTCATCGAGAACGAGCAGTTCCGGCTGCATGACGAGAACCGCCAGGATGCAGACAAGCTGCTTCTGGCCTTCGGACAGTTCCGCGAAGGGTTTTTTGGCGAGCGCCTCGCAGTGATGCCGTTTCAGGAAATCCGTTGCCCCGTCTCGCGCCGCCTGCTTGTCGGCGCCGAGCTGGGTCAGTCCGAAGGCGATTTCCTCTTCCACGGTCGGAAAAATCGCCTGATGGTCCGGGTTCTGGAAAACGAAGCCCACGTGGCGTGGCAGTTGCGCCCGGACCGACGTCGTTTCCGCGCCGAATATCCGCACACGGCCGCGACCGGGCAGATGCAGGCCGTTCAGCAGACGGACCAGGCTGCTCTTGCCCGATCCGTTCAGGCCGACAATACCGATACGGCGTTCGGACAGGGAAAGGGAAATACCCTTGAGAACCTCGTGGTTGCCCAAGACCAGGCCAACGTCTTCAAGGACGGCAAACTCGGCCAGCGCCGGATCGAAACGCTGCCCTTCTTCCCGCCTGTTCTTGCGTGGGGTCCAGAACGCCATGTCGCCTTTCAGGTTCCTTACCGGTCCTGTGCCGGTCGCCTGCTTATTCACGCGGATGGCGTTCTTGTCAAAGGTTGGGCACTCATCATTTGGCTTAGAGCTTGGTCCTATCCAACCGGCTGGGACCGTTCGGGGCCTTTCGCGAAACGGGCGATCGTTGCCGCTACTCGGTCGAGCGCATCTGTGAACTTTCCGTCTTCCACGATGGAGCCGAAGGTCACGCGCATGTAGGGCGCAAGCTTCTGTCCCGGTGTCTGGAAATAGCGTGACGACAGGATCGACAGGCCCTGATGGGCGAGCGTCGCCTCGACCGCATCCGGATCGACGCCATCGGTCAGGCGCAACCAGGCGAAGACCTTGTCTTCGCCCCCCTGCAGCCTGTCGGCACCCAACCGCTCCACCGCCTGTTCATAGCGTTTCCGGTTCGCCCGACGTTTGGCTGCCAGCACCTTTTCCAGCGAACCGTCGCGGATCCAACCGCCGATCAGTTCCGCGGTGATCGGCGAGGCCATCCATGTGCTTTCGCCGATCAGGTTTCGAACCGAGGCGCCGTAGGAAGCAGGCACATGGACGAAGCCGATCCGGCTGCCCGGCGAGATCAGCTTGGAAATACTGGCAATCGATGCGGTCAGTTCCGGGGCCAGTTTACCGAAGGCGGGCAGGCTCTCGGTGACGAACGGCGTATAGGGGTCGTCCTCGATGATCTTGAGGCCCGCCTTGCGGGCAACACCAACCAGCGCCTGGCGTTCGGCCAGGCTCATGGTGTGGGTGGTGGGATTCTGCATATTAGGCATCAGGAAGACGCCCTTGACCCCGTGCTGGCGCACCGCTTCGTAAAGCGCATCCGGGTCCATCGCAAGATAGTCTCCGTCCGGCGCGCATACTGCGGGAACGGGTACGAGACGCAGTCCGAGATGGGGCGCGGAATTCAGGATCGACGGATAGGTGAAGGCATCCACAGCCACCGCATCGCCCGGCCGGAACAGCGCCTGCAGCAGGATCTGGATCCCGTGCTGGGCACCGCAGGTCAGCGCGACCCGGTCCGGGTCGGCTTCAAGGCCGAATTTTTCAAACAGCAGCGCCCCGGTTTCGCGGTGCGATCTCAGGCCCTCGGAGGGCACGAAGCCATTGAGCCGGTCGATGCCGGGCGTGCGCGCCAGCCGGATCAGGCCTTCGCTCAGGCTCGGATTGAGATGCGGATAGGCGAAGTTCCGGGCAAGATCCAGGTCTTCGTCGCCATCCTCATTGGGGATCAGCGGCGAGACCGCCTGGGTTTCCGGCGCGACATAGGTTCCCCGTCCGGTTTCGCCGCGCAACAGGCGGCGACGTTCGGCTTCCCGATACGCCCGCGTCACCGTGCCGAGGGTAATGCCGAGCTGATAGGCAAGCTCGCGCTGGGGCGGCAGCCGATCGCCTCTCGCCAGGGCACCGGTACCGATATCGGTTTCGATGGCATCGGCGATGGCGAGATAGATCGGGCCGTCGGCGTTTGTGATGTCAGGCACCCACATTGTCATAAGGACAATAAATACATTGACTGGAACAATTGCTCAAGTATCTCTACCCAATATCCATATTGTATCGATTGTCATCATACCATGCCGGACGCATCGACCCTGACCGCTTTCGCCCTTTTCGTCGCCGTGATGACCGGAACGCCCGGCCCCGGTAACCTGACCTTCATGGCCATCGGCGCGACCTCCGGTTACCGGACGGCCTTCCCGGTCATCATGGCCTCGCAGATCGGCTCCATCTTTCTCAACATGTGCGTCGGTTACGGACTGGGTCAGGCCATGGCCGGCGGCGGGCCGCTGGTCATTGCGTTCAAGGCGCTCAGCATGGTCTACATGACCTATCTCGCCTGGCGGATCGTCTCCCTCAGCATCAGGCCGAAGGGCGAGGTCACGCTGCCGAGTTTCTGGGAAGGCCTGCTGATCCATCCGCTCAGCCCGAAAACCTGGGCCATGAGCCTGGTCGCCTACACGACCTTTTTTGCCGGCAACGGCCTCGGCCTGACGGAAAACGCGCTCGTCCTGACCGGCGGGTTCATTCTTGGCGGCACGATTGCCCATTCGATCTGGGCCCTGCTCGGCGTATCGATCCTGGCGTTTCTCGGCGAAGGCCCGGTCCTGCGTACGACCACGATCCTGATGGCGGCGGGCATGCTGGCCGCCACGGTCTGGGCCTTGTTGCTGTAACGCAGGTCAGCCGCTTCAATTCCGCCCGCTTCGCTCCCTGGCCATAAGGGCGAGTTCCTCGCGCCATTTGTCCTCCAGCGACGGCCCGGAGAAACGGGAAGAACCCGGACCCATGTCTTTCAGGAGGCGCTCCGAATCCGGCCCGCCATCATCAAGCACTTCCTTGCGCCGAAACAGGCGCCCACGGACCTTTGCGATAAATCGGACACAAAAAAGAGTATTCCCGGCATCGCGCTGCGGCCGGGTTCGATCGACGGACATTTCGTCAATTCTCCAGTGGGTTACAGGTCGAAGTCTGTTCTTGAAACCACTGGAAAACCAACGAAAAATCGGGCATGATGCATAAGGAAATTTTATGCATCATGCCCGAACCGCTTCCCCCTGTCGCCGCAATCCGGGTCTTCGAGGCGGTCTGCCGCCACATGAGTTTCACGCGCGCGGGCGCGGAGCTCGGCATGACCCAGGCCGCCGTCAGTTATCAGATCAAGGTGCTCGAGGAGCGTCTAGGCGCAGCCCTGTTTCGGCGCCTGCCGCGACGGATCGAACTGACCGAGATCGGCGCACAGCTGGCGCCCCGGGTCACGGACGCGTTTTCAACGCTCCGCGACGCCTTTGACGGAGTGCGCCAGGCCGGCCAGGGAACCCTGACGATCCTGTGCAGCTCGACCTTCGCAATCTTCTGGCTGTCGGAACGCCTCGGCGGCTTTCAGCTTGAAAACCCCGGCCTGGCCGTCCGGCTCATTCCCTATGCCCGCTCGATTGAATCTCCAGGTTCCGAACTGACCGCGGCGGAAACGCCTTCCGCCGATGTGCTGATCACCGCCGGCAGGCGGCCGAAAGGGTCCCTGCGCTTTCATCAGCTCGTGCCTTGCAGGTTCACGCCCATGGTGTCGCCGGGGCTTGCCGAAAGCATTGGCGGCATCCACATCCCGGAGGACCTCCTCAAACTGCCGATCATCGATCCGCACGACGCTTGGTGGGCCGACTGGTTCCATGCCGCCGGGGTCTCCTGTGCAGGGCTGGCGGATACCCCCGCAGCACGCATGGGATCGCAGGCGCTGGAGGCGCAAAGGGCGATTGCCGGGCAGGGGGTCGCGATCCTGACACCATTCTTCTACCGCGACGCTCTCGCCAAAGGCCAGTTGATCCAGCCGTTCGACCTCGAATGCGAAACCGATGGGGGCTGGACACTGAGCTATCCTGAAAACCGCCGGAACGCGGGAAAAATCCGCGCCTTCCGGGACTGGCTCCTGGAAAATATTTCAAGAGACCTGAAACGGACCGCCTAACCTGCTTTCACGGCTGCCACCAGATCGCGGACGCGATCCGCGTTATCGGCGGCAAGCGCCCCGTCCCGGTTCCACAGGCCGTTTTCGAAACCGATCCGGGCCTTGCCGCCCTTTTCCATTGCGTAGACGAGGCAGTCCGTCTCCCGGTGACCGAAGGCACAGATGGCCCAGTCGAGGTTCAGATCGGCCGGGCACCGGGCGAGTTCCATAAGGAAAGGGTCGAGATCCTCAGGAGTACTCTCCTGATTATCGGCATAGCGTCCCAGAACGAACAGGACCTGTGCAGACGGGCCGGGGATCACGCCGTCCGCCGCGAAGTGCAGGAACCGGTCGACATCTTCCGGACTGTAGAGAATATGCTGCACGGCAATCCGGGCTTCGGCCGCCCAATGATAAAAGGACCGGGCCTCGCCGGTCTCCTCATCCGGACACATTTCCCGAAGGGCAATGGACACGGCATCCGGCATGACATCGCGAACCAGCGCCCGCTGTTCCTCGGGACTGTATATGCCAACAGCCTCGGTCGTGATCTGGACATACATGCCCGGAACGGCCTCCGCCATTTCCTTTAAAAGCGCGCGGTAGAGACCGGCATCGAGAACATGTTTGCCTTGCCGGTCGCGTACATGGGCATGCAGCCCTCGGGCCCCCGCTTCGAAACTGGCCTTTGCCGCCCGAACCGTCTCTTCGACGGTAATCGGCAGGGCCGGGTGATCGCTCTTCATTTTACGAGCCCCGTTGGGAGCCACCATGATTTGCGGCAGAGGCGGGAGGGATGCGAAAGCTGTCATGAAACTGGGACACCGTTTTGAAACACCGTCGCCTGTTTGTGCAGGATCGCCGGGCGTACCGTCAACAAGTCATCGCCGCGCATCCGGGGCAGGGTCGGCCCGCAAGGCCCGTGACCAGGGCGCCAAATCGTTAACGCCAAGACCCTTTGAAGGCCCCGAACTGCCTAATGCTTAACCATGTTTTTCATGACAATTTTAACGTCTTGCGCCGATCCTGAGCTCGATTTTCTTCAACCCAAGACAAAGCATCATGGCGCGTCTCCGACCGATCACACTGGCTGTTCTGATTGCAATTGCACCGGCGCTTGCCGGTTGCGGCACCGTCGCCGGCGTGACCGGCCTCGGCTGGATGACCGGCTCCAACAACAACGTGCACTACAACGATACGGAGTGGTGCGTACCGCGAAAGCTGAAAAAGGTCCTGAACCGGGTGTCCGAACGTTACGGCCGGGTTACGGTCACCTCGACCAAGCGCTGGTGGCTGGAGAACTGGTGGAAGGGCGGTGCGGGTGATTCCTATCACCTGAACTGCCGTGCGGTGGATTTCAACGTTCGCGGCAATCCGTCATCGGTGATCGCCTTCCTGAAGAGACAGAAGGAAGTCGGCGGCTACAAGCACTATCGCTCCGGCCATTATCACATCGACGTCGGTCCAAGGCGGACCTGGTAGCGGCCGCACAGCTGATCTATTTCAATTCCCCGAGTTCCAGCGCCATTTCCCAGGCGACCGGATCGAAGCCGATGAAGTTCTTCGTTTCGCCCTCGACGATCGGCCGCTTGATCATCGACGGGTTCTCGATCATCAGCGCGATGGCGCTCGCGGGGTCGGTAACCGTTTCCTTGATCTCGTCGTCCAGCTTGCGCCAGGTGGTGCCCTTCCGGTTGAGCACGGTGTCCCAGCCGAATTCACCGACGAAGACGGCAAGCTTTTCGGCATCGACCCCTTCCTTCTTGTAGTCATGGAAGGTGTAGTCCACTCCGGCTTCCTCGAGAAACTTGCGCGCCTTCTTGACCGTGTCGCAATTCTTGATGCCGTAGACCTTCATGGGGCCGCCTCTTGTTCGGTTGATCGGGGACCCCAATGTGCCGTTCTGGCCTGCGCTTTCAAGGGCTAGGGTACGGACTCACAAAATTCTGTGTTCAGGTCGATCACGAAATGGCTGTATCCAGGGCGCATAAATCGCAGGAAACCCGCGAGGTTTTCAAGATTTTGCAACGCAGGAGGCAGCCATTTCCCGGTCGATCCGAAGGACACCAATCCGGCTGCGGCAAGCCGCGTCAAAGCCTTTGCACCATGCACGCGCATGGTTCTGCAGGCTTTTCCTCGCTTTCCTTTGCCGGATTGACGCCTGAAAATAGAATTTTATGGGTCCGTACCCTAAGGCAAAAAGGTTCGGGAAAACCGCTCTGCCCGGGTTATCAGACAGCCAGCTTGCCCGGATTCATCAATCCATGCGGATCGGCCAGGCGCTTGAACTCCGGTTGCGGCGCATCGATCCGTTTCCAGCCCGCATTGTTGAGCACATAGCTGTGCGGATCGGACACCAGCGCACCGGTCGCATTGATGGTCGTGATGATCTCGGCCAGCCTTTCATCGGTGGTGTAGCTGACCAGAGGCAGGGCGGAAAAGGCCACCTTTCCGAATCGGCGCTGGAATTCCAGGTGCATGAGGACTTCTTCACCGAAGGTTTCCGCAAGGCACGTGAGAACCTCCAAGCTGTTCTCCGCCGGGAATTTGACCTGCAGATAGGTGATCGCCGGATCCCGTTTCAGGGCATGCAGGGTCGTGTGGTTCCAGGTGTATTCGTAGAGCGGGCCATAGCTGCCTGTGCCTTCAAAGGCGGCGGCCTGTGCCTCCGCCGCGCCCCGTTCGAAGACGACAGTTCCGCCAAAATCGTGTGCGAGTGCCGCCATGGCCTCGGCCTGGGGCTCGCTGACCATGACGATGGCCGCCGCCCGCCCCTCCGGCACCAGCTTGCCGACCCGGCCGAGTTTCGGCGGGATCGCCGGATCGAACACCGACACGAGCTTCTTGGCGATGCCGTCGGATTCGGTGAAGGTCTGGCCGAACGCCGCTGCGGATCTCAGATCCGGAAAGGCAATGATCCGTTCGGCCCAGGGATGGGCGGGTGCGAGTGGAACGGTCACGGACAGGATAATGCCGTTGATGCCATAGGCATGCAGGACCTTGAGCACATCGCGGCCTTCCAGCCGAATGACCTTCGGCTCCTCTTCCACGGTGACCACCTCGACGGCAATCACCGCGCCCGGGTCGCCAAGTTGTCCCCAGGTGCAGGACCCGGCGCCGGCCGCCCCCCCGGCAACGAAGCCGCCGATGGTCGCCTGTTTCCGCGTCGAAGGATAAAATCGCAGTTCCCAGCCTTCGGGCGCCAGCGCCTTGTCGATGTCGAGCATGGTCGCGCCCGCTTCGAAGGTGCCGACACCCGGCTGCACGTCAAGAACCCGGTTCAGCGCACCCATGTCGAGAACGATGCCGCCTTCCAGCGGAACGGCCTGACCGTAATTGCCGGTGCCGCCGCCCCGGACGGTGACGGTCGTGCGCGTTTTTGCGGCAATCGCCGCGAATTGAAGCACTTCTTCCCGGGTCTTCGGCCGGACAACCAGATCCGCGCGGCATGCGTCGAGCTGCCTCTTGAGCACCGGAGAGAACCAGAAAAAGTCGCGGCTCTTGAGCCGAAGCGTCGCAGCGTCCTCTGCCAACTCCAGACCTTTCAGTTCATCCATCAACGCAGCCGACACTGACATTCCTGTTTCTCCTTAGCGAAAAGCATGCAAGAGCTTTTCAGATCGCCGAAATCTTACCAAGATGAGCATAGAGCAAACCGCGCGCCAAAACAGTCAGCGGATCACCTAGGGACACAATACATGCCACCGTCGAAGGCGAAACATCCTCCAGGGGCCGGAACCCTGGAACAACAGATCCGCCTCATTGCCGGCCTGATCCTTTTTGTTTTCGTCTTTTTTCATTTCCTCAACCATGCGCTCGGCAATATCTCGCTGGCGGCGATGGACTGGGGCGATAACCTGCGCGCCCGGATCGGGCAGACAACCGTCGGAATATGGGTTCTCTATATCGCGCTCGTGACCCATGCAGCCCTGGCGTTGTGGAAAACCGCCCGCAGACGAACCTGGCGCATGCCGATCTGGGAAGCAGTCCAGCTCTTGCTCGGACTGCTTATTCCTTATGTGCTGATCAAGCATATCTTCGGCACCCGCGGCGCGATGGTCAAATTCGACTCCTATATCGACTACCGGCACGAATTGTCCGCGCTGTGGCCGGCGGATGCGCTGTGGCAAAGCGGGCTTCTGCTGATCGTCTGGATCCATGGCTGCATCGGCCTGCACTACTGGTTGCGGATGAAGAGCTGGTATGCCCGTTTAAGGACACCGCTTTTCAGCCTGGCCGTCCTTGTGCCTACCCTTGCTCTGACCGGCTGGATCACGGCGGCACGGCACCTGGTTCTGGAAAACGGCCAGAAGATTAACATCACCCCCGCGCAGAAAGCGGAACTCCTGGCCATGATCCAGGATGTCCGGATCGGTTTTTATGGCCTTGTGGCCGCGATCATCCTTCTATTCCTGCTCCGTAAGGCGATCGCATACTTCCGGCGCCGGATCTCGATCCGCTATCTCAACGGCCGCGAGATCAAGGCGGCTCCGGGCCCGACCCTGCTGGAAATCAGCCGGATGAAGGGCATCCCGCATATGTCGATCTGCGGCGGACGCGCCCGCTGCTCCACCTGCCGGACCCTGATCCTGTCCGGGGCCGCAGACCTGAGTGAACCGGGGCGCACGGAAGCACACGTCCTCAAGCGAATCGGTGCCAGCGCCAACGTCCGCCTCGCCTGCCAGCTGCGTCCGCGGAGCGACATGGTCGTCCGTCCGCTCTTTTCTCCCGGCAGGGCCATCGGCCGCGACGGACTGCACGACCGCTATCGCTGGGGTGTAGAGCAGAAAGTGGCGGTGATGTTCATCGACCTGCGCGGCTTTACCTCTCTCAGCGAAGGCAAATTGCCCTTCGACGTGGTCTTCATCCTGAACCGCTACGTCGACGGCGTCGTCCGCATCATCGGCAAGAACGGTGGCATGGTGGACAAGGTCATGGGCGACGGGATCATGGCCCTGTTCGCCGTCGATGCGCCGTTTGCGAGCGGAGTCCGGTCGGCCGTCGCGACCATTTCCGACCTGACGGAAGAACTTCAGCGCGTGAATGCGGACCTTGCGGACCATCTCCACGCACCCCTGCGGGTGGCGATCGGCCTGCACGGCGGGACAGCCATTCTTGGACGCATCGGCCTTGATGGCAAAAGCGGGGTCGCTTCGAGCCTGACGGCGCTTGGAGATGTGGTCAACGTCGCCAGCCGCCTGGAAGGCGTCTCCAAGGAGGAAAATGCAATGGCGGCCATTTCCAGCGAGATCCTTGAGGCCGCCGGCCTTGAGATCAACGGAAACGTCACGAGACGTTCGGTGGTGGTGAGAGGCAGGCAGGCTCCGCTTGATGTCATCTGCATTTCCGAAACCGACATCCTTCGTGAAACCTTGCGCGCCTGAGGCCGAAGCAGGATGCGCCCCGCCCCCCATGTTCTCCGCCCTCTACGGTTTCCCGCCAAGAGACGAAGCCGCTCCGCATGACTCCAGGAAAAACACACTCATCATCGTCGTCAGCCAGCCAGTCGGGACGCGGGAACTGGCGCCAGCAGGCCCGGCTCTTCAGCGGTCTGGTTCTGTTTGCCTTCTGCGTGTCTCATTTCCTGAATCACACCCTTGGCATCTGGTCCGTGGCGGCCATGCAGAAGGGAGAAGAGATCCACCATTTGATCTGGGGCGAACTGCCGGGCCAGATCGTTCTGGCGATCGCAGCCGTCACCCATGTCGTTTTGGCCCTGTGGCGAACGACCCGGCGCAGGACGCTCCGGCTGCCTGTTTGGGAAACCCTGCAGCTTGTCCTCGGGCTCTACATTCCCTGGACGCTCATTCCGCATACCATTGCGACAGTCGGGCTGGATAACGCTTTCGACCTGCCGACAGATTACTCGAACACCCTGGCCCTGCTGTGGCCCGACAATGCATTCGCCCAGTCCGTTCTTCTTCTGGTGGTCTGGACACATGCGATGATCGGGCTGCATTTCTGGCTGAGGCTGAAAGCCTGGTATCGTCCGTATCTGCCCCTCCTGTCCGCCGGCGCGGTCGCGTTTCCGCTTTTATCCCTTTGGGGCTGGATCAGCGGCGCCCGGCAGCTTGCCGCATCCGACACCAGCACACTCAAGGTGACGCCCGAGCAAGTGGACTGGGTCTATGCGATCGCGGATCAGGCCCGTGCAGTGGTCTTCGGGCTGATCTTTCTCAGCCTCGCCGTCGTGCTCGTCCGCATGACCCTTCGTCAATTCGCCAAGACGATCACCATCGAGTACCCGGGAAATCTCCTGGTCCGCACGGCGCCCGGGCCGTCCCTATTGGAAATCAGCCGTGAAAACGGCATCGCCCATGCCGCCGTGTGCGGCGGCCGTGCCCGGTGTTCGACGTGCAGGGTCAAGATCCTTTCGGGCGGCGAAGACCTCGATCCGCCCAACCAGGCCGAAGCGGCGGTTCTCAGGCAGATCGGCGCCGACCGAAGTATCCGTCTCGCCTGTCAGGTCCGACCGACATCCGACCTGCGCGTGCACCCGCTCATTCCGGTCCGGGCGGCCGAGCGGGGATCAAATGCCCATCAGGACGCCTATTACTGGGGTGTTGAACAACCCGTGGTGATCATGTTCGTCGACATTCGCGACTTCACCGGATTGACGGAAAAAACCCTCTCCTTCGACGTGGTCTACCTGCTGAACCGCTATCTCGACCTGGTTTCCGACGAAATCCGCAAACAGGACGGCTATGTCGACAAGTTCATCGGTGACGGCATCATGGCGATCTTCGGCATGGAGACCGACCTGCGCGAGGGCGCCCGCCAGGCGCTACGCGCCAGCAGGGAAATCATCAAGGTAATCGACGCCCTGAACAGCGAACGCGGCAACAACCTGCGCGCGCCTTTGCGGATCGGAATCGGCCTGCATGCCGGGCCTGTCATCCTCGGCCGCATCGGCGCTGCCGGGGGGAGCGGCGAGCGCAGTTCGATTACCGCGCTTGGGGATGTGGTCAACACGGCAAGCCGCCTGGAGGCGGAAAACAAGACCCGCGGCTCTCTCCTGACCCTGTCGGATGCTGTCCTCAAGGCGGCCGAAGTCCGGCTTCCGGACTGCGAAACCAGGGAAATCGTGCTGCGCGGCAAAACCGTTCCCTTGCAAATCTACTCGCTGACGGATTTGGATAAGGAACCTGTTCCGGTCTGACTGATTCGGGATCGGCCGTTTCGTCCCTGCCCGCCTGGAGTGGATATTGGCCCGCACATACACACCGCAGGAGATGCTCGCCGCCCTTGTCGGGTTCGATACCGTTTCCGACAAAAGCAATCTTGCCCTGATCGATTTCGTCGCCGCTTATCTGGAAGCCCATGGGGTCTCCACGACGCGTGTCTTCGATGACACCGGTGAGAAGGCCTCCCTGTTTGCGATGATCGGCCCGAAGCTGCCCGGTGGTGTGGTTCTGTCCGCCCATACGGACGTGGTGCCGGTCGCGAATCAGGAGTGGACCTCAGACCCCTTCCGTCTGCGCGCCGAAAACGGCCGCCTCTACGGCCGCGGGACCGCCGACATGAAGGGTTTCGCCGCCACCGTCCTGGCCCATGTGCCGAAAATGCTGGCGGCCGGCCTCACCCGGCCAATCCACATCGCGCTTTCCTATGACGAGGAAATCGGCTGTTTCGGCGCACCACCGATGATTGAACGCATGCTTGCCGACGGTCCGAAGCCTGCGGCCGTGATCGTCGGCGAACCGACCAACATGAAGGCGGTAACCGGACACAAGGGCATTGTCGTCCTGCAAACGAAGGTTTTCGGCCACGCGGTTCATTCCAGCCAGCTGGACCGCGGCGTCTCGGCCATTTCGATCGCCGCCCGCCTGATCGGCTGGCTGGACGGGCAAACCGCGGAAAACAAGGCAGGGGCCGATGCGGACTGCCCCTTCGATCCCCCCTATACCACCCTGCACTGCGGCACCATACGGGGCGGAGACGCGCACAACATCACCGCGGCGGAATGCGAATTTGTGACCGATATCCGGACCCTGCCGGAAGAACGCGGCGAGGACTGGCAGGCCCGGTACGAAGCTTTCATCAGGCAAGAGGTTCTGCCCGGCATGAAGGCGGTTTCTCCATCCTGCCGCATCGAAATCACTCGGCTCGCGAATGTTCCCGGCCTTCGCCAGGAAACGGACGGCGAAGCGGAAATCCTCGCCCGCCGGCTCACCGGCGACAACGGCCGTCATGTGGTGGTCTATGCAACCGAAGGCGGCCAGTTCCAGGACGCCGGCTTTTCCACAGTCGTGTGCGGACCCGGATCGATCGACCAGGCCCATCAGGCAGATGAATACATCGAAACGGCCGAGCTGGAAAAATGTGTCGCCTTCCTGGACGGTTTGTGTCGAAAATTATCCTAAATGTCGACTTAACGAGGGTTGGAACGTTCAGTCTGCGGTGCAATAGTGAATAATGGTGGTTTTACGGAGGCGCACGCCCGTCTGAAAAAAACCTTGAGAACAAGGGCAATCTCCGGAAACCGAAGACGCGAGGGGAACATGAAAACAAAATCACTCATCGTGGCGGCCGCCGCGTTCGTTGGTTTGACGATCTCGTCGGGCCACGCGGAAACGCTCAAATTCGCCTTCCAGGGCACGCTGAATACGCTCGATCCCTACAGCCTGAACGAGACCTTCACGCTGTCCGCCCTGGGCAATACCTACGAGGGCCTGACCCGGCGCAACGAGAAGCTGGAAATCGAGCCGTCGCTTGCCGAAAGCTGGGAGGTCGTCGAGCCGAACCGCTGGCGCTTCCACCTGCGCAAGGGCGTGAAGTTCCAGAACGGCAATGACTTCACCGCCGAAGACGTCGCCTTTTCGCTGAAGCGCCTCCATAGCGAGGGGTCGGATCTCGCAAAGCGCGTCAATGCGGACGTGAAGCTGGAGATCGTCGACGATCATACCGTCGACTTCGTGTTGCCCGGCCCGAACCCGATCCTGCCCTACGAGTGGGACACCTGGTACATCATGGACAAGGAGTGGACCGAGGCAAACGATGCGGTTGCGATCACATCCGCTTCCGACACCACTCCGAACTATGCCGCCCTTCATGCCAATGGCACGGGTCCGTTCAAGATCGTCAGCCACGAGCCTGGCGTGAAGACCGTCTATGAAAAATACGACGGCTGGTGGGACAAGCCGACCCACAATCTCGACACGGTCGAGTTCACCCCGATCGGCTCCGACGCGACCCGCGTCGCCGCCCTGCTTTCGGGCGAACTGGACATGGTCTATCCGATCCCGGTTCAGGACGTGAAACGGGTCGAGAACAACCAGGGCACCCGGGCGCTGATCGGTCCGGAACTGCGGACGATCTTTCTGGGCATGGACCAGATGCGCGACGAGTTGCTCTATTCCAACGTGAAGGGAAAGAACCCGTTCAAGGACGTTCGGGTGCGCAAGGCCTTCTATCAGGCGATCGACATCGAAGCGATCAAGGCCAAGGTGATGCGTAATCTGTCGGAGCCGTCGGCCCTGATGATTTCGCCGTTCCTGTACGCGCGCTCCGACGAGTTCAAGCGGTACCCCTATGACCCTAAGGCCGCCAAGGAATTGCTTGCGGAGGCCGGCTATCCGGACGGATTCGAGGTCGGCATGGACTGTCCGAACGACCGTTACGTCAATGACGAGGCGATCTGCCAGGCCGTCGCTGCCATGCTCGCCCGTATCGGTGTCAAGGTCGACCTGAACGCCCAGCCCAAGGCGAAATACTTCGCCAAGGTGCTGGCCTCGGCCGGCTTCGACACCTCCTTCTACCTGCTCGGCTGGACCCCGGGGTCCTTCGACAGCTGGAACATCCTCGACAACCTGATCCAGTGCCGGGACGAAAAAGGCAACGGCGGTGCCTTCAACCTTGGCGGCTACTGCAACAAGAAGGTTGACGCGCTCGCAGACGAGATCCTCGTGGAAAACGATCAGGCCAAACGCGATGCCCTGATCGCGGAAGCCTTCACGATCGCCAATGACGAAGTCTCCCACATCCCGCTGCACCAGCAGGCGCTTGCCTGGGGTGTCCGCGATGGTATCGAACTCGCCCAGCGCGCCGACAACCAGTTCCTGTTCCGCTTCGTCACCAAGAAGTAAGCCGGACCTGAAATCCGTATCCCCGGTCTCCGGACCGGGGATACCCAATACCGAAGAAAAGAACCGTCATGCTTGGTTTCGCGGTGCGTCGTCTCATGCAGGCGATCGTTGTCATGCTGGTCGTGGCCCTGCTGTCGTTTTCACTGTTCCGTTTTGTCGGCGACCCCGTGAACATGATGGTCGGGATCGAGACCTCGATCCAGGAACGCGAAGCCCTGCGGGAACGTCTCGGCCTGAACGATCCGATCCCGATCCAGTTCGCCCGGTTTGTCATCAAGGCGGCGCAATTCGATTTCGGCACCTCCTACCAATTCCACCAGCCGGTCAGCGAGTTATTCGCCAAGCGAATTCCCGCAACCCTGGAGCTTTCCTTCGTGTCGGCGCTGTTTGCCCTGGTGGTGGGCGTTCCCATGGGCATCTATACCGGGCTGAACCGCGAATCGAAACTTTCGAAACTGTTCCTGTCGGTGTCCCTGATCGGAATATCCCTGCCGACGTTCTTCATCGGGATCCTGCTGATCTTCCTGTTTTCCGTCACGCTGCAATGGCTGCCGAGTTTCGGGCGCGGCGAGGTGGTCCAGATCGGATCCTGGTGGACGACCGGGCTTTTGACATGGTCCGGGATCAAGGCTCTGATCTTGCCGTCGATTACGCTCGGTCTTTACCAGATGACCCTGATCATGCGCCTGATCCGGGCGGAAATGCTGGAAGTCATCCGCACCGACTACATCAAGTTCGCCCGAGCCCGGGGCCTGCCCGACCGGATCGTACATTTCCGGCACGCCCTGAAGAATACCCTCGTCCCGGTGATCACGATCACCGGGCTGCAGCTCGGCGCCATCATCGCGTTCGCCACCATCACCGAAACCGTCTTCCAATGGCCCGGGATGGGGATCATGTTCCTGCAGGCGGTGCAGAACGTCGATATTCCGATCATGTCCGCCTATCTGTTGCTGACGGCCTTCCTGTTCGTCGCCATCAACTTCATTGTCGACATACTCTATTTCCTGATCGATCCGCGCCTGCGGATCGTGCGGGCCTGACAAGGAGACCGCGCCCATGTCTGACGTCTCCAACAAGGACGCCAAGGCTCCCGAAGCTGTCCCCGGTCTCTTCGCCCGGATCATCGACAGCGACATGTTCCATTCGTTCCTGCGCTCGCGCATCACGGTGCTGGCCGCGATGGGGACGCTGATCCTGTTTTTCGTGGCGTTTTTCGCGCCCCTGGTGGCGCCGCACGATCCGTTCGACCTGGCCTCGGTTTCCATCCTCGATGCCCGGGTGCCGCCCTTCTGGATGGAATTTGCCGATCCACGGTTTCCGCTCGGCACGGACGATCAGGGCCGGGACATCATTTCCGCCATCTTCTACGGCATGCGGATTTCCCTGATCGTCGGCTTCTGCTCGGTGTTTCTGGCGGCTGCCCTTGGCATCACCCTTGGGCTGGTCGCCGGTTACATGGGCGGACGGGTGGATGCGGTCATCATGCGCATTGCCGACGTCCAGCTGACCTTCCCCGCCATCCTGATCGCCCTCCTGGTGGACGGCGCCGTGCACGGCATATTCGGCTCGCTCGACCGGGAATCCTTCTCCTTCTGGATTCTGATCTTTTCCATCGCGCTGTCGTTTTGGGTGCAATACGCCCGTACGGTGCGCGGCTCGACCATGGTAGAGAAGAACAAGGAATATGTGCAGGCCGCGCGCGTGATCGGCATCCCCTCCATCACCATCATGGTCCGCCACATTCTTCCCAACGTCACCGGGCCGGTCCTGGTGATCGCGACCATCAACCTTGCGCTTGCAATCATCACGGAAGCGACCCTGTCGTTCCTCGGCGTCGGCATGCCGCCGACCCAGCCCTCGCTCGGCACCCTGATCGCAATCGGCAACGACTTCCTCTATTCCGGCGAATGGTGGATCGCGATCTTCCCCGGCCTGGCGCTGGCGCTGCTCGTGCTCAACGTCAACCTGCTGGGCGACTGGCTGCGCGACGCCCTGAACCCGAAGCTGCGGTGAGGCCATGAGCGTACTCAAGATCCACGATCTCAAGGTTGAGTTTCCAGGCCGCAAATCCACCTTCGTCGCGGTCGAGGGCGTCGATATGGCGGTGGAGGCCGGCAAGATCCTCGGCGTCGTCGGTGAAAGCGGCGCGGGCAAGTCGACCGTCGGCAATGCGGTGATCGGCCTTCTGGCCGAACCGGGGCGCATCGCCGAAGGCGAGATCTATCTCCACGGCCAGCGGATCGACAGCCTGCCGGACAAGCAGAAACGTCTGTTGCGGGGACGGAAGATCGGGATGATCTTCCAGGATCCCCTGACATCGCTCGATCCGCTGCAGACCGTGGAAAGTCAGTTGGTGGAAACCATCCGCACCCATCTGGCACTCACCCGCAACGAGGCCAGAACCCGGGCGATCGAACTGATCGATGCGGTCGGCATTCCCGATGCGCCGGAACGGATCAAACAGTATCCGCATCAGTTTTCCGGCGGCATGCGCCAGCGGGTCGTGATCGCGCTTGCCCTGTGCGCGGAACCGGAACTCGTCATCGCCGACGAGCCGACGACGGCGCTCGACGTATCCATTCAGGCGCAGATCCTGGAGTTGATGAAAAAACTCTGTTCCGAACGCCATGTTGCCATGCTCGTGATCACCCATGACATGGGTGTCATTGCCGACATCACCGACCACGTTGCGGTGATGTATCACGGCAAGCTGGTCGAATATGGCGAGACGACCCAGGTTCTAGGGTCGCCCGAGCATCCCTATACCAAGAGCCTGATTTCCGCGGTTCCCCGTCCGGATATCCGCATCGAGCGGTTTCCGGTGGTCGACTATATCGAAAAGGCCGAAACGCCCACCCGGCAGATCGACATCGCCACCCATTGGCTGGGCAAGGCCCGCGCCTACGACAAGGTCGAAGGACCGTTGCTGGCGATCAGCGATCTGGGCATGCGGTTTCAGGTTTCCGGCTCGATCCTCCGGTCACGCAGGCGTTATTTCGATGCGGTCAAGTCGGTCAGCTTCGACATCGCGGAAGGCGAAACCTTCGGCCTCGTCGGCGAGAGCGGGTCGGGCAAATCGACCATCGCCCGGCTGATCACCGGTCTCTATCACCCGACCGGAGGATCGATCCGCTTTGCCGGGCAGGAGCTCACCGAACTGAGCAACCGCAAGCAGATCCTTGCCATGCGCCGGCAGATGCAGATGATCTTCCAGGATCCGTTCTCGTCGCTGAACGCCCGGATGCGAGTGCGCAGCATCATCGCGGAGCCGATCAAATTCCACCGGCTTGCCTCGTCCAACCGGGAGGTTCGGCAGATCGTGGACGACCTTCTCGATCATGTCGGCCTGGGGGCTGCGGCAGGAGAAAAATTCCCGCATGAGTTCTCCGGCGGTCAGCGCCAGCGGATATCGATCGCACGCGCGCTTGCGACCCGTCCCCGGTTCCTGGTCTGCGACGAACCGACTTCGGCGCTTGATGTGTCCATCCAAGCCCAGATCCTCAACTTGCTGAAGGACCTGCAGCAGGAACTGGGCCTGACGATGCTGTTCATCAGCCATGACCTCGCCGTTATCCGGCAGATGTGCAACCGGGTCGGAGTGATGCGAAACGGAGAGCTTTGCGAAGTTGCCGATTGCGACGCGCTGTTCGAAACGCCGCAGCATCCCTATACGCGCGAGTTGCTCAGCCTGATGCCGTCGCTGGACCTGCTCTCCATGGAAAATCTGGAATCCGTGTGAAAGCAGGACAAAATCGCCGGCAAAGAAAAAGGGATGGGGCAAGCCCCCTCCCGGTCTGGATGAAAAGATCTGAGGTCAAATCTTGCGGCCCTGAAATCCCGCAGGCCACTTCAAATTACGAGAAGCATAATAGCCAATTTTACCGACCAAGAAAACAAGTTTTAAGAAAACTCCATCATGTACGCTGCGAAAATTTATGTCACATTAGCCAACACCGAGCGCCTTCATTAACCAATACGATTTACTATTTTCAGTTCATAAGATTCCCTAGTGTATTTAGTATTTTAGATTGGGAAACCGGGTGTTTGTAGCGACTTTCTCAGGTGAGATAAGTTTCGATCTATTGAAACTTGCAACAAATTCGATCACAAGCGCCTGAAATTTGCTCAGCAAGACCTGTCAGCACCAAACCGCCGCAAATTGATATCCGCAATCCAAAAAACTCCGCACCCGGAGAACAGCTTCGCCGCAAACGCGGCTTTACAGAACGCTGTCCGGGTGATGTTAATCGATTCAAACCGGAGCAGCCGGTCAAGAATGAGGGAGAGGCTTCATGAGCGGTTCAAAACATCCACGCCTGAGATCCACCGCATGGTTCAACAATCCGGACAATCCGGCGATGACGGCCCTCTATATCGAGCGGTATCTGAACTACGGCCTCACGCGGGAGGAACTGCAGTCAGGAAAGCCCATTATCGGCATTGCCCAGACCGGGTCCGACCTGTCCCCCTGCAACCGCCATCATCTGGAGCTGGCCAAACGCGTGCGTGAAGGCATTCGCGAGGCGGGCGGTATCTGCTTCGAATTTCCGGTTCATCCGATTCAGGAAACCGGCAAGCGGCCGAATGCGGCGCTCGACCGGAATCTCGCCTATCTCGGCCTTGTGGAGCTTCTGTTCGGCTATCCGATCGACGGCGTGGTGCTGTCCATCGGCTGCGACAAGACAACACCGGCCTGCCTGATGGCCGCGGCCACGGTCAATATTCCGGCAATCGCGCTGTCCGTCGGACCGATGCTGAACGGATGGCACAAGGGCGAGCGCACCGGGTCCGGCACGATCGTCTGGAAGGCCCGCGAAATGCTCGCTGCCGGCGAAATCGACTACGAAGGCTTCATGGAGCTGGTGGCCTCCTCCGCACCCTCGGTCGGTTACTGCAACACCATGGGAACGGCCACCACCATGAACTCGCTGGCCGAAGCGCTCGGCATGCAATTGCCGGGCTCCGCCGCGATTCCCGCCCCCTACCGGGAGCGGGGCCAGATCGCCTACCAGACCGGAAAACGCATCGTGGACATGGTGCACGAGGACATGAAGCCCTCCGATATCATGACCCGCGAAGCCTTCGAGAATGCCATCGTGGTCAATTCGGCCATCGGCGGCTCGACCAACGCGCCGATCCACCTCAACGCCATTGCCAGCCATCTGGGCGTCCCGCTCAACAACGACGACTGGCAGGCCGTCGGTCACGAGATCCCGCTCCTGGTCAATCTCCAACCGGCCGGCGATTATCTTGGCGAGGATTATCATCACGCCGGCGGCGTTCCGGCCGTCGTCAACGAACTGATGCGCGTCGGAAAGCTGCCTCATCCGGGCGCCAAGACGGTCAACGGCAAGTCCATCGGCGAGAACTGCGAGAATGCGGAAATCCTGATGCCCGAGGTGATCCGAAGCTATGACGACCCCTTGACCGAAAATGCCGGCTTCCTGAACCTGAAGGGCAACCTCTTCGACAGCGCGATCATGAAGACGAGCGTGATTTCCGACGAGTTCCGCGACCGCTATCTGTCCAATCCGGACGATCCGGACGCTTTCGAAGGCCGGGCGATCGTGTTCGAAGGGCCCGAGGATTACCACGACAATATCGACGATCCGGATCTCAACATCGACGAAAACTGCATGCTCTTCATCCGCGGCACCGGGCCAATCGGCTATCCGGGCGGCGCGGAAGTGGTCAACATGCAGCCGCCGGCGGCCCTCATCAAAAAGGGTATTCATTCTCTGCCTTGCATCGGCGACGGCCGGCAGTCGGGAACGTCCGGATCCCCGTCGATCCTGAACGCGTCTCCGGAAGCCGCCGCCATGGGCGGGCTCGCCCTGATCCAAACAGGCGACATGGTGCGGATCGATCTTGGCAAGGGAACCGCTGATATCCTGATTTCGGACGAAGAACTCGCCAAACGGCGCTCGGATCTGGAAGCCGAGGGCGGATTTGCCTATGCTGATCACCAGACGCCCTGGCAGGAAATTCAGCGCGGCATCGTCGACCAGTTCGACAAGGGTATGGTGCTCAAGCCCGCCGTCAAATACCAGGATGTGGCACACACGAAAGGCCTGCCAAGAGACAACCACTAGGTTATAATTCCGGACGCACAATCTGTTGACGAACCTGTGCCAAGCTGGAGGTTTCCCATGCAGACGATCGAGAACCGTCGTACCCGCTTCAAGGCGCTTCATGCGGAGCGCCGCGCCTTTCTCATGCCGAACCCCTATAATATCGGCACCACCCGTATCCTGGAGGGTCTGCGCTTCGAAGCCCTGGCGACAACAAGCGCGGGATTTGCCTTCACCCACGGGCTGAAGGATGCGGAAGGGCTGATCACGCGCGACATGGCGCTGACTCACGCCCAGACAATTATCGGCGCCACCACGCTGCCGGTGAGCGGCGACCTGGAAAACGGCTTCGGCGACAGTCCGGAAGAGGTCGCCGAGACCATCCGCGGCGCCATCGAGGTGGGTCTGAGCGGCGGCTCCATCGAGGACTTTTCGCCGGATCCGCTTCATCCCTATTATGAATTCGACCTGGCGGTGGAGCGGATCAAAGCCGCGGTCGATGCCCGGAACCGTCTTGCGCCCGACTTCGTTCTGACCGCCCGCAGCGAGGCGCCGATCCGGTCTGAGGAAAACCTCCGCGACACGATCAAACGGCTCCAGGCTTTTGCCGATGCCGGCGCCGATTGCGTTTATGCGCCCGAGCTTGTGGAGAAACGGCATATCGAGGCCGTGATTGCCGAAGTCCCCGCGCCGCTCAATATCCTGGCCGGACGGAACCGTTTTCACCTGACCCGAAAAGAGCTGGAAGACATGGGCGTGACCCGGATCTCCATCGGAAGCGGCCTCGCCCGCATTGCCTTCGGCGCTTTCACCGCTGCCGCGGAAAGCCTGAAGGACAGCGGCAGTTTCGGCTGTTTCGACCGTGAGGAAGGCATGGAGGATTTCGACTTGTTCATGAAGGGGCGCTTGTAAAAGCCGGTTGCGATTACCAACTCACACCGGACCTTGGGACTTGAACTGAAAGATATTTCCGTCAGTATTTCGCGGCGGATCCTTTGATCGCAATTGCATTGACTTTTTAAAGAAACAGACCCCCGGATTTCTTATGAAGGACATTGAATTTGTCTGACGCCCTGACGCTGCCTGAGCATGCTCAAGGGGACGATCAGCCGAAGGTATTCGTCTCCTACTCACGTAAGGACCGCGAGAAGGCCCACCGCATTTCCAAAGTGCTCGCCGACCGCAATCTCGGCATTTTTCGGGATACGGAGGACATCCTACCGACAGAGGAGTGGCGCGACCGGCTGGAGCAACTGATCCGCGAGGCCGACACAATCATCTTCCTGCTCAGTCCGGCTTCGGCAGCCTCCGAAGTCTGTGCCTGGGAGATCGAGCTCGCCCATGAATTGGAAAAGCGCATCGCGCCGATCGTCATCGAAGACGTTCCGGGCGAGGACATCCCGCCGATCCTTGCACGGCTGAATTTCATTTTCTGTACGGATCGGGATCCTTTCGAGGATGCGGTCGACAGCGTTATTTCCGCGGTCAATACGGATATCGACTGGATCCGGGAACATACCCGGCTCGCCGGTCTAGCGCGGCGCTGGCGGCAATCCGGGGAAAGGCGGTCCCTGTTGCTGAGAGGCGCGGACATTGCCGACGCGGAGCGCTGGCGCGACGAACGCCCCCGCGAAGCTCCGCAGATTACCCCCGATCAGACCACGTTCATCACCGAAAGTCGCCGCAATGCCCAGCGTCAGCAAAAGCTGACGCTCGCGCTGTCGCTGGCGGCGGTCGTGATCGGACTCGGCCTGGCAGGTATTGCCTTCTGGCAAAGGAACGAGGCCCAAGCCCAGCGCAACGTAGCGGAGGCGCAACGCAACGACGCCCTGAAGGCGCAATCGCTTTACCTGTCCGACCTGTCGCAGGAAGCCCTGGCGCGCGGCGACACGACGATGGCAATCCTGAGCGCAATTGAGGCCCTGCCGGACGAGACGTCGACCGATGCGCAGCAGCGCAGCCGGCCCTATGTCGCGACCGCCCGGATGGCGCTGACCGAGGCGATGGCGGAAAGGCGCGAACTGCATACGTTCCAGCTTCCCGGCGGGTCTACCGGCGCCAAAGCCGAGTTTTCTCCCGACGGCCAGCGGGTGCTGGTCACCGATTTTTCGAACGCCCGGTTGTATGATGCACAGACGGGAGGGCAGATTGCCGTCCTCGGCCTCAACGGCCGGAAAGGCTCGTATTCCTTCCGCTTTTCGCCCGACGGCAGACTGGTGACGGCCCGCTTTACGAAAGTCGACGGCGGAGGTCTTGGCATATGGGACGGCCGGACAGGCGCACGTCTCGGCGAATTGTCTTCCGGCGTGGAAATTACCGGTATCGCCTTTTCACCGGATGGCGACACCATGGCCGCCTCCGGCACAGCGCGTTTCGACAATCGCATCCAGAGCGCCATTCAGCTTTGGGATTCACGCACGTTTGCCCCCGTTCGAACCTTCATGCTCAAGCCGGGACTTGTTCCCGCCCGCGGCCTTGAATTTTCCGCGGACGGCAAGAAGTTGCTCACGGCTCGCGGCGAACAAATCGACTTGGCGACCGGCGCACTCGTCTACACCATTGAAGGCAGCGAGAAAAATATAGAACAGGCGATTTTTGCACCGGACGACACGGAAATCCTGGTCAATGCGGACGGGGGGGTAGAACGGCGGAAGGTTTCCGACGGATCCCTGATCGCCCGGCACTATGGTGCCGACTTGAGCAAGACCGCCCGCTATTCACCGGACGGATCGGTCTTCATCTACCAGGACCTGGAACATCAGGATCTTTTCGTGGTGGACCGGGAGAGCAGCAAGGTCCGGTTTTCAATCCCCTACTACGAGGGGTCGCCAATCGAACACACGGATTTCTCCCCGGACAACCAATTCCTGGCCACCGCGTCTCACAACGGCAATGCACGGGTCTGGAACCTGGAGAGCGGGAAACTCGTGTCCGCCTTGATCGGGCACGAAGCCGGTATTTACGACATCTCTTTTTCGCCTGACGGTCGACACATCCTCACCGCCTCCGAAGACAAGACAGCACGCATATGGAACGCAATGACCGGTGAAACGGTCACTGTGCTGCGCGGCCACACATCCGGAGTGAACAGCGGCAGGTTCTCACACGACGGGGCGACCCTGTTGACTTCCGGCTATGATGGAACGGCCCGGCTCTGGGACTGGCGCGGCACGGCCAATGCGCCGGCGATCCCCGAAAGCGCCGGCACCAGTTCCTTTCTGAAAGACGGTGAGCAGATCGTCGTGGGTCCCTGGGGCAGCCCGGAACGTCCGATCACGATCCGGAACACCAGGACCGGCGAACTGGTCAAGACGCTACCGTATACCTACAATCTGATTGCCGCCGAAAACGGGAGCATTCTCGTAAGCGGGGATTATTCGAACGTGACGGTCTGGGACGGGGACACTCTGGAAAAGCGGTTTTCCCTTGACGGCACCGGGTGGAACCTCCGTTCGGATGAAGGGAGCCTGATCAGTTCGAACGGACGCATCCTTGCCCTGGCGAAAGTCGACGGCAACTTCGAAATCCGGAATGACAAAGGCGAGTTGTTGCTGGAGGGCAGTCATCCTCGCGCGCTGCCCCTCGCCGTTTCCGCGGATGATCGCCTGGTCGCAACCGGCGACCGCGGCGGCGTCTTGCGCGTCTGGGACATTTCGACGGGGGAATACCGTTCCTACGAAGGACACACGGACTGGGTTCGAGACGCCAAATTCACTACCGACGGCAAGCGAATCATAACGGCTTCGAGTGATGGCGATGCACGGATCTGGGATCTCTCGACGGGCAAAAGCCAGCGTTATCCGGTGGAGCCGGGCAAGAATTGGCTGGCCATGCGCGTTGCCGTGTCTCCGGATGGGCAATTTGCAGCGGTCGGCGGCGTTTCCCGAAATCTGCTTTTGATCAATATGACAACTGAAAAGGTTGCCGGGCGGGTTCCCTTCGAGAATTACCTAAGCACCGTCTATTCCTTGCGTTTTTCGCCGGACAGCAAACTTCTGGCCATCGGTTTCGCCGAGGGTGAAATCCGTTTGCTCGATACCGGTACAGGGGACTTCGTCGGCCGGTACCGGCGTCACACGGACCACGTTCGTGATCTTCGTTTTTCTCCCGACGGGACGCTGATCGCCACATCTTCCTGGGACAACACGGTCAACCTGCTGCCGGTCTGGCCGACGCTTGAAACGCTCTTGAGTGCCGCAAAGGATGCGGCCCCGCGCTGCCTCACAGCCGCAGAGCGGAATACCCTTCACGTATCGGAAGCGAAACCGGGGTGGTGCGGTGAGCGATAAGCCAAACCCTCATCCTTCGCCGAGGCCGGCCGTTCCGGAAGATGCTGCGTGCCTGCTCCGCCTCGCCGAGCGGGCCTATGGGCCCTGGGTCGAGGTAATCGGCGCCGTTCCCCTGCCGATGACGGCGGATTACGGTGCGTTTGTCGCAGACCACGAAGCCTGGGTCACCGGCCCCGTCGACGCACCGTCGGGATCGCTCGTTCTAATGCGGGAACCGGATCACTTGCTGCTGTGGAGCATCGCCGTCGACCCTTCGACCAAGGGAACGGGCCTGGGCAATTTTCTTCTGAACTTCACGCTAAAGCGCGCAGAGGAGTTGGACCTGCCGGAGGTCCGGCTGTTCACCAACGTGCTGATGGACACGAACCGCGCCTGGTATGCCCGCCACGGGTTCCGCGAGACCGGCCGGAAGCAGATCGGCGACAAGCATGTGGTCTACATGGCGCGTCCGGTCGGCTTGAGCGACGAACACAATCCCGCATGACCGGCCTTTCCGACACCACCGGGCAGGACTAGTCTCAAAATAATTGAAAACCCGGGAGGGAATGGAATGGTCAAGGTTCTGGTAATCGGCGCAGCCGGCATGATCGGGAGGAAGCTCGTCGACCGGCTGGTTTCTGAGCAGGTCCTGGGCGGACGGGAGATCGGCGAACTCCTGCTTGCCGATGTCGTCGCCCCGTCCGCTCCGGCCGGTGCGCCGTGTCCCGTCGAGACGATTGCCTGCGATTTTTCCGAACCCGGACAGGCAGAAGCCCTGATGGCCAAGCGGCCGGAGATCATCTTTCATCTGGCCGCCATCGTGTCCGGCGAGGCGGAAGCGGATTTCGAGAAGGGATACCGGATCAACCTGCACGGAACGCAGCGGCTGTTCGAGGCGATCCGGCTCGCAGGCGACGGCTACTGCCCGCGCGTGGTGTTCACATCGTCCATCGCCGTCTTCGGCGCGCCGTTCCCGGACCCCATTCCGGACGACTTCCACCTGACCCCGCTCACCTCCTACGGCACGCAAAAGGCGATCGGCGAGCTGCTTCTTGCCGATCTAACGCGCCAGGGCATGATGGACGGTATCGGCATCCGCCTGCCGACCGTTGTGGTCCGGCCCGGAAAGCCCAATGCCGCCGCCTCCGGCTTCTTTTCCGGCATCATCCGCGAACCGCTGAACGGTCAGGAGGCGAAACTCCCGGTCGGCGACGACGTGCTGCACTGGATGGCGAGCCCGCGTGCTTCGGTCGGGTTCCTGATCCATGCCGCCAACATGGACGGCGAAAAGATCGGCCCGCGCCGCAGCCTGACCATGCCCGGCCTGCCGGTCACCGTGGGCGAGGAAATCGACGCCCTGCGCCGGATCGGTGGCGAGGAACGCGTCAAACTGATTCGGCGCGAACCGGACGAGGCCGTGCAGCGGATCGTTGCCGGCTGGCCGCGCCAGTTCGATGCCGCCCGCGCGGTGAGCCTGGGGTTTGAGGCCGATGCCTCGTTCGACGAGATCGTCCGCATCTACATCGAGGAAGAAGGCATTAATCTCTAGGCGGGCCGCTCGCCGACATAGGCGGCCCGGGGCCGGATCTGCTCGGGGATCCGGTATTGTTCCAGCGCATGGGCGATCCAGCCGACAATGCGGCCGCCGCAGAACAGAAGCTTTCCGGCCCCTTCGGGAAGCGCGAATGCCTTCTGTGCCGCGGCCAGGGCGAAATCGATGTTGGGCTTCAGGCCGTAAAGGTCGTTGCCGGCTGCGATGATCGCCGGCAGCAGATCGACGAAGGGCGCACCGCCCGCCTGTTCCTTCAGGATCGCCAGCAAGCACTCCGCGCGCGGATCCGGGCCGGTGTAGACCGTGTGGCCGAAGCCGGGCAGCGGTTCGCCTCGCGCCAGCCGTCCGGCAATCACCCGCTCGATGTCTTCAGCCTCATCGATTTCCTCAAGCCAGGCCGATACCCGGTCGGAGGCCGCACCATGGCGCGGGCCGGAAAAGGCGCCGAGGCCGGACAGAAGCGTGGCATGGAGCGGTGCACGGGTGGAGGCGGCACAGCGAACGGCAAAGGCGCTGGTGTTGAGCTCATGATCGGCGACGAGCACCAGGGCCGCCCGCAGGACCGGCGCCACGGACGGCTCCACAGTCCAGGCCATCGTAAATTGCTCATGGACCGGATCGGCACTCGGGTTCGTAGCCAGAAGTGCTGCAACGCCGTAGCGCAGCAGGGCGGCGCCTTTTTCCGCCAGCAAAACCGGTGACAGGGTATAGGCGGCCCGGTCCTGCGCCGGCCAGGCGGAGACCGCCATCATCAACCGGTCAATTGGTCCCAGCGCCGGGTCCGCCGGTGGCGGTGGGGACGGCACCATTCCCGCGAAGGGATCGCTATCGCAGCTCCACAAGAGGGTCGCCACCGCCTCCAGGGTCGAGGACCGGGCCAGGCCGGTGGCCGAATGTCCCCGGTAGAACGGCCCGCCGTCCGCGATCAGGGTCAACCGGGTTTCCAGCACTTCGTCACCGGACAGGGGTCGGGTTCCGCCCTCGCCCGGCCCGTCCTTTCGCCCCTGCAGCCGGCGCACGTCCGAGGCGTCATAGCGGCGCTGCTTGCCGGGACCGGGAATGGAGCGGATCAACCCGCGGCTCACATAGGCGTAAAGCGTCTGGGGGCGCACGCCGAGTTCGGTTGCCGCTTCCGCAGCGGACAGATAGATCGGTGTCGACATATATTGATTGTATTTATCAATATTGACGATATCAAGCTCTCAGATTTGAGTGTCGCCATCCGAAACAAGGAGACCGACATGACCCAACCCCTCAAACCTGCCGATCTCGTGCCCAGTACCGGGCTGGAAGGCATCGTCGTCGCCGACACGGTGCTCAGCGACGTCGACGGCCAGAACGGAGAACTCGTTCTGCGCGGCAAGCGGATCGAGGATCTTGCCGGCCGCATGCCATTCGAGGACGCCGTCCAACATCTATGGGGCGATCTGGTGCCCACCTCAGGAACGGATCTGAGAAAAGCCTTCGCCCAGGCCCGGCGCATGGCCATGGCCGCCCTGCCGGCCATGGAAAAAGCCCCGACCGGCATCGGCGCCTATGACCGCATGCGGCTCGGCATCTGCGCCCTGCCGAAGGAGACCGGCCTGACGGACGCGGAATTGATCTCCGGCACCTTTCCCGTTCTTCTGGCGGCCGCAGCGCGCCTGGAGGCAGGCTATGTGCCAATCGGTCCCGATGCCGGGCTGTCTTCGGCAGAGGACCTCTTGCGCATGCTGACCGGCACGCCACCGGCTGCTTACGCGGTCAACGCCCTGGACCGGTATCTGGTGACGATCCTCGACCACGGTCTCAACGCCTCGACCTTCACCGCACGGGTGATTGCCTCCACGCGAGCCGGCATGCGCGACGCAGTGATCGGCGCCATGGGCGCCCTGAAAGGCCCGCTTCACGGCGGCGCTCCAGGTCCGGTGCTCGACATGCTCGACGCGGTCGGAACGCCGGAAAACGCGGAAAGCTGGGTCACGGCGGAAATTGAGCGTGGCGAACGGCTGATGGGCTTCGGCCATCGGGTCTACCGCACCCGGGATCCGCGCGCCGATGTCTTGAAGGCCGGCCTTGCCGAGCTGCCCAGGGGGAACCCGCGGCTGGAGCTTGCCGAAGCGGTCGAGAAAGCGGCGCTTTCCGCCCTTGCCCACGCCAAGCCGGATCGGACACTCGACACCAACGTGGAGTTCTATACCGCCGTCCTGCTCGACGCGGTCGGCATCGACCGCAGCCTGTTCACCCCGCTCTTTGCCACCGGCCGCATGCCCGGCTGGTGCGCCCATGTGGTGGAACAGCAGGAAACCGGCAAATTGATCCGGCCCGCGTCACGCTATGTCGGGCCTGCCGTTTCCGGCTGACGGCGAATGAAAAAGGCCGGGGCGTTGTGCCCCGGCCTCTTTGTCTTTTCCCGACCCAGCTCAGTGCCGGGTGACGATTTCCGGGCCCATCAGGCTGTAGGGCAGCCAGGTGGAGAGCGCCGGGATGTAGGTCACCATCACCAGGAACACGAGCAGGATCGCCACGAAGGGGGCTGCTGCCCGCACCACGCGGAACAGGCTCATGCCGGTGATCCCTGAGGTCACGAACAGGTTGAGCCCGATCGGCGGGGTGATCATGCCGATTTCCATGTTCACCACCATGATGATGCCGAGATGGATCGGATCGACGCCGAGTTCGAGGCCGATCGGAAACACCACCGGCGCCACGATCAGCAGCAGGCCCGAGGGTTCCATGAACTGGCCGCCGATCAGAAGCAGGATGTTCACGGCGATCAGGAAGGTGAACCAGTTGAAGCCGACGCCGATCATCCAGTCCGTGATGGCCTGCGGAATGCGTTCCGACGTCAGCACATGGGCAAACAACAGCGCGTTGACGATGATGAACATCAGCATGATGGTCGTCTTCGCCGCGTCCGTCAGGACCTTCTTGGTGTCGCCGTGGAAGCAGCCGGGCAGGAAGTAGACCAGGATCAGCCAGGTGTTTCGCAATGCGGCCGCGCCAATGCTTTCACCCTCCTTGCGGATCGGAATGCCCTTGAGGGGCCCCATGTCGCGATAGATGAAGGTGGCGATCAGGAAGGCATAGACGGCAGCAACCGCGGCGGCTTCCGTAGGCGTGAACACGCCTGCATAGATGCCGCCCAGGATGATGACGATCAGAAGCAGCCCGAAGGCGGCCTCGCCGGCCGACGACACGATTTCACCCATACCGGCAAACGGCTGCTTCGGCATGTTCTTCATGCGCGCGTTGACGTAGATCGCGATCATCAGCATCAGGCCGGCAACAAGTCCCGGGATGACGCCCGCCAGGAACATGCGGCCGACCGAAACGTCGGTTGCCGCCGCATAGACCACCATGACGATGGACGGCGGGATAAGAATGCCGAGGGTGCCGGCATTGGCGATCACGCCGGCGGCGAATTCCTTGGTGTAGCCGACCTGACGCATGCCGGCGATGGCGATGGTGCCGATGGCGACCACCGTCGCCGGCGACGATCCGGACAGCGCCGCGAACAGCATGCAGGAGAACACCGCCGCGATCGCCAACCCGCCGCGCACGTGGCCGACACAGGCAATGGCAAAGCGGATGATGCGCCGCGCGACGCCACCGGTCGACATGAAGGCCGAAGCCAGAATGAAGAAGGGAATGGCAAGCAGGGTGTAGTTCTGCGAGGCGGTGAACAGTTGCAATGCGACCGAGGAAATCGAGTCGTGCGAGAAGAAGGCAATGGCGACAACACTGGACAGGCCCAGCGAGATCGCGATCGGAACGCCCAGGAACAAAAGTCCCAGGACCATGATGAAAAGGACTGCGGCTTCCATGATCTTCCCCTTAGTCCTTCAGCACGTCTTTGTTTTCGGCGACGAGGTCTTCCGCCTCGTGGGCCGCGATCACCATTTCCCGTTCGCCGGTGATGATCTGCCACACCGCCTGTACCGAACGGAATGCCAGCAGGCCAAGCCCGACCGGCAGGATCAGATAGGCAAGCCAGCGCTGGACGCGCTCCTTCGTACCGAAGGTCTCCTGAATGAAATCCGGATAGCGCAGGTCGTCGAGCCCGATGCCGACCTTGTACATCTTCATCCAGTAGTCGATCGCGCCGCCGCGGGCGTGAGCACCGAAGATCTGCAGCCAGTCGGAATAAAGAAGGATGAGCGCGTAAGCGACGGCGCACAGGGCGCCGAAGATCGCAAAGGCGCGGAAAATCGGGCGCGGAAACAGGCGGATGATCGCATCGACGCCCAGATGCGCACCTATCTTGATGCCGTAGCTCATGCCGAACAGGATCAGCCAGGCGAAAAGAATCCGCGTGAACTCCAGTGCCCCGCCCCAGCCGGCATTGAAACCGTAGCGCGCGACCACCTGCGTGAAGGCAACGAGTGTCATGGCCGCGAGCAAGAATGCAAGCACGCTTTCTTCAAAGCGCGTAACCCAATCGTCAACGCGTTTCATGTGTCCTCCCCCCGAGCCGGGTCGGCTCCGGTTTTTCCGAATATCTGCTTTTGTCCCGGATTGGTGCGGGAAGGCCCCGTCAGGTCTTCCCGCTGTTTGTCAGCTTCGATCAGCTGCCGTTGGTTGCCTGCGCGGCTGCGATCAGATCGGCGCCGATATCGCCTTCGAACTTGGTCCACACCGGCTTCATGGTATCGACCCAGACCTTGCGCTGTTCAGGGGTCAGCACGCGAATGGTGCTGCCTGCGTCCAGAATGCGCTGACGATTCATCGCTTCCTTCTCGGCAACCTTGGCATTGGCGGCGAGGGTCACTTCGTTGACGATCGTCAGGAACTGGTCACGAATTTCCGGGTCCAGACCCTTCAGCCACTCGTCGGAGGTGACCAGCAGATAGGCGAGGCACTGGTGGTTGGTTTCGGTCACGCCGTCCTGAACCTCGAAGAACTTCTTGGTGTAGATGTTCGACCAGGTGTTTTCCTGACCGTCGACAACGCCGGTCTGCAGGGCGCCGTAGACTTCCTTGAAGGCCAGCTTCTGGGCATTCGCGCCCATGGCTTCGATCATGGCGACGGACACGTCAGACGTCTGGACGCGGAACTTCAGGCCCTTCGCATCGGACGGCAACAGCAGCGGCTTGTTGGCCGAAAATTGCTTCATTCCCGACATCCAGTAGCCGAGACCGGTGTAGCCGACGTCGGTCATGGAATTCAGAAGGCCCTTGCCGGCGTCACTCTGGGTAAAGCGGCCGACCGCATTCAGATCATTGAACATGAACGGCAGGTCGAACAGGCGGAACTTCTTGGTATAGGCCTCGAACTTGGACAGGGACGGAGCGGCCAGTTGGACGTCGCCGAGCAGCAGCGCTTCCATGACCTTGTCGTCATCGAACAGCTGCGAGTTCGGGAACACCTGCATGCAGGCCTTGCCGTCCATATCCTTGTTGACGCGCTCCGCCAGCATGGTCGCCGCGTCGCCCTTCGGGTGGCCGGTTGCCGCCACCACGTGGCTGAACTTGATGACGATTTCGCCGTCGCTGCATTCGTCAGCCGCAAACGCTGCGCCGGACAAAGCGAAAGTGGCTGCGGTTGCCGCAGCCAGAACGAATTTTTTCATGGATGTCCTCCCAGACATTTCCTGATCACTCCGGATGCGGGTGCACCCGGCCGCGCGGTACTCACGCTGGGGAACCTATTGCAACGGCCATGCCAAACGGGCAGGAGCCTTAAGATTTCAGCAATCATTGAGAAAATTCGTACCACACACCCGAAAACCGGGCGGAAAGCGTGTCGATCCTGACCCATGAGGCAGGGCAAATGTGTCGGATTCGACACATCGAACTAGTGAAATCGCAGGCCTCCGGTGGCCGGGTCATGTCGGGCCGGTGCCGCCAGATGCCGGAGCTTGTCCGGATTCCGGGTAATGTAGATCCGGTCCACGGTGCCGTCCGGCGCATACCCGATCGTCATGGCGGTCACGACGGTGTCTGCGTCCAGAATGACGAGCCCGCCGATGCCGTTGACTTCGCGCCGCTCGATCCTGGCGTCCGCCCAGAGCCGGCCGAGCACCCTGGCAATGAACTTGCCGACAAGCTCCGGACCTTCCAGCACCCGGCTGATGGCCGTCGCCTTGCCGCCACCGTCCGTTCTCAGGCTGACGGTCTCGGCCAACAGCGCGCCAAGCTGATCCACCGAGCCGGTTGCAAGGGCGTTCTGGAAGGCCGCGAGAAACGCCTCCTGCTGGTCCGCAGACGGCGTGAACCGCGCATGGTCCTGACGGACGGATTTGGAGGCCCTCGAGACAAGCTGCCGGCAGGCGGCTTCCGTCATTCCAAGCGTGCGAGCCACCTCGTCATAGGGCTTGCCGAAGATGTCCCTGAGCAGAAAGGCGGCGCGCTCCTTTGGTGTCAGCCGCTCCAGAAGCAGGAGAAAGGCGGTGGTCAGCGACTGGGCCCGGTCGAGATCCGCCTCCTGGCGAGAGATCGTCTCCGTCTGCAGGGGTTCCGGGATCCACGGGCCGACATAACTCATGCGTGTCCGGGACGCCGATTTGAGAATATCGAGGCAGCGGTTGGTGCAGACGGTTACAAGCCAGGCTTCCGGATTACGAATGCCGGCAAGGTCCGCCGCCTGCCATTTGAGAAACGTGTCCTGAACCGCGTCTTCCGCATCGGCCACGACGCCGAGCATGCGGTAGGCGAGGCCCATCAACTGGGGCCTCGCGTCCTCGAACCGTTTTGTCTTGGTTTCGAGCGTCTTCATCTCAGTGGTTGGAAACCCCGATCCGATTCCACAGGTTGATCATGGCCACGGCCGCAGTGATCGCGCTGATTTCCTCGTCGGTGAAATGTTGCTGGAGGTCTGCGCGCAGCCGGCCATAGTCCTCCTTGTCGTCGAGCCGTGTCAACGCCTCGGTCCAGGCCAGCGCCGCCCGCTCGGCATCGGTGAAGTCGTCGACATGACGCCAGACAACCAGCCGTTCGAGCCGATCCGCGGTTTCCCCGTCCTTGCGTGCTTCGGCAGTGTGCATCTTCACGCAAAAGGCGCATTCGTTGATCTGGGAGGCGCGCAGTTTCACCAGGTGATGCAGTTTATCGTCGAGCGGCGTCTTGCAGATTTGCGTATGGGCCTCAACGAAGGCGCGCAACACGTCCGGGATATGCTGTTCATGATTGATTGCTGCAACAGATGTCATCGATGTCTTCCAGTCTGATGTGAACTCATTGACACCTGTACGACGAGCCGGACCGCCCATCTGTGACATCGGACCCGAATTTAAAGTCAGAACTTTATTCGGCAGAAATCATGTCTTCCTTGGCAAGGCCGTATTTGCGCATCTTTTCGTAAAGCGCCTTGCGGGACAGGCCGAGGCCTTCATAGGTCTCCTTGATCACTCCGCCGTTCTTCTTCAGTTCGGCGGCGATCAGCGCCTTCTCGTAGGCCGCCACCTGGTCGAACAGACTGGCGCCGGTGCTGTTCGAGGCGGAGGCTTGCGTTTCCAGCCCGAGAACGAAGCGGTCGGCAACATTGCGCAGCTCGCGCACATTCCCGGGCCAGTCGTGCGCCATGAGTTTCGCCAGATAACTGTCCGGCATATCCGGGATCTCGCGCCGGTAGCGAGCCCGAGCCTCGACGGCGAGATGCTGGAACAGGAGAGGAATGTCCTCCAGCCGCTCCCGCAACGGCGGGATCGCCACCGTCACCACGTTGAGCCGGTAGAACAGATCCAGCCGGAAGCGGCCTTCCCGACCGGCCGCCTCCAGATCCTCCTTGGTGGCGGCGATGAAGCGCACATCGAGATCGATGGACTTGTTGGAACCGAGCCGTTCGATGGTCCGCGTCTCGATCACCCGGAGCAGTTTGACCTGCAATTCCAGCGGCATGGACTCGATCTCATCAAGAAACACGGTGCCACCATGGGCGTGTTCCAGCTTGCCGATGCGCTGGCCGCTGGCACCTGTGAAAGCGCCCTTCTCGTGGCCGAAGAGTTCCGATTCGATGATTTCCGCCGGCAGGGCGCCGCAGTTGAGCGCCACGAAAGGCCGGGACTGGCGCGGGCCCTCGTCGTGCAGCGCGCGCGCAACCACTTCCTTGCCTGCGCCGGTCTCGCCCAGGATCAGGACATCCGCATCGGTCGGAGCGAGCGCCAGAACCGTGCGACGCAACTGATCCATGGCGGGCGCCCGTCCGACAAGGCGTCCCTCGATCCCGGTCCGGTCGGCCAGTTCTTCGCGCAGTTTGCGGTTTTCCAGAACCAGCCGGCGCTTGTCGAGCGCCCGGTCGACCACCGAGGCCAGGCTCGAAACCGAAAACGGCTTTTCCATGAAATCATAGGCACCGGCGCGCATAGCCTCGACGGCGAGCGGCACATCGCCGTGTCCGGTGATCAGGACCACCGGCAGGGCCGGATCGATCTCGAACGCCTTTCGCATGACCTGGAAGCCATCCTCGCCGGGCATGCGGATGTCGGTGACCAGCACGCCGTAGAAGTCGCGGGTGATGCGCTCGAGCGCGTCTTCCGGATTTCCCGTCGCCATCACGGTCTGGCCGCTGAGTTCCAACCCTTGGGTCAGCGAGGCCCGGAGATCTTCTTCATCGTCAATTAGCAGGACGCAGCCCTGATCCATCTGGTTCTATTCCGCAGCTATGGTTTTCTCACCGGCAACCGGCAGCCGGACCGTGAACTCCGCCCCGCCCGCGTCCGTGTTGCGGGCCGTCAGGGTGCCGGAAAAATCATGGACGATCTTGTAGGCGATCGAAAGGCCGAGGCCCAGCCCCGCACCGGTTTCCTTGGTGGTGAAGAAGGGATCGAAAATATGCGGCAGGGTTTCGGCATCGATCCCCTTGCCGTTGTCGGTCACCTTGAGGAGGACCTGGTCACCGGCCTGCTCCAGCCTGAGTTCGACACGCGGCTCCGGCCGGTCCCTGACCGCATCGAGCGCGTTGGTCATCAGGTTGACGATCACCTGTTCCAGGCGGATACGCCCGCCCGCGACCACGATGTCCTCCTCCGGAAGGCTGGTCTTGAGGGACACCCCGCTGCGCTTGATCTGAGGCATGACCAGCAGCAGCGCCTCGTCGATCGCCTGGCGCAGGGACACCGGACGGATATCCGTGCCCGACCGGCGGGAGAATCCTTTCAGCGTCCGGGCGATTTCGGCCATGCGCGCCACCATGCTGCCGATGCGCGACAGGTTGCCGAGCGCCTTGTCGGGCGCGCCCCGGGCAATCAGCATTTCGGCGATTTCCGCGTCCGAACGGATCGCGGCCAGCGGCTGATTGTATTCGTGGCTGAGTGCGGCGGACATCTTGCCGAGGGTGGCGAGTTTCGCCGCCTGAACCAGTTCCGCCTGGGCAAGGCGCAGATCGGCTTCCGCCTGCAGGCGGTCGCGGACCTCCTGTTCCAGCTGCGCATTGGCTTCCCTCAAATCGGCTGTCCGGCTGCGCACCCGCCGTTCGAGCCGCAGGGAGGCAGCCTTGTCCCGCCGGTGCCGGCGCGCCATTTCCTCCCGCCGGGCCAGCATGGTCCAGACGGCGCCACCAGCGATGATGCACAAAAGGATGGCGATCACCATGGCCCGCACCGACTGACGCCGGGCCTCCTTGGTGTCGGCCAGGATCACCACGGACCAATCCAGGGCCGGAAGCCGCGTCGCAAGCTTCAGATGGCTCTTGCCGCGCGCCCGGTCGGTCAGCTTCAGAACTTCGGTCAGCTCGCCTTTTCCGCCCGATACTGCGCCGTCGGCATCCTCAGACAGTTCCGAAAACGGCTTGCCCCGCCATTGGGGCACGTTTGTCACGACAACGGAACCGGACGGGTCGAGGGCGACGATCGGGTCCTTGCTGAGCGCCCAGGCCTGCTCCACGTCAGACAGCCCGACCCGAACCGCGATCACGCCGGCCACGGCATCATGCTCGCGGACGGCGGAGGCGAAAACGTAGCTTGCCGGCCGGTTTTGCGTTCCCGGCAGGAGCTGGCGCCCGAGCTGGCCCTGGATTGCCTGACGGAACACCACGCGGATCGCCGCCCTGCCGCTGCCGGTCGCAGTCAGGTCGTTGCTGGCACTGGAAACGATCACGTCACCGTTCAGATCCAGGAACCAGACTTCCTCCGCGCCGGCCATGCCGGCGGCGATGGCCGCCACCTGTTTGCCGCGCTCCATGTCATGGTTGCGGACGATTTCCGCCGCATCGGGACCGCGCGCCATGAGCGGCGCCATCAGGCGGAACTTGTCCAGGAGCTTTTCCAGAACCGCCGCCTGAACGGCGAGGGTCGCTTCGGCCCTGCGTTCGACTTCGCCCAGAAAGAAGCCCAGGCTGATCACACCGGTCAGCCATACGACACCGACGCTCGCGGCCAGAATGAAACTCGCCGCGAGAAGCTTGATCCTTCGGGTCAGCCGGCGGCGCGTCAAACTGCTCATATGCTGGACTATACCAGCGTTTGCCGATCTGTCGCGTCCGGCAGTTCGACCCCCGGTGCGGGTGCACGCTGACGCCTTGCGATGGCGACACTCTTGATGAGCAGGAACACGGACTTGCCGGGAACGAGACCAAGCCCGGAAGCCGACGCACGGGTCACGCGCGCCCGGAGCGCCTGGTCGCCGACCCTGCAAAGGATTTCGGTATAGGGTCCGCTTTCGTCGGTAATGCCGGTGATCGTGCCTTCAAGCGCATTGCGGATGCTGATGTCCTTCGGCTCCGAGAGGGCAATTGCTACGTCGCGCGCCAGGATCCGCAGGCGGATCGCATCGCCGAGCGGTGCGTCGAGGCCGGGAACCTGGACGACCTGACCACCGATGTCGACGCTGCTCAGCCCCCATTCGGGATCGATGCGGGACACCACGCCCTCCAGCAGGGCCGAAGCCTCATGCCGACCTGTGGCCCTGCCGAGATCGACGCGGGAGAGGACTTCGGCGACAGGGCCGGAGGCGATCGTTTTGCCGTCCGAGACGATGACCAGCGTCTGCGACAGGCGGGCGACTTCTTCCATGGCATGGCTGACATAGAGGATTGGAATGCTCGCCTCGCTGCGCAGCCGGTCGAGATAGGGCAGGATGTCGGCTTTACGGCCCTGATCGAGGGAGGCGAGCGGTTCATCCATCAGCAGGAGCCGGGGTGCGGACAGCAAGGCCCGGCCGATCGCCACCCGCTGGCGCTCGCCGCCGGACAGTCCACCCGGCTTGCGGTCGAGCAGATGGCCGATCCCCAGGAGTTCGACGACCTCTTCAAGGGGGCGGGTGTCGTGGCGGCGCCCGGCCCAGCGCGCGAAGGTCAGGTTGGAGCGCACACTGAGGTGCGGAAACAGGCGCGCATCCTGAAAGACCTGACCGACCCGGCGGGCCCGCGCAGGAACATTGATGCCCTTCTCCGAATCGAAAAGCGTCTCGCCGTTGACCGTGATCCGTCCGCTGTCCGGGCGCAGAAGACCCGCGATCATGTTGGTGATCGTCGACTTGCCCGCGCCGGACTGACCGAACAGGGAGGTCACACCGGATGTCCCTTCAAAGGCAGCCTCAACCTGGAAGCTGCCGACATGACCTTTCAGATCGACCTCAAACATCAGAGCCTCCGATCCGCCGGCGCAGGCGACGCGCCCAGATTTCCGAGGCAATAAGCGCACCGAAGGCGACAATGGCTGCAATCAGGGTCAGGCGGAAGGCCGCCAGATCACCGGACGGGGACTGGGTCGCCGTGTAAAGCGCCAGCGCCAGGGTCCGGGTTTCACCTGGGATGTTGGAGACGAAGGTTATGGTCGCGCCGAATTCGCCCATGGCCTTGGCGAAACCCAGAATAGCCCCGCCCAGAATGCCGGGAAGGGTCAGCGGCAGGGTGACCACGGCGAAGGTCACAATGCGATGGGCGCCGAGCGAGGCGGCTGCTTCTTCAAGCTTCGGATCGACCGCCTCGAAGGCGAGGCGGACCGGGCGCACGATCAGCGGAAAGGCCATGACACCGGCGGCAAGCGCCGCACCGGTCCAGTTGAAGGCGAAGACGATCCCGAAGGTTTCGCCAAGAAATCGGCCAATCGGGCCGTTACGTCCGAACAGGAGCAAAAGCAGGTAGCCGGTCACCACCGGCGGCAGCACCAGAGGCATGTGGACGAGGGCATTGACGATGCCGTGACCGGGAAACCGGTAGCGGGCCAACACATAGGCAACGGCGACAGCCAAAGGCACGGCAAAGCACAGGGCCGTCGCGGCCACTTGCAGCGTCAGGACCAGCGCCTGCCATTCCTGCGGTTGAAGCTCGAAAAACCCCACGCCCGTTTCCGTTCCCTCAAGTCCTCGTCCAGATCTCTATATCATCTGCGGGGACTTATCCGCCAACACCGGTGAAGCCGCTGTCGGTAAAGATTGCTTGCGCTTCCGGGCCGGTCAGAAAATCGAGAAAGTCTCGGGCACCGTCGCCTGCGCCTTTTGTCAAGGCGGCGGGATAGACGATCGTGGGATGGGACTCTGCCGGAAAGACCGCAAGGACGCGGACCTTGGGCTCGATATGGGCATCGGAGTCATAGACCACGCCAAGCGGCGTATCACCGCGCGCCACCGACGCAAGCGCGACACGGACATTGTCCATCGGTGCGAGGCTATCGGCCACCGTGTCCCACAGGCCAGTTGCTTCAAGGGCCGCCTTGCCGTAGCGCCCGGCCGGAACGGTTTCGGTATCCGCGATCGCAAGCCGGTTGCCATCGAGCCGACCTCCCAGCGCCTCCGGCTCCAGTTCCAACGGCTCCGCGTCGGCGGCTCCAACGAGAACGAGGGAATTCGCCGCAATCGGCCGGATGCTTTCCGTCTTCACGGCGCCGGCCTTGTCGACATAGGCCATCCAGGCCTCATCCGCCGAAATGAAGACATCGGCAGGCGCCCCTGCTTCGACCTGACGGGCGAGCGCGCCAGTGCCTGCGAAGGAGAAGACGACCTCGGTTCCGGTCTTGTCCGTATAGGCGGTCCCGATCCGCTTCAAGGCATCGGTCATGCTGGCAGCGGCGAAAACGGTGATCTGGTCGGCGAATGCGGAACTGGCCATGGCGCCGAGGCCTAAGCCAGCGGCAACGGCAACACGAAGCAAGCGGCGGGGAAAGCGGAACATGAGAATCCTCGATATGTCTGACTGAACATATCGAACGTTAATCGGATGGCTCGCCGGTTTCAAGAGAAGACTTCACCATGCCGGAAAGGGCCGCGAATTCCGCTGCGGAATCGGCTTCCATCCGGGCTTCGATGGTACGGAAGGTTTCAAGCAGGGTCTTGCCGAACGGCGTCAGACGGCTTCCGCCACCGCCGCCCGACCCGCCTTTCGCGGTTTCGACCACTGGTTCGGCGAACTGGGCATTCAGGTCTCCGACCAGGTTCCAGGCGCGTTTGTAACTCATGCGCAGGCGCTTGCCGGCAGCACTCAGCGAGCCGGTTTCCTCGATCCCCTCAAGGAGATCGGCTTTTCCCGGGCCGAATGCCACGCCCGGCGCCAGAACGATGCGCAGGCGGACCTTCGGAAAGTCTTTCGCCATCGGTTCGGGTGATCCTGTTCAGACAATACCGACCGATACCCTACACGCCCGCGCGGCGGTCCGCACGGATCATGTCAGCCGCCTTTTCGCCGATCATGACGGATGGCGCATTGGTGTTGCCGGAGGTAATCGTCGGCATGACCGAGGCATCGGCCACGCGAATGCCCCTGATCCCACGCAGACGCAAGCGGCTGTCGACCACAGACGCTTCGTCCGCTCCCATCCGGCAGGTGCCGACGGGATGGAAGATGGTCGTGCCGATATCGCCGGCCGCATGCGCCAGTTCCTCGTCGCTCGTGTAATCGGGACCCGGCAGATATTCCTCCGGCGTATATTTCGCCATAGCCGGGGCTGCCATGATCTTGCGCGTCAGGCGGATGGAATCGGCCGCCACTTTCCGGTCCGCCTCGGCCGACAGGTAATTCGGCAGAATTTCCGGCTGCACATGCTTGTCCGGCGAGGTGATATGGATATGGCCACGGCTTTCGGGGCGCAGATTGCAGACGCTCGCCGTGATCGCCGGGAAGTCGTGCAGGGGATCGCCGAACTTGTCGAGCGACAGCGGCTGCACGTGATATTCCACGTTGGCGGTTTCATAGGACGGATCCGTCCTGGCGAAGGCGCCGAGCTGGCTGGGCGCCATGGACATCGGCCCGGAACGGCTCAACGCGTACTCCATCGCGATCTTCGCCTTGCCGAAGAGCGTGTTCGCCATGTGGTTCAGGGTCTTCGCGCCCTTGACCTTGTAGATCGTGCGAAGCTGCAAGTGGTCCTGCAGGTTCGTGCCTACCGACGGCAGCGCGTGGGTCACCCCGATACCGGCCGCGGACAGGACCCCCGGGTCGCCGATGCCGGACAGTTCCAGAAGCTGGGGCGAGCCGATGGAGCCGGCCGACAGCACCAATTCACCCCGGATCGAGACCTTCGCCGGTGCGCCTTTGACATCCAGCTCAAGCCCCGCCGCCCTGCCGTCCTCGACAAGGATCCGGCTGGCATGGGCCTGGGTGACGACCTTCAGGTTCGGCCGCTTCATGGCCGGGCGCAGGAAGCCCTTGGCCGTATTCCAGCGGATGCCGGCTTTCTGGCTCACCTGGAAATAGGAAACGCCGAAATTGTCGCCGGTGTTGAAATCGTCGATCTTCGGGATGCCGGTTTCCGCACAGGCTTCGCGGAAACTGTCGAGCACCTCCCAGGACAGGCGCTGTTCCTCCACCCGAATACCGCCGCCCTGTCCGTGAAGGTCATCGTTCCACTTGTAGTGATCTTCGGATTTCCGAAAGAAGGGCAGGACGTCGTCCCAGCTCCAGCCTTCCAGACCCAGCTGGCGCCACTGATTGTAGTCGCGCGCCTGACCGCGCATGTAGATCATGCCGTTGATCGACGAACAGCCGCCGAGCACCTTGCCGCGCGGATACATGAGCGAGCGGTCGTTCAGCCCCGGATCCTTGGCGGTCTTGAACCCCCAGTCGGTGCGCGGATTGCCCATGCAGTAGAGATAGCCGACCGGAATATGCACCCAGATGTAATTGTCGTCCTTGCCGGCTTCGAGCAGAAGCACCTTCACATCCGGATCTTCCGACAGGCGGTTGGCAAGAACGCAGCCAGCGGACCCCGCGCCGACAATGACATAGTCCCATTCGCCCAGATCCTGCATGGTGCCTCCCGTTTATTGCTTTTCATTTCTTCAATTGGAGACACGTCACCGACCAAAGGGCAAGCGTCAAGGCTGCACAACGGTTTCGCTTTTACGCATCAAGACGTTTGTACACGCCGCCCTCTGCAAAATTTACGGTATCGTTACCGGAAACGGGCAGGGTCTTCCGGCAATCCCACGCCTTCCGGAGAAGCCCTTGACCCGCGCCGCCCAGCTCTTGGAAACCGTCTTCCTGACCCTCTATCGAGGCGTTTGCCGGATCTACCGGCCGCTGCGGAGCTGGATGGGTGCTGCGGTCCTGGCCCTCCTGGTGATCACCACGGCCGCGGTGGTCCATGTCTTTCCCGTCTCCAACTGGGACATGGTCGCCTACACGGCTTCGATCCTGGAACCGGAGATCGCCGATCCGGTGGAGCTGCACGACACCTCCTATGAACTGCTGAAGAAAAACGTCTCTCCCGGCGAGTTCCTGACCCTGACCCAGGACCGAGACTACCGGATCCGGCAATACGAGGACCCGCGCGCCTTTTCCACCATGCTGGGCTTTTACCGGCTGAAAGTGCTTTATATCGAAACGGCAAGAGTGCTCACCCGGTTCGTCGATCCGGTGCAGGCTCTGCGGCTGATCTCGATCGGCTCGGCGCTTGCCGTCGGCGCCGTGCTTATGCTCTGGCTGGCACGCAACGGAGCACTGATGTACGGGCCGGTCGTTGCCGGACTGCTGGTGCTGTCGAGTTTCGGCGCATCCGCCGCCCTTCTCAGTCCGGATCTCTACGCGTCGGTCTTTATTCTGCTGGCGGCCTATTTTTATCTGGAGCGCCAGGATATCGGAGCCGCGCTGGCGCTGATTGTGGCGTTTTTCATCCGGCCGGATCATCTCGCCTTCATCGGCGTCTTCTTCGTCTTCGCATGGATCTACGGACCCGGACGCTGGGTCATGACCGCCTGTTTCGCGATCTGTCTTGCCGGCTATGTCTGGCTGACCTCGGGCTCCGACCATCCGGGCTGGTGGATCCATTTGTGGTTCACCCACGTGGAATACGTGCCCACGCTGGAAGGCTTCCATCCGCCGTTTTCAGTTCTGATCTACCTGAAGATGCTGGTGCGCTCGACGGTCCGCTCGATCATGCATGAGAACTGGCTTGCGCTGCTGTTCGCGCAAGTCCTGTTCTTTGCCAAGGTGATCGACCCGGCAATCCTGAGCGAGCGGACAAAGGCGCTTCTCTACGGGATGTTCGCCTCGATCTGCGCCAAATACCTGGTCTTTCCCCATTTCGAGACCAGGTTCTATTTCCCCTATCTGATGGCCATGGCGATGATCATGCTCATCGCCTGGCAGCGGCAGGAGCAGCAGGCGCGGACCGCTAAGCCCGCCTGACCTCGGCGGCAAAGCAGCCGCGGCGGGCGTAATGCAGGTGCAGATAGGCGACGTCCGGGTTTTCAAACATCCTGGTGATGAGGCCGGACACGTCCCGTCCCTCGATGACGTCCGCGTCGATCATTGCATGGGCCTTGTCGAAGGCCCTGACCGACAAAAGCCGGCTGGCGATGCTTTCGGGAACCGTATCGGGCTCGAGCTGCCCTGACACCGCACCGGCCTTCACGAAGATCGCATGGCTTGCCCGATACGGCGTGTCGTTCGGCTGATGTTCGTAATGCAGCAGGAAGACCGTCTCACCGATTTCCGCATCGGCGAGGCTGACCCGGCACGGAAAGCCGGGCTTTTCATCCGCCACATAGGTCCGGATATGACGGGCGGCGAGGTCTTCCTCGGACAGGCCCGACAGATAGGCAAAGGCGCTGTCGGGAAGCGGTTGGATCTGAAAATGCATGGGCTCGCGGCTCCTCGTTTGACCGGTTCCGTTTTAGCCATGCCAGTGTCCCTGAACGACCCGATTTGCGAGCACTCAGGCGGTCACTTTCTCCAGACCTTGTAGCCGAGGCTGGTCTTGTAAGTGCTTTTTCCCGTTCTGGAAAATGTGAAGCAGGACCATTTTCCCTCCCTGACATTCGTGTGGAGACGGGTGCACATCTTGTTGTTCTTTAATTTCCATTCGCCGGAAAATTTCTTGCCCTTCGCGGTGTAGGCAATCTTGCCTCCACGCTGGTAGACAATATTTCCCGAGAATGCCCCGCTATAGCCGAGGCTCCTGCCGACAATCTCTTTTTGAACCTGATCAGCACTCAGCGTTTCCGCGTTCGCCGGCCCGACAAAGCCTGCGATCAGAAAAAGAACGGCGAACCCCGCAAATCGAACAATGGCTGAACTCGACATTTGATACCCCCGGCTGCACCTCAAGTCGCCCTTTTCCAAAGAGCGAAATCTCTCCAGATGCAACCATAGACTATCAACTGCCTGTCAGGCCACTTCCGCCTCACGCACGGCCAGCTCGATTTCCTCGACCAGCGCCGGATCGAGATTGAGCCGTGCGGCGAGCATGTTCAGATAGGCCTGTTCGGCGCGGTGATCCGGGTCGATGGCAAGGCGGGAGGCGGCATAGATTTCCGCCGCCGTTTCCGGGCAGGTCGCGCCTGCGACCACCTTGTCGAGGTCGAGCGGTGCGCGCAGCTCGTCCATCAGGAAGGCCTTGGCTTCGCCGTCCAGGCCCGCCTCGTCGATCTTGGCAAAGATCCGGTCCTGCTCATCCGCGTCAATATGACCGTCGGCCTTGGCAGCCTGGATCATTGCCGTGAGCAGGGTCAGGGCAAAGGCGTTTTCGCCGCCCGGCGCCCGGGCCGCATCGAAGGGCGTGTCCTTCGGGCCTTCCACCGGGACCGGTTCCATCTGCGGGCGCGGCGCGCCCTGCTGGTTTGCCTGATAGCCCTGATACGCCTTGTAAGCGAGACCCGCGACCAGGGCCAGACCGCCGTAGGTCACGGCTTTCTTGCCGACTTTCCGGCCGGTCTTGGTGCCGAGCATCAGTCCCGCCAGACTGCCAAGCGCCAGACCACCGCCCTGCGAAGACAGGAAATCCTTGCCCTGAGAGAGAAGATCATTCGATCCGCCGGAGCGTCGGCCTGAGCCGCTCCCCGTCGCGCCGCCGGCGGCGCCACCCATGAACTGATCGAGCAGGGACTTGGCGTCGAACATTCTCTTGTCTCCCATCTGCAAGGCCCCGCGGCGGTTTCGCGGCGGCGATCTTTTGCTGTTGAACCTCTTTTCAGATGGGGAAGGAACTTGCTGGAGGCAAGACCTGCCCGCGCTATTCAAGCGGCAGCAGATTGTCGTCCTTCAGGGTTTCCATGGCGATCGACGAGCGCACGTTTTGAACCGCGTCATGGGGCAGGAGTTCGTCGTTGATGATGCGGCTCAGGGCCTTGAGGTCCTTCACCACCACCTTCAGCATGTAGTCGACATCGCCGGTCAGGGTGTGGGCCTCCTGCACCTCCGGCATGGCCGTCACCATCAAGCGGAACTTGCGCGCGTTTTCCCGACTGTGGGCGCCCAGTGTCACACCGACGAAGGCCGTCACGGTCAGACCGAGCAGATCCGGTGAGAGATCGGCACGATAGCGGCGGATGACCCGATCCTGTTCCAGCCTCTGGCGACGGCGGGACACCTGGCTGGCCGACAGGCTGATCCGCTGGCCGATATCATGATTGGTCAGGGCCGCATTTTCCTGCAGAACGGCAAGCAGTTTCAGATCAAAGCCATCGAGTGCGACTGTCATGCATTGAATCTCATTTTCATGCGTTTTTCGTGCATGAGCATACGTTATTTTCCTGACATTGCACACATGTCGCGCGAAATTGCGCGCATTCTGATCTTCACTGCGAAACGTAAAGGAGGATGACATGGGCCCGTTTCCGCACGACGCACCGCCTGCGAAGATCACCGAAGACAATCCCGCCGGCACGGACGGTTTCGAATTCGTCGAGTTCTCCCATTCCGAACCGGAGAAGCTCGCCGAACTCTTTACCCGGATGGGGTACACCGAAGTTGCCCGCCATAAGACCAAGAACATCTCGGTCTGGCGCCAGGGCGACATCAACTACATCCTCAATGCCGAGCCGGGCAGCCATGCCATGCGCTTCGTGGACGAGCACGGCCCCTGCGCCCCGTCCATGGCCTGGCGCGTGGTCGACGCCAAACATGCCTTCGACTATGCCGTCTCCAAGGGCGCGACGCCTTATGACGGCGACGACAAGGCGCTGGACGTGCCGGCGATCGTCGGCATCGGCGGGTCGCTGCTTTATTTCGTCGACACCTACGGCGCAAAAGGCTCCGCCTATGACGCGGAATTCGAATGGCTCGGCGCGCGCGATCCCAAGCCGGAAGGTGTCGGCTTCTACTATCTCGACCACCTGACCCATAACGTCTATCGCGGCAACATGGACAAGTGGTGGGACTTCTACCGCGAGCTGTTCGGCTTCACCCAGATCCACTATTTCGACATCGACGGCCGCATCACCGGCCTCGTCAGCCGGGCGATCACGTCGCCTTGCGGCAAGATCCGGATTCCGCTGAACGAGTCCAAGGACGAAACCAGCCAGATCGTCGAATACCTGAAGAAATACAAGGGTGAAGGCATCCAGCACATCGCCGTCGGCACGGACGGGATCTACGATTCCACCGACAAGCTCGCCGACAACGGCCTGAAATTCATGCCCGGCCCGCCGGAGGTCTATTACGAAAAGAGCTTTGACCGGGTCCAGGGCCATGACGAGCCGATCGAGCGGATGAAGACACACGGCATCCTGATCGACGGCGAAGGCGTGGTGAACGGCGGCATGACCAAGATCCTGCTGCAGATCTTCTCCAAGACCGTCATCGGCCCGATCTTCTTCGAATTCATCCAGCGCAAGGGCGATGAGGGCTTCGGCGAGGGCAACTTCCGCGCTCTGTTCGAATCCATCGAGGAAGACCAGATCCGCCGGGGCGTCCTGAAGGTGGACGCAGCGGAATAAGGTTCAGGCCCCGACTTGACGATATAATCCAGAGGAAGAGCCTCCCCGTCTTTGTCATGAAGGCGGGGAGGTTTTCATTTGGGGCCGACGCACACATTCGGCATGGGTCGCGTTTAGACCCGTTGTCATGGTTCCGCACCTATTGTTAGATCCACCCTCCTGAATCTTCGCAGATTCGGGACCGCACTCACCCCGTTGCAGATACAGATTTTTGGAGACCGTCGTGGATTGGGCCCGTTTGCTGGATGGACTTCGCCTTCAGGACCCTACCTACGCCGAGCGGCCCAATCGTCCGACCTACGTTCAGGATTCCGACCGCATCACGTTCTCTGCGCCGTTCCGGCGGCTGGCGAACAAGACCCAGGTCCATCCGCTTTACGAAAACGATCACATTCACCACCGGCTGATCCACAGTCTCGAGACGAGCAGCGTCGGCCGGTCGCTCGGCATGGAGGTCGGTGACTGGCTGGAGCAGCAACAGGCCGTTCCGGCCGGAGAACGGCACAAGATTGCGGGCATTATCGGCACCGCCTGTCTGGCCCACGACATCGGCAATCCGCCTTTCGGCCATTCCGGAGAAGAAGCGATCGGCCAGTGGTTTGCGGAAAAATTCGCCTCGGGGGAGCCGCTCTTTTCCGAGCTCGACCAGGACCTGCGGCTGGAGTTCGAAAAATTCGAGGGCAATGCGCAAGGGTTCCGCATCCTCACGCGACTGGAAATGTACCGGAACGAAGGCGGCATGCGTCTGTCCCGCGGCGTGCTTGGCGCTTTCAGCAAGTATCCGGTGACTGCGCGCGTCCAGGATCAGGTGAAAAGCGATTACTGCGGATTGAAGAAGTTCGGCGTTTTCGAGAGTGAATTCGAGCAATTTTGCGAAGTTGCGAAGGCCGTCGGGCTACCTTCGGAAACGCATGACAGCCAAACCTGGTGGCGCCGTCATCCATTGGTGTTCCTCGTCGAGGCCGCCGACGACATCTGCTACAATATCCTGGATCTGGAGGACGCTTTTACGTCCGGCGATCTCTCCGCCGAGACCGTGATCGGGCACCTGGAACCCGTTACGGGCAAATCCAATCAGGATCTGTCTGACATGGCCGCCCCGGACCGCATCGCCTATGCACGGGCAAGGGGCATCGGCATCGCAATTTCCGCCTGCGTCGAGGCCTTCAAGGAGAATTACGCGCCGATCATGGACGGCACCTTCTCCGGTGCCCTGATCGACAAGTCCGCCAAGGCAGAAGAATTCAACAACATCAAGAACCTGGCCAAAGAGCGCCTGTTCACGTCACCGCGGAAGACGGAGCTGGAGGTTCAGGGCCGTAACTCGGTGCATCGTGTCCTGGACGGCATTTCAGGCATCTACGTCAGGCTACAGGAGGTCGGCTGGGATGCGGAGAAACTCGATTCCTATCATCGGCAACTCATCAAGGCTGCCGGCGTCGATATCCGCGACGTGACGACGCCCTACACCGCCCTGCATTCCCTTGCCGACTATGTCTCCGGCATGACCGACCGCTTTGCGGTCAAGACCGCCCGGATGCTGTCGGGGATCTAGGGTCCGGATTACTTAGGCAGACTTTTCAAGCATTTCACAAATCAAATGTATTCCTTCTCGGAGACAGTGTGGACACGAAAACCGGTCCCGCCAACTCCAGTCTCCCCCCTTGAGGGGGAGAGGAAAACAAGCGGATAAGCCCGAGTTTCGACACATACGCCATTCAACCGGACAGTAGCGGGTCAGGCCAGGGCTTCCTCGATCTCCGCGACAACCGCTTCCGCCGCGGCTCGGGGATCGTCGGCCTTCGAGATCGGACGGCCGACGACGAGATAGTCGCTGCCGGCGCGAATGGCATCGCCCGGGGTCATGATCCGTTTCTGGTCTCCCGCCGCACTGCCGGCCGGACGGATACCCGGGGTCACCATGACCAGTTCGTCGCCCAGAATATGCCGCATGGCGGTTGCTTCCTGGGGCGAGCAGACGATACCGGCCATGCCCGCAACCCGTGCATCGGCGGCGCGTTTTGCCACCAGTTCCGCCACTCTGCCCCGATAGCCCGCATCGTGCAGGTCGTCATCGTCCATGGAGGTGAGCACCGTCACGCCGAGCAGGCAGAGATCCGTCACGCCGTCTTCCCGGATCGCCTGGACCGCCGCGCGCATGGTCTTCGGGTAGGCATGCAGCGTCATGAAACGCATGCCCATCTTGGCGACATTGCGGACCGCACTGAAGATGGTGTTGTCGATATCGTGCAGTTTCACATCGAGGAAGATCTGGTGACCGTCCGCCGCCAGTTGTCGCGCCAGCTCCAGTCCGCCGGCGAACTGCAGCTCCATGCCGATCTTGTAGATCCCGACCGCGCCGGTGGTCTTTTCGACCAGGGCCCTCCCCTCTTCCACTGTCGGCACATCCAGCGGCAGCATCAGGCGTTCGCGGGCGGTTGCAGGCTTGAAAGGGCTCACGGTCATGGGCGGATCCTCGATTCGGCAGGAAAGCGGATGGAAGCACGCCGTGCTTAACACCACAGCTGCCAAGGGGCCAGATGAAACACCGTCATCCGCCTCTGAGTGTTTTCCTTGTCCGGATAAGTGTTCCCATGGGCCGGTCGGCCTGCTAAAACGGCGCCGGTTTGCTGGAACGATGACCGGCCCGCACGAAGGGGAAGCAGATGCGCACAGCGAAAATCTCGCGCAACACCAAGGAAACCCGCATTTCCGTCGAACTGAATCTCGATGGCACGGGCGCCTATGACGTGGCGACCGGCGTCGGATTTTTCGACCATATGCTGGAGCAGCTTGCGCGCCATTCGCTGATCGACATCACCGTCCGCGCCGAGGGCGACACCCATATCGACTTCCACCACACGGTGGAAGACACCGGCATCGCGCTGGGTCAGGCGATTTCCGAGGCGCTCGGCGACATGGCTGGCATCACCCGCTATGCCGACACCCACCTTGCCATGGACGAAGCACTGACCCGCTGCGCGCTCGACGTTTCCGGACGGCCGTTCCTGGTCTGGGACGTGACCTTCGACCGGGACAAGGTCGGCGACTTCGACACGGAACTCTTCGAGGAGTTTTTCCGCGCCTTTGCGATGAACGCCGGGATCACGCTGCATATCGCCAACCTTTACGGCGCCAACTGCCACCACATCGCCGAAACCTGCTTCAAGGCGGTCGCCCGCACCCTGCGCAAGGCCGTGGAGATCGATCCGCGCCAGGCCGACCGGGTGCCGACCACCAAGGGCCAGCTTGGGGGCTAAAGCGATATGAGCACCTATATGGTGATGGCACCGCCGGATGTGAAAGATCCGGTGGCCAGCCCGGAAGCGGCGGACCGGCTTGTCTTCATTGCCGACCGCTTTTCCTGGTTCGCCTTCGGCTTTTCCATAATCTACCTGCTGTGGCACAGGATGTGGCTGGTTCTGCTCGGCTATCTGGTCGTCGCAACCGCCCTGGAGCTATCGGTATCGATGCTCGGGGATGCCGCGCCTGCGGTTGCCACCCTGGCGATCTCGCTGTTGTTTGCCTTCGAGGCCAATGGCCTGCGCCGCTGGACGCTCGAGCGCAAAGGCTGGCGCATGATCGCCGTTACCTGCGGCGCCAATGTTGAGGAAGCAGAACTGCGGTTCTTCCGCGGATTGGACGATGGCACGACGGAACCGCCGCCCCCGCCGCCTTCACTGCATCCGACCGCTCAGCCGATCATCCCCCGGATCGGAACCGAACATGTCGTTGGCCTGACATTTGGCCAGGAGACCCGAAGATGAGCATTGCCATTATCGATTACGGCTCGGGGAACCTGCGTTCCGCGGCCAAGGCATTCGAGCGCGCCGCCCGCGATCATGCCCTGAACCCGGACGTTGTAGTTACGGCCGATCCGGACCACGTCCTCAAGGCGGATCGCGTGGTCCTTCCGGGTGTCGGCGCCTTTGCCGATTGTAAGCGCGGCCTTGCCGCCGTCGACGGCATGATCGACGCGCTGGAGGAAGCCGTCCGGGTTCAGGGAAAGCCGTTCCTGGGGATTTGCGTCGGCATGCAGCTGATGGCGGCACGCGGGTTGGAATTCGAGACCGTGGACGGGCTCGGTTGGGTCGAGGGTGATGTCGTCGAGATGACGCCGTCAGACGCGTCCCTGAAGATCCCGCACATGGGCTGGAACACGATCAACGTCCGCCCCGGCGGCCATCCGGTTCTGAAGGATGTCGATACCGGACCGGACGGGCTGCATGCGTATTTCGTCCATTCCTATCACTTCGCCTGCACCCGCGCCGAAGACCGCCTGGCGACCTTCGACTACGGCGGAACGTTCACGGCGATGGTGGCGAAGGACAACATGGTCGGCACCCAGTTCCACCCGGAAAAGAGCCAGCGGCTCGGGCTGGCGCTGATCGCCAACTTCCTGGACTGGACGCCTTGAGGGCGACAATTCTCGCCGCAATAAGCGGCCGAACATACAAACGAGAACAGCATCGGCTGGATCGATGCTGAAGGAATGCAAGACCGAATGACACTTCTTTTCCCGGCCATCGACCTGAAAGACGGTCAGTGCGTGCGCCTGAAGCTGGGCGACATGGATCAGGCGACCGTCTTCAATGACGATCCCGGTGCCCAGGCCAAGGCCTTCGAGGACCAGGGCTTCGAATGGCTGCATGTGGTCGACCTCAACGGCGCTTTTGCCGGAGAAAGCCGCAACGGCGATGCGGTCGATGCGATCCTGAAGGCGACGACAAACCCGGTCCAGCTCGGCGGCGGTATCCGCACGCTGGACCACATCGAAGCCTGGCTTTCGAAAGGGATCACCCGCGTGATTCTCGGCACCGTCGCCGTGCGCGATCCGGAGCTGGTCAAGGAAGCCTGCCGCCGGTTCCCGGGCAAGATCGCCGTGGGCATCGACGCCAAGGGTGGCTACGTCGCCGTCGAGGGCTGGGCGGAAACCTCGGAACTGACGGCGGTCGATCTCGCCAAGCGGTTCGAGGATGCCGGCGTCGCGGCCATCATCTACACCGATATCGATCGGGACGGTGTGCTCAAGGGCCTGAACATCCCCTCGACCCTGGAGCTCGCCCATGCGGTCTCCATTCCAGTGATCGCATCCGGCGGCCTTGCCTCGATCGAGGACGTCAAACGGCTGCTTCAACCCGACTGCGCCATTCTGGAAGGCGCCATTTCCGGACGGGCGCTCTATGACGGGCGCCTTGACCCGAAAGAGGCGATGGACCTGATCCGTGCTGCCCGCAAGGAGGCAACATGACCCTCAAAGCCCGCGTAATTCCCTGTCTCGACGTCAAGGACGGCCGTGTCGTCAAGGGCGTCAACTTTGTCGACCTGATCGATGCCGGCGATCCGGTGGAGGCGGCAAAGGCCTATGATGCGGCAGGCGCCGACGAACTCTGCTTCCTCGACATCACCGCCAGCCACGAAGGCCGGGACACGATCTATGACGTGGTGCGGCGTACCGCAGAGGCCTGCTTCATGCCGGTGACGGTCGGCGGCGGCGTGCGCACGGTGGAAGACATCCGCAAGCTGCTGATTGCCGGGGCCGACAAGGTGTCGATCAACACGGCAGCCGTAAAGAACCCGGAATTCGTGCGCGAGGCGGCGGAAAAGTTCGGTTCCCAGTGCATCGTCGTCTCCATCGACGCCAAGCAGGTGAACGCGGAAGGCGAACCGGAAAAATTCGAGATCTTCACCCATGGCGGGCGGACACCGACCGGCATCGATGCCATCGAATTCGCGAAGAAAGTGGTAGCGTTGGGCGCCGGAGAGCTGCTGGTCACGTCGATGGACCGGGACGGCACGAAATCTGGTTACAATATCGCCCTGACGCGGGCGATCGCCGATGCGGTACCTGTGCCGGTGATCGCGTCGGGCGGCGTCGGCACCCTCGATCACATGGTGGAAGGCATCCGGGACGGACATGCGACCGCCGTCCTGGCCGCCTCTATCTTCCATTTTGGGGAATACACAATTCATGAAACAAAGGCGTATATGAATGACGCCGGTATCCCCATGCGGCTCGATGCGTAACCGGCCGGCTCCCAAGTTCGGAAAAGACTAGACGAATGACGAATTTCACTCTGGCCGATCTCGACGCAATCATTGCTGCACGTGCGAACAGCGACGACGAAAAGTCCTATACGCGCAAGCTTGTCGGCAAGGGCGTGGCCAAATGCGCCCAGAAGCTCGGGGAAGAAGCGGTTGAAGCGGCGATTGCCGCGGTTAGGGACGACAAGGACGAATTGACGGCGGAAGCCGCGGACGTCCTCTATCACCTGCTGGTCGTCCTCAAGGTGGCCGATGTGCCTCTTGAGAACGTGATGGCGGAACTGGCAAGCCGGACCGGACAGACCGGTCTCGAAGAAAAGGCGTCAAGGCCTCAGGACTGACTGCGGGGCCGCGGATTTCGGGCAGCACGGACTGCAACTGCACATGGATCAGAAAGTGGCTGCGAACGGAGACATGGATCTGTCTCCCTATCGGGTTTTCACCGAGAAGGAATGGGCCCGGCTCAGAGCCGATACGCCCATGACGCTGACGGCGGCCGAGGTGGCGGAACTCCAGGGCCTCAACGATCCCATGTCCATCGAGCAGGTGGAGAAGATCTACCTGCCGCTGTCGCGTCTGCTTGCCTATTACGCGGAGGCGACCGTCAGCCTGCATCAGGCAACCCAGAACTTTCTGGGCCTGTGGGACCACAAGACGCCGTTCATCATCGGCGTCGCCGGATCGGTTTCGGTCGGCAAATCGACCACCTCACGCGTGCTGCGCGCGCTTCTCGGCCGCTGGCCGGCAAGCCCCAAGGTCGACCTGATCACCACGGACGGCTTTCTCCATCCGAACGCGGTGCTGGAAGCCGAAGGCATCATGCACAAGAAGGGCTTTCCGGAGAGCTTCGACCGGCCGCGACTCCTGAAATTCCTGTCCGATATCAAGGCCGGCAAGCGCCACGTGCGGGCTCCGGTCTATTCCCACTTCTATTATGACGTCATGCCGGGCCACACGGTTGCAGTCGACAATCCCGACATCCTGATCGTCGAAGGCCTGAACGTGCTGCAGACCCGGGAGCTGCCCAAGGACGGACGCGTGGTTCCGTTCGTGTCCGACTTCTTCGACTTTTCCGTCTATATCGACGCGGACGAAGAGCTGCTGGTGAACTGGTACGTGGAGCGCTTCATGCGGCTGAGGGAAACCGCCTTCCGCGACCCCAGCTCCTATTTCCATAAGTATTCCCGGATTTCCGATGCGGAAGCGCTGGAAACCGCCCACCAGATCTGGAACGACATCAATCTGGAAAACCTGCGCGAAAACATCCTGCCGACCCGTCCGCGCGCCGACCTGATCCTGACCAAGGACGCCAGCCACCGGATCGCGAAGGTCGCCCTGCGCAAGATCTGAAGGTAACTGAGAAACAAAAAAACCCTGCCGGGTCGGGCAGGGTTTTTGCCTTTTGGGCCTGCGACATCAGGCAGCGGACCGCTTCCTGACCTCTTCCAGGAAGGTTGCGACCTGAGACCTCAGGGAATCCGCGTTCTTGTGCAGCTGTTGTGCTGCGTCATCCACCATTTCGGCGGTGTTGCGCGTGTTCTCCGCAGCTTCGGCCACGCTTTCGATGCTGGTGGTGACTTCCACGGTGCTGCGGGAGGCCTCTGTCGCATTGACCGCGATTTCCTGGGTCGCGGCCCCTTGTTCCTCGACCGCGGCCGAGATCGAGTGAGCGATCTCGTTCATCTGGTTGATGATTTCCGTTACGGAGGAAATGGCGGTCGCGGCGGTCTGGGTTTCACCCTGGATTGCGGAAATCTGGCTGGAGATCTCCTCGGTCGCCTTGGACGTCTGGTTCGCCAGTTCCTTGACTTCGGCGGCCACCACCGCGAAGCCCTTGCCGGCTTCGCCCGCCCGGGCCGCTTCGATGGTGGCGTTGAGGGCCAGCAGGTTGGTCTGCTCGGCAATCGCCTGGATGAGCGTGATCACTTCACCGATCCGGCCCGCGGCATCGGAAAGGGCGTTCATCCGTTCATTGGTTGAGCCCGCTTCCGCGGCGGCTTTCGCCGCAATTTCGCTGGAGGCATGGACCTGGCGGCTGATTTCATTGACCGAAGCGGACAGCTCCTCCGCCGCGGCGGCCACGGTTTCCACGTTTTGCGCCGCCTGGGAAGACGCGTTGGAGACCAGTCCGCTTTGCTCGTTCGTCTGGGCCGCACCCTTGGTCATATCCGCGGACGCGTCCTGCAGACTTGCGACCGAGGTATCGATGATGCCCATCATCTCCATGATCTGCCGATCGAACTCCCCGCTCAGGTTCTGGATTTCATGACCCCGGCGTGCGGCATCCGTCTGGACTGCAAGCTGTTCCTCTTCCAGGCGCTTCCGGGTATTTTCATTCCGGACGAAAACCTCCATTGCCGTGGCCATCTGGCCGATCTCGTCGCCGCGATCGGCGCCCAAGATCTCGATATCGCTGTCGCCGTCGGCCAGGCTGTTCATGTTGCGCGTGAGCGCGGTGAGCGGTCGAACGGTATTGCGCACCGCGAACAAGGCAGTACCGCCGGAAATGACCGCGCCGACCAGGATGATGAGGATCACGAGCCCGGCTTGCTGCCAGTAGGCGGTGTTCAGGTCATCAATGTAAACGCCGGAGCCTAACATCCAGCTCCAGGGATCGAAGGACATACCCCAGCCGTATTTGTCGACCGGTTTGTCGTCGCCGGCACGGGGCCACTGATAGAGCAGGTGCCCGCCGCCCGCCTTCGCGGCCTCAACCAGACCATCAATGATGTGGACGCCGTTGGCATCGACCAGGTCACTGAGATCCTTGCCGATCAGGTCGGCCTTCGCATGAACGAGGGTCACCGAATCGTAGTCGAAAACGAACACATAGTTGTCGCCCTCGAACCGCATGGCTCCGATAGCAGCCTTTGCGGCCGCTTGCGCCTCCTCGCGGGACAGTTCCCCGCTGACTTCCTTCGCGTGATACGCTGCTGCGATCGAGACAGCCGTTTCGGTTATCTGCTCAACTTTCTTCAGCCGCTCATCAAGCATGGCTGAATAAAGAGATGAAAGGCTGATGGCTGCGATAACGAGCGTAAAAACAAATACCGTCACTGCCGGGAGTGCGATTTTCCACGCGAAGGGCCAACGTGCAAAGGACATAATTCGAAAACCTTGTTTCCGGGTTTCGAAATCAAGAAAGTCCCGGATACTTTAAAAAGGCATTAAATATTCTAATTTGTAGAGTTTTTACTTACGGAATGACGCTGATGAATTGTTATTTATACCTAATAAATACGCCGCTTCCGATTCTGAGGCTTAGACCTTACGCCATAGATGGAAACTGACACGCCAGCCGATTCCAGCAGACGTCAGCGATTTGAAGAGGCACAAAACGCTTCTCCGTTTACCGATATCGCCGCATGAAAATCTCACGGCGCCTTGAGATTTCGTACCAAAAATCGTTCGGCCCTTTGCCAGCTCTCATCGGTATCACCGCGGAAATTGAGCTCTCGCTTTTGTGCGACAGTCTTTTGCGGGACGTCGACGATCTGGACATACATGCGCATGATGAGTGTCGAGGTCTTCACGATCGAAACGAAAAGCGCCTTGTCGGCACCGGCCGCCGCGGCGATATCGAGCAGACATTGCGGATCTGCCTTGGGGCAGGCAGCAGCCACATCCTGAGAAGGGATCATCACGATCTTGCTGTAGCGATCCTCCAGGTCGCGTTCCAGGGCCTTTTTGACCGCATCTATTCTTTTGCCATGCGCGACGCTCTGATCCGTGACTTCCCCGGACGTGTCGAGCATTTTGACGGGCATGACCCCAAGGGTCGCCGCGGTGGCAGGGCAGGCAAAAACAAGAGCAGCCAGTGTCAGAAAAATGGAGCGCAACGGCATGTCCTCCCGTTCATCGCACCACATTACCGAATTCCGCGCGGCTGCACAATCCGCCGCTTCAACCTAAAGTTTATTCGCGGGCTGCCGCGGGTTTCGAGTCAACCCTATCGCCTGGCGCAGAACACGTCGCTTAAGCCCGGACGCGACCAGGTCGCGTTCTGCAGATCGCCCTTCAGAACCTGTCCCTGTCCGGCATAGTAGAAACCATTGCCCTGCCTGGTCAGGGTGGAAACGCCATATCCCATCTCGGCGACGGTCGCGGTACGACCGTCGGGCGAGAACGTCACATGCAGATCCACGCCCGCCGTGCAGAGATAGTCGGCGGCATCGCCCGCACCGGTTTGCGGGCCAATGGAGTAATTGCCGTCCGAGGGCTGGAGGCCTCCACCGATATTGCCGGGCGGAATCGGACCAGGAGGCGTCGTTTCATTCGGAAACCCGAAACTGGGATTCGGCGCAGTCGGTTGCGGCGCACCTTTGATCACCACTTCCCGATAGGGCGTTCGGGTGACGTAGATGCCCCGGCATTGACCCGATGCACTGCGGACCATCCAGGCATGGCTCACATAGGTCTGCTGTTCCAGGATCTGACCGGGCTCGAGACGGGCATAGCGCCGCTCGCCTCCCGAGTAGTCGATCCAGTGCACTTCGACCGGTTCACGGCTCATGTTACGGAACACGATCTGCCCCGGTCTGACACCTTCGATGGAGCGGACCCGGCCGAGTTCGCTGCAAGGCACGTCCGCGCCGGCCTCCTCGCCGGTGTTAACGGGAATTCCATCTTCCGAAACGATCTGTTGCGGCTGACCACAGGTGGCCACGAACAGCTTCACGGGATTGGCGCTGCCCTTGAGCGACACCGAATAGGGCGGCACACCCTCGATCTCGACGCGGATTTCCGATTCCCGAATCAGGGTCTCCCAGAGCGGATCCGTCATCGGCACCACCGACTGCGGGAAAGACTGGCCATACTGATTGCTGGTGGACGATCCGACAGCTTCATAGGTCTGGTCGAAGCCACCTGCACTCACACGAACCGTCTGATAAGCCCCTTCCCGGGTATTCGCGGAGGTCTGACTGAAGACAATGGTCGCATTGCCGGATTGCGTCTGACAGACCGCGAAGAAGTCATTGTCGTCGGTTTGGGGCACACCATGGGTCAGGGTCGTTCTTGCGCCGGGAAGATTTCCGGGTATCGCGTTCCAGACCCGGTCTTCGGAAGGCGTGACGACGACATCCTGCTGCGACGAGACAATGTCGGGAACATCGGAGGGCGTGTCAGCGACATCCGGGCTCTGGCCCGGCTGCGTTTCGGACCCGAGCACGGGCAGATCCTGACCGATGACACCATCCCTTGAAAAGGCATCGTCAGACTCAGGGCCGGCCGTTTCGTCCGGCGTCAGCGGCTCGAAGGAATCGGTCCCGCGACCGGACGCGGTATCGTTGCCGGTTTCCGAGGGCGTTGCCGTATCGGTGTTATAGGCAGGCGTGACCGTCTCGTCGGACTGTTTCGGCGTATAGGCCTGCCCTGCCGTCCCCTCGATCACGCGCGCACTTCCGGGCTTTCCGTCGGATGCGACATCCACCGACAGCGTGTTGCCCGTACAGATGTTCACCTTTCGGTGAAGAACACGGCTGTTTTCCAGCGTTACCTCAAGATCGGTCTCGCACGGCGGCGGTGTATCCGCGCTGCCGAGCGTATCGACAATGACACCTTCATCGTCCCGGTTGATGATCGGCTTGTATCGCTTGCCGAGGGTGATCGAGCGTATGGCGGGTTTCGGCGGAACCACGTTGATCCGCATCGTTTCCGGCGGAGTTTGCGCGTGAAGATGCGTCGAGGCCATGGCCACAAACGCAAAAGTAGCCACTCCCAGAGCCGAAGTCAGTTTTGAAACCGATTGGTATAAGGGGCCGGCAGCCTGCAGCCACATGGGCAGTCTCCGTGGATCGCCAGATTCAGGACCGTCAATTTGCCGGGTACTTAGTCAAAACGGCAAGGAAAGGGCAAGGTCTTTCAGTATTTGCGAAGTCAGCGCGGCGCGCGTTTGGCCAGAATACGCTGCAACGTCCGGCGATGCATGTTCAGCCGGCGCGCCGTTTCCGAAACGTTTCGGTCGCACAACTCGTAGACGCGTTGAATATGCTCCCAACGGACACGATCCGCCGACATGGGATTTTCAGGCGGCGGTGCCTTCTCTTCCGGCTTGCGCCCGAGGGCTGCAGCAATATCGTCCGGATCGGCAGGCTTGGCGAGATAGTCGACCGCTCCAAGCTTCACCGCGGTCACCGCCGTTGCAATGTTGCCGTAACCGGTCAGGATGATCGCCCGGGAGTCCGGCCGGCGCTGGCGGATGGCTTCGATTACATCCAGGCCGTTACCGTCTTCAAGGCGCATATCGACGATCGCAAATGCGGGCGCATGGGCGCCGACCTTGGCGACCGCTTCGCGAACACCGTCGGCCGTCTCCGTCGTAAAACCGCGCTTTTCCATCGCACGCGCAAGACGCTGCTGGAATGCCTTGTCGTCATCGACAATCAAAAGACTTTTGTCTTCGACGTTTTCCATCCCGAGTGCTGGGTCGGACATTGTAACGATCCCATTTTTGTTGTTCGCATCTGAGTTGGGATACCGATGTCGTTCCGGAATCCATTTATTGCGAAACCGCTATATATCAATCTTTATGCCGGGAAAAATCAGGTGCGTCCACTTTGTCAAGCGATTCAATCGCGCTGCGTGGCCATGTCACACGAATATGAGCCCCGTGTTCAGGCGGTGCCCGGTTTTCCACGAACAGTTTGGCACCCGTGCGTTCAAGCAGCGTCTTCGCGATAAAAAAGCCAAGCCCGAGTCCGCCTCCGGTCGACCGGCGTCCTGGTATCATGCTGCGGACAGATACGTAAGGGTCGCCGATCTTTGTCAGGACCTCGGGCGCAAAACCCGGCCCGTCGTCCCGAATTGAAATACTGACCGTACGGGCATCCCAAGTAGCTGAAAGTTCGACGCTTTTTTCCGCGAAATCGATCGCGTTTTCAACGATGTTTCCCAACCCGTAGCGAATGGCCGAATTGCGCGACCCGATCGGCTCCGGGCCCTCACCGGCCGATTTTACCGAAATCTCGGCCCCAAAGCCGCGCAGGGGTTCGGCAACCTCTTCCATTAGCTGCGACACCGGCATGCGCTGGAAGGTCCGGTCCTGGTCGCTGGAAAGCGACTTGAGCTTTTGCAGAATTTCCCGGCAGCGTTCGGATTGAGACCGGATAAGGGCGATATCCTCGGCGTAATCGCCATCGGTCGGAAGCTCGTCGGCAAGTTCCTTGGCGACGAGATAGATGGTCGCAAGCGGTGTTCCTAGTTCGTGGGCGGCGGCGGTTGCCAGCCCGTCCAGAGCGCTCAGATGCTGTTCCCGAGCCATGACCAGTTCCGTCGCCGTGAGAGCGTCGGCAAGCTGGCGGGCTTCTTCCGCCACCCGGAATGCATAGGTGGCCATGAACCCCAGCGAGGAGACCAGCGCCACCCAGACGCCGATGGAATAAACGAAGGGCAACGAGAATTCCTCTTGCCCCGGCCAGGGAAGCGGATAGTGGAACACGGCAAGGAGGCTGGCGCAGAGCGTTGCGAGCGCGCCGAGCTTGATCGTATCGAAAGCCGACAGCGCCGTTGCCGACACCATCACCGGCGCAAGCAGCAGAAAGGCAAACGGATTGCCGAGCCCGCCGGTCAGGAACAGAAGGCCGCTCATCTGCAGGACGTCATAGGCGAGCTGAAAGGCGGCCGCCCCTTCCGATACCCGCAAGGGCGACGGGTAGTAGATCTTCAAAAAGACATTCAGCCAGGCGGACAGCGCCACCAGGAAAAAGGCAATGCCGATCGGCAGCGGATAACCGAGACCGATATTGACCACCAGAAGCGCCGCGGTCTGTCCGCCGACCGCAAGCCAGCGCAGGCGGACCAGTGTATCGAGCTTCAATCGGCGGTGTGGCAGCGGGGTGGCGGTGTCGAACAATTCTGGCATGGCTTCCCCTTTTGAAGCGCTTTCCCGCGTCTGGCAAGGTCGACGCTCTTGTGTGCGGCGGCCCTAAGTGATAGCCAGCCCCGAAAAAGGAGCTGCGCGGTGCCCGCGGGCCGCCAGCCGGGTGTTCCGATATTTGGCACCTGACAGTCCGATCAGCACCGCGAAACGGAATGAGACACGATGACCGATACGAATGATGCGGGTGCACAGCCGCAGCCGGAAAACGGACAGGCCGCTGCCCCGGGCATGAACATCCTTGGCCAGTACATCAAGGATCTGTCGTTTGAAAACCCGAACGCGCCCATGTCGCTGCAGCAGGGCGAGCAGCCGAAGCTCGACATCAACGTGAATGTCAACGCGGCTCCGCTCGGCGAAGACCAGTTCGAAGTGATCCTGACGCTGAGCACCAAGGCCGAGCGCCCGGATATGGTGATGTTCGCTGTCGAACTCGTCTATGCGGGCGTTTTCCGCATCACCGGCGTGCCGCAGGAGCACATGCATCCGTTCGTGATGATCGAATGCCCGCGCATGCTGTTCCCGTTCGCCCGCAGCATTCTGGCCGACGCCACCCGCAATGGCGGTTTCCCGCCGCTGCTGCTCGATCCGATCGATTTCGCCCAGCTTTACCGGCAGAACATGGCCCAGCAGGCTGCTGCCCAGCAGGCAGCGGGCTCGCCGGAAAAGCCGAACTGAGCCGGCCAAAACCGTTCAAATTCCTGAATTCAAGAAACCGCGATGCCGAAAGGTGTCGCGGTTTTGTTTTTGCAGTTTTGTTTTTCAGGCGTCTTCCAGCAGATCCGCCCAGGTCTTCGGATTGTCGCCATGGAGCGGGTTTTTCGGCGAACGCCTGTAACGGACTGTTTCCATCCGGAACGAGCGGGCATCGAACATCATCAGCCTGCCGACGAGACTTTCGCCAACGCCCGTGATCTCCTTGATCACCTCCATCGCCTGCATGGTGCCGATGATCCCGGTCAGGGCGCCGAGAACGCCTGCCTCCGCGCAGGTCGGCAGCAGACCGTCGCGCGGCTTTTCCGGAAACAGGCACCGGTAGGACGGATTTTGATTGCCCTCCGCATCGGTCTCGAACGGCCTCAGGGTCGTGATCGAACCGTCAAACTGGCCGACAGCGGCCGTCACCAGCGGCTTTTTGGCAAAAAAGCACGCGTCCGACACGAGATATCGGGTGGTAAAATTGTCCGACCCGTCGGCGACGATGTCGTAGTCGGACACAAGCGCCATTGCATTATGGCCGGCGATCCGCGTCGGATAAGGCTCGACCTTCACGTTCGGATTGAGCCGCGCGATTGCTTCCGCCGCACTTGCCACCTTCGGTTCGCCGAGCTGATCGGTATCGTGGATGACCTGCCGCTGCAGATTGGACAGGGACACCGTGTCGTCATCGACTACGCCAAGTGTTCCCACACCCGCCGCCGCCAGATACTGCAAAATCGGCGCGCCAAGTCCGCCCGCGCCGATGACCAGCACGCGGGCGTTTTTCAGCTTCTGCTGGCCCGGGCCGCCGATCTCCCGCATCACGATGTGGCGGGCATAGCGCTCCAGTTCGGCAGGTGTCAGCATGGGGTCCTTCCAGATCAGTCAAGTCGGCTGCAGATGCCTATCATATCGGATCGCCGGCCGCCTTGTGCAAACGGGCTGTTCTACCTTCGGTCAGTCTACCCCAGGATCCTGCTGACCAGCTTGGCAGTGTAGTCCACCATCGGGATCACGCGAGCATAGTTCAGCCGCGTGGGGCCGATGACACCGAGAACACCGACGATGCGCTGGTCCCGGTCGCGATAGGGCGACACCACCAGCGAGGAACCGGACAGGGAAAACAGGTTGTTTTCCGAACCGATGAAAATCCTTACGCCGTCGCCTTTTTCGGCAAGGCCGAGGAGCTGGATCAGATCGCGCTTGTTTTCCAGATCGTCGAACAGAAGCCGGATGCGCTCAAGATCCTCCGACGCTTCCAGGTCGGTAAGCAGATTGGACCGGCCGCGCACGATCAGGGTGCCCGGATCGTCCACACCCGCACCGCTCCACACGGCGAGCCCTTCGTCCACCACCTTGCGGCTCAACAGGTCGAGTTCGGCCTGATCGGCTTCCCGGACCTTTTCCAGTTCCTTGCGCACATCGCTGAGCGTTCGTCCCTGGAGATGCGCGTTCAGGTAGTTGCTCGCCTCCACGAGGGCCGAAGCCGGCAGACCCTCGGGCAGATCGACGATCCGGTTTTCGACCGAGCCGTCTTCCCCGACGAGAACCGCCAAGGCCTTGAGTGGCTCGATCCGGACGAATTCGATGTGTTTCATGCGCATGTCGGTCTTGTGGGTCAGGACCACGCCCGCTCCGCACGACAGGCCTGACAGCATCTGGCTGGCTTCGGTCAGAACCTGTTCGGTGGAGTTGAAGTTCTGCGTCGCACGCACCTGAACATCGATCCGCTGGCGCTCCTCCTGGCTGAGGTCGCCGACTTCCAGAAGCGCATCGATGAAGAAGCGGAGGCCGATTTCGGTCGGCAGCCGGCCAGCGCTCGTGTGTGGGGAATGCAAAAGCCCCATGTGCTCCAGGTCCGCCATGACGTTGCGAACCGAAGCGGGCGACAAGGACATGGACAGGCTGCGCGAGACATTACGCGAACCGACGGGTTCACCGGTTTGAAGATAGGTCTCCACGATCGACCTGAAGATTTCGCGGGACCTTTTATCGAGATCGCTCAGGCTCAAGGCCGTTCACTCCGTTAGATTGCCCGCCGGAACCGTCTTGCGGGACCCGGCGATGTTCATATTAAAGATATAGGCGCAAAATGGGTCCGTTGCACAAGCAGGACTTTACCTGTCTTGGCCTGAGGGTCTACAAGGCGCGCAAGAGACCGGGGCGTTCCGCTTCGAAACCTGCAAATGACGAGAGGTCCTTGATGCGTCCGTCCAAACGTGCAGCCGATGAGCTGCGTGCCGTCACGCTCGAACGCGGCGTTTCCAAACATGCCGAAGGCTCCTGCCTGGTGAAGTTCGGCGACACCCATGTGCTTTGCACCGCCAGCCTGGAAGAGCGTGTTCCGCCGTGGCTGCGCGGCCAGCAGCGCGGCTGGGTGACGGCCGAATACGGCATGCTGCCGCGCGCCACCGGCGACCGCATGCGCCGCGAGGCAAGTGCCGGCAAGCAATCGGGCCGCACCCAGGAAATTCAGCGCCTGATCGGCCGCTCTCTGCGCGCCGTCGTCGATCTGGAAGCCCTCGGTGAATGCCAGATCACCGTCGATTGCGACGTCATCCAGGCGGACGGCGGCACCCGAACCGCCGGGATCACCGGTGCATGGGTTGCACTGCGCGACTGCATCGAATGGATGAAGGCCCGCGACATGGTGAAGAAGGATGTCCTGAAGGACCACATCGCCGCCATTTCCTGCGGCATCTACGAAGGCGCGCCCGTCCTCGATCTCGACTACGCGGAAGACAGCACGGCGGAAACCGACGCCAATTTCGTCATGACCGGATCGGGCGGCATCGTCGAGATCCAGGGCACTGCGGAAGGCGCTCCCTTCTCCGAAGAGGAATTCGGCCAGCTTCTGGGACTTGCCAAGCAAGGCGTGAACCGGCTGATCGACCTGCAGAAAATGGCAATCCTCTAAGGACCGCTCGATGTCTCACCGCAAACTCGAGCCCGGCAGGCTGGTCGTCGCCAGCCACAACAAGGGCAAGATCCGCGAGATCAACGAACTTCTGGCGCCTTACGGTTTCGACGTGGTCTCCGCCGGAGACCTCGACCTGCCGGAGCCGGAAGAAACCGGGCTGACCTTCGAAGCAAACGCGGAACTGAAGGCCGTTGCCGCCGCGACCGCGTCAGGCTTGCCGTCGCTTGCCGACGACAGCGGCTTTTGTGCCGAGGCGCTTGGCGGCGATCCCGGGATTTATTCCGCGCGCTGGGCGGGTCCGGACAAGGACTTCGCCATGGCCATGCGCAATGTCGAGGAAAAGCTGCAGCAGACGGGCGCAACCGTGCCTGAAAAACGCCGCGGGTCCTTCGTTGCCGTCCTGTGTCTCGCCTGGCCGGACGGGCACCGGGAATTTTTCCGCGGCGAGGTGGAAGGCCAGATCGTCTGGCCGCCGCGCGGCGAAAAAGGGTTCGGCTACGATCCGATGTTCCAGCCGGACGGTCACGAGCGGACCTTCGGGGAAATGACCTCGGAGGAAAAACACGGCTGGTCGAAGGACGCGGAGGCGCTGTCCCACCGGTCGCGGGCGTTCCAGCTGTTCTCCAAAGCCTGCCTGGAGACTTGATGCCGCAATCGTCGAATAACGCGCCGGATGGCGGGTTCGGGATTTATGTCCATTGGCCGTTTTGCGCAGCCAAGTGCCCCTATTGCGATTTCAACTCTCATGTTCGACATCAGGCGATCGACCAGGACCGCTATGTCCGGGCGTTCGAGCGGGAACTTGCCCATTTCGCGGAGATGACCGGCAACCGGACCGTAGAGTCCATTTTCTTCGGCGGCGGCACGCCCTCGCTCATGGAGCCCGCCACCGTCGGGCGGATTCTCGACAGCATCGCCGGCCACTGGTCCATGGACGCCAATACCGAGATCTCCATGGAAGCCAATCCCTCGAGCGTCGAGGCGGACCGCTTCAGGGGTTACCGAAGCGCCGGGGTCAACCGCATGTCGCTCGGTGTTCAGTCCCTGCATGACCGGGATCTGAGGCTTCTGGGCCGCCTGCACGATGCCAGGACCGCACTGAAAGCCATCGACACTGCCCGCTCGACCTTTCCGCGCCTGTCCTTCGACCTGATCTATGCCCGCCCGGAGCAGACTCTGAACGGTTGGCGGCAGGAGCTGGAACAGGCGATTGCGCTTGCCGCCGATCACCTGTCGCTCTACCAGCTCACCATCGAGGAAGGCACGCCGTTTTTCGCCCTTTACGAGGCCGGCAAGCTGAAAGTCCCGGATGCGGATCTGGGAGCCGAGTTCTACGCCCTGACCCAGCAAGTCACCGAGGCCCACGGGCTTCCGGCCTACGAGGTGTCCAACCATGCGAAACCGGGCGCCGAATGCCGGCATAACCTGGTGTACTGGCGCTACGGCGACTACGTGGGCGTCGGCCCCGGCGCCCATGGCCGGATTTCGGTCGGCGCCACGAAACGGGCAACAGCCATCGAGCGCTATCCTGAAACCTGGCTGGAAAACGTGGAGACCCATGGCCACGGCATGGTCGAAAACACGGGTCTGAACGAGGAAGAACTCGGCGACGAGTATCTGCTGATGGGGCTGAGGCTTGTGGAAGGGGTGGATCTGAAACGCTACGAGGCCCTGGCCCACCGCTCCGTCGATCCGAAGCGGCTTTCCGACCTGCTGGAACACGGAATGGTGGAACGGCTGGGGGATAACCGGGTCCGCGCCACGCGCGACGGGTTTTTTGTGCTCGATGCCGTCGTGGCCGATTTGGCGGCTTAGCCGGCTTAGTCAGCTCCCCGATTGAGGCACGTGTACCTGATAGCCGGCTGTTTTTTCACATAAAATTCATATTCTGCACTGCAATGTAGTGCGGCTCCTGCCTTTTCGCGAGGGCTAACGCCTTGTTTATGCGCCGAAAGTCTTTGAACTTTACGGTATTGATAGGTTCTAGTGCTTCGTCCTATCCTGTTGCGATGCAAAAGCGGCGTCAGCGTCCAACGGACGAAACGGGCAAGCAAGGAGACGCAGGTGGGTTATTATCAGCTTTATGAAATGAACCATGCAGTGATGGGCCCCGTACGCGCGGCCGCTGATATGACGCGGCTCTATTTCCAGAATCCGCTTAATCCCTTTACTCATACGCAAATCGGAAAGTCGGTCGCCGCCGGGTGCGAAGTCCTCGAACGCATGACCCGGCGCTACGGCAAACCGGAATTCGGACTGAACGAAACCACCGTGGGCGGTGTCAAGGTGCCGGTCCGTGAAAACGTCGTCTGGGAAAGGCCCTTCTGCGACCTGATCCACTTCGAGCGCGCAACCTCCGCCCGCCCCAAGGATCCGAAGATCCTGATCGTCGCGCCGATGTCCGGCCACTACGCGACGCTGTTGCGGGGAACGGTGGAAACGCTGCTGCCGAGCGCGGAAGTGTACATCACCGACTGGATCGACGCCCGCATGGTTCCCATCCAGGAGGGCGACTTCGACCTGGACGACTACATCGACTACATCATTTCCATGCTGCACTTCCTGGGTCCGGACACGCATGTGATCGGCGTCTGCCAGCCGTCGGTACCCGTGCTGGCGGCCGTCGCGGTGATGGAAGGCCGCGATGACCCCTATGTACCGTCGACCATGACCCTGATGGGTGGTCCGATCGACACCCGGGTCGCGCCGACGGCGGTGAACGATCTGGCCATGTCCAAGGGGATCGACTGGTTCAGGAACAATGTCATCATGACGGTGCCGTTCCCGCACCCGGGCTTCATGCGCAGGGTCTATCCGGGCTTCCTGCAACTCACCGGTTTCATGAGCATGAACCTGGACCGCCACATGACGGCGCACCGCGACTTCTTCCAGCATCTGGTCGACGGCGACGGCGACAACGCCGAAAAGCACCGGGATTTCTATGACGAATACCTGGCGGTCATGGACCTGACGGCGGAGTTCTATCTCCAGACCGTGGAAACCGTTTTCATCGATCATTCCCTGCCGATGGGCACGATGATGCATGGCTCGACTAAGGTCGATTGCTCGAAGATCCGCCGCACGGCGCTGCTCACCGTGGAGGGTGAAAAGGACGACATCACCGGCCGCGGCCAGACCAGGGCGGCCCATGCGCTCTGCACGAGCCTGCCCGATGACATGAAGGCCCATTACGAGCAGCCGCGTGTCGGCCACTACGGCGTCTTCAACGGCTCGCGCTGGCGGGCCGAAATCGCGCCTCGGGTGCTGGACTTCATCCGCTCCAACAGGGGCGGGGACATGAAGCACGTAAGCAGGCCGGCGCAAACAAAACCAGTCGAGGCCAAATCCGAGCCGGCGAAGCCTGCCGCCAAATCGGACACGGCAAAAAAGCCCGCGAAAAAACCGGCTGCCAAGACCGACGATCTGACAGCGATCCTGCTGAGCAAGCCGGATGGCGTCGCCGACGATCTGAAGGCGATCACTGGTGTTGGCCCAAAGCTGGAATCCGCGCTCAACGAAGCCGGGATCTTCCACTACTGGCAGATTGCCGGCCTGACCGACAAGCAGATCGAATCCCTTGATGCCAAGCTGGATTTCCGCGGACGCATTGCCCGCGACAACTGGATCGATCAGGCTAGGAAACTGTCTGAAGCGGTCGGCTGACGCCTGCCGGAATCTCCCGAATTTCTTTTCGATCGCACCCGAATCCGACTGGAAAAAATCCGGTCGGATTCGGGTGCGAAACTTTTTATGGAGTAATAGACTCCACTTTTTCCTGTGACGTTTCGACCTAATTCGCGCAACTTCGCAATCCGATTGATTCAGATCAAGGCCGGCAGAGCCTCCACACCACAAGCAGGATGCGGAGGTGACGTAATGATCAACATATTCATTGGATACGATCCCCGCGAAGCTATTGCCTATCATGTGTGTGCGAACAGTCTCGTCCGGCACTCAAGCGAAGTTCTCGCAATCACGCCTTTGGCACTGAAGAATCTTGAAAGCTACCAGGAGACCCACAGCGACGGCTCCAACCAGTTCATCTACAGCCGATTTCTGCTGCCTCATCTCATGAATTATTCCGGCTGGGCCCTGTTCATGGACGGCGACATGCTGCTGCGTGACGACATCGCCAAGCTTTGGGCCTTGCGGGACGATTCAAAAGCCGTGATGTGCGTTCATCACGACTACAAGACCAAGGCGACGACCAAATACCTCGGCTCGGCGAACGCCAATTATCCGCGCAAGAACTGGTCGAGCGTGGTGCTTTGGAACTGCGGCCATCCGGCCAACAAGGTCGTCACCCCGGAATTCGTCATGAATTCGACCGGCGCACAGCTGCACCGGTTCACCTGGCTGGAAGACGACCTCGTCGGCGAAATCCCGAAGGTCTGGAACTGGCTGCCGGATGAATTCGGCGCCAACCCGGAAGCCAAGCTGCTGCACTGGACCCTGGGTACGCCGTGCTTCCACGAATATGCGACCGCGCCCATGGCGAGCGAATGGCACCGGGAGAAATTCCTGAGCGATTTCAGCCTGCAACGCGTCATCGACGGTCCTTTCGAGGACGAGATTGCATCGCCCGCTCAAAGCGTGGCGGCGGAATAACCGGCAACCGCCAGCCGGCCCGAATATGCCGTCCCCGCCGGCTTTCCGGCGGTGACGGTTTTTTGTCGATTTCGCGGTCGCACAACTTCCCGACCGTTCAATGCCGATCACATTTCGGCACGTTTCCTTGAATGGATGGCCTTCGACCCCCACCTTAACGGGGTGGATGTCAACCATGGATAGGACAATGACGACTGCAAGCTGTTCGATCAAACCTGCATGGACCCCGGTGACCATCGGCCTGATGGTGCTGGGTTTCGTGTTCTTCTGGCCGCTTGGCCTTGCCATGCTGGCCTATATCCTGTGGGGCGATCGCTTCCACGGAATGGCGCGCGATGCGCGTGACCAGTGGCGTGCAAGCCCATTCAAGGGAGCAATGGATAACATGGCACAGGGAACGGCCTATGGCCGGACCGGCAATGTGGCGTTCGACGATTACCGCGAACGGGAATTGAAGCGGCTGGAAGAAGAGCGCGCGAAGCTCGATACCATGCGCGCGGAATTCGATGATTTCCTCCGCGAGTTGCGCCGCGCCCGCGACCAGGAAGAGTTCGACCGGTTCATGGCGAACCGCGGACGGACCCCGGGTGCCGACCCCGCCTGAAGGGCCTGACCCTTCCCGACACCGACCGAGAGCGGCGCCCCAAAGCGCCGCTTTCGTCCGTTCAAGAGCCGCGCTAATCTTCTGACATTCGCCGATTCGTCCCCTTCACAAACCCCGGACCCCCATGCTGCTGCGCGCGCGCAAGAAACCCCTGCCGGACCATATCGAGCTTCAGGCCAACGGAACGCCATTGCGTATCCGGCTGAGAGCGGACCCGCGCGCGCGGCGCTATCTGCTGCGCCTGCCGTCCGATTACTCCGGCCCGGTCCTGACCGTGCCCCGTGGCGGCGACCTGCAAAGGGCCGAACGATTTGCGCGCCAGCATATCGGCTGGCTGCTGGAGAAGATGGTAGCCCGGCCGGACCATGTGCCGCTGCTCCCCGGGAACATCATTCCCTTGCGCGGGCAGGATCATCGCATTGTCCCGACCGGAAAGCTGCGCGGACTGGTCGAACCGGCCCTGAATGACGATGGACATTCCGAACTCCGGGTACCCGGGGCGGAGGAACACATGCCGCGCAAGCTGACCTCATGGCTGAAAGGCCAGGCAAAAGCGGATCTGAGCACCGCGGTCACCCTTCACGCGGCGAAAATCGACAAGCCGGTCAAGACGATCACCATCCGGGATACGAAAAGCCGCTGGGGGTCCTGTGCGTCGAACGGCAGCCTGTCCTTTTCCTGGCGGCTCATTCTGGCACCGCCGGAAATCCTCGACTATGTCGCCGCCCATGAGGTGGCGCACTTACGGGAAATGAACCATTCCGCCCGCTTCTGGCGGATTTGCGAGGATCTTGCGCCGCATACCCGCCAGGCCCGCGCCTGGCTGAAGGAAAACGGCCAGCGACTACACGGATACGGATAGGTTTCATCGCAGGCTTGATGGCGCTCAGGCCGTCTCGGCAATGACCCAGTCCCGGTAATCCGCATTCACGAATTCCACCGGAACACCCAGAATGCTCGGGGTTTCATAAGGATGGATGGAGCGCACGGCTTCGACAACCTTGTCGAACAGGTCTTCACGGGTTTTCACGACCAGAGGGATTTCGGGCTCGAATTCCACATTGCCCTTCCAGCGGTAGCTGCTTTCGACCGGCTGGTGCTTGTTGGCGCAGGCCGCCAGCCGCAAGTCGATCAGGGATTCAGCGATGCTGTCCGCCGTTTCATCATCCGGGCAGTTGATCCAGATTTCCAGAACGCGCATGCGGATCCTCGTTTCGAAAATTCCAGCGGCTAACCGCCGAAAAGCGACTTGAGCAGGTTGAGCGGTCCGCGCGGGCGCCTGTCATCTTCGGCGGAGCTGCCGTTTTCGCCCACGTTGCCGGGCGGAAGAGGCGCCCCCGCCTTGGCCACCGGGGTTGCCACACTGAGGGACGGATCGGGAACGCCCGAGAGGCTTGCGACCGGCAGGCCTTCATGCTCCTTTTCCATGGTGTTTTTCCAGATCAGCGCCGGCAAAGACCCGCCCGTCGCCTTCTTGGTCGGCGAATTGTCGTCGTTGCCGAGCCAGACCGCCGTGGTGAGATTGCCGGTGTAGCCGATGAACCATCCATCGCGGAAATCCTGGCTCGTTCCGGTCTTGCCGCCGGCGGGGCGATGATCGCCAAGCTGAGCCTTCTTGCCGGTTCCGGTCAAAAGCGTTTCCGACATCATCGCGTTCATCTGACGGACGTATTGGCGGTCGACGACCCGGCCCGGTCCGTCGCCCTTGCGCGAATAGAGCTGTTTCCCGTCGACCGTCTTGATCCGGCGAATGATATGCGGCAGCACGCCGTAGCCGCCATTTGAGAAGGGCACATAGGCGCCTGCGATTTCCAACGGCGTGACCTCGGAGGTGCCCAGAGCTATCGACAGGTTGGGCTTCATGTCCGAGGTAATGCCGAGCCTTTTTGCGGTCTTGGCGACAGTCTTGGGCCCGACTTCATAGGTCAGGCGGGCGGCCACCGTGTTGAGCGACATGGCGAGCGCCTGGGTCAGAGTGACCGGGCCATAGTATTTCTTGGTGTAGTTCTGCGGCGTCCAGTTCTTGAACCGGATCGGCTGATCCTGGCGCACGGTTTCCGGGGTCATACCGGATTCCAGAGCCGACAGATAAACGAACGGCTTGAACGCCGATCCGGGCTGGCGCTTGGCGTAGACGGCGCGATTGTACTGACTCTTGGAATAGTCGGCGCCGCCGACCATGGCGCGGATCGCACCCGCAGTGTCGAGCGTGACGACGGCCCCTTGTGCAACGCCGTATTTGGTCCGGTTTTCAGAAATCGCCGTACGCAGGGCCTCCTCGGCGGCATGCTGCATGTTCAGGTCGATCGTGGTGTCGACGATGATGTCGCCGTCGAAAGAGCCGACATAATGGGGCAGCATATCCATGACGTAGTCGGCGGCGAAGTTTTCGCTGGCCGTTACATAGCGACGGACGGCGGTTGCCGGTGCCGCCAGAGCACTGGCCGCCTCCTTGTCGGAAATAAAGCCCTCCCGGTTCATGGCCGTGAGCACGAGCTGGGCACGGGCTTCGGCCAGATCCGGGTTTCGGGTCGGAGAATAACGCGACGGTGCTTTCAGGACGCCGGCCAGCGTTGCAGCTTCGGCAATTGTCAGGAGGCGTGCCGATTTTCCGAAATAACGCCGGGCGGCAGCATCGATGCCATAGGCTCCTGAACCGTAGTAGACCCGGTTCAGGTACATCTCCATGATCTCGTCCTTGGAGAATTTCGCCTCCAGCCAGATCGAGAGCACCAGTTCCTGCACCTTGCGCTTCAAGGTCCGGTCCGGCTCCAGAAACAGGTTCTTGGCAAGCTGCTGGGTTAGCGTGGACCCCCCCTGGACCAGATTGCCGGAGGTCAGGTTCACGTAGACCGCCCGGACAAGCCCCAGCGGATCGAGGCCGAAATGGGAGCGGAACCGGCGGTCCTCAATGGCGATCACCGCGTTCGGCACATAGGGTGGGAGCTGCTCAAGGCGGACGGCTTCGCCGCCGGTATCGCCCCGGTTGGCGATCAACGCGCCGCTGGAGGAGACGATTTTAACATTCGGCGGGCGGGCCGGAACCTTCCATTCGGAGGTCGGCGGCAGATAGGCGGCGTAGTAGCCGATAAAGCCAACCGCGAATATGCCGGCCCAGATGCCGAGCACGCAGCCCCAGTAGAAGGCGCGTTTCACGAACCGGGCTGCTCCGGCGCCCATCCGGGAGCGGAAATTCCTGTTACGGGAGGCTGACCTTCTGCCTCCTCCGCCGCCGCCCTTGCGGCCCTTGGTAGATTTCCGGACGGCGGGCTTTCTTCCTGCCGGTTTCTGGGACGCGGCCTTCTGACGGGATTTCGCGGGTGCTTTTTTCGATTTCGGCGCGGTCTTTTTCGCCGCAGGCGCCGCAGCGCGATCCCGCGCCGAAGGGCGCAGGTTGAGCATACCGCCGCGATCGTCACCGAAGATCGGCTCGATCCGCTTTGCGCTTTTCGCCTTGCGTGTCATGGCCCACGAACATCCCCGTACCGACCACCGGCATTTCTGCCATTGGCCCCCGCAATGACCATAGATTGCGGCAATTTAAGGGGGCGTTAAGGCTGGGCCCCGGTGCGGCTTCAGTGGGGGCTTCAAAGGTGGCGGCAATAGGCTGTGGCAGGGTCCGGCAAAAGCGGCTAGGAAGAACCGGAAAGACAAACTGGGAGAACGGTTTCATGGCCAAGGCTTATTGGGTCGCCCGCGTCGACGTGCAGGACCCGGACGCTTACAAGAACTATGTCGCGGCAAATGCCGAGGCCTTCAAGAAGTACGGCGCCCGCTTCCTCGTGCGCGCGGGCCGGTTCGAGACCATGGAAGGTGGATCCCGCTCCCGCAATGTGGTGATCGAATTCGACAGCTACGATCAGGCGATGGCCTGCTACAAGTCACCGGAATATATGCGCGCGAAGGCCCTGCGCGATGCCGCGTCGGAAGGGGATCTGGTTATCGTCGAAGGCTACGACGGACCGCAGCCCACAGACTGATGCGTCCTCGCGGTATGCGCGGGCGTGCTACTAACGGAGCGTCTGGTTTAAGGATCAGGCCGCGTAGCGGCTGGCGTCCGCGCCGTAGTAATTCACATAGCGGGAATTCAGTTCCGACACCGGCATGATTATCAGCACGTCGGTCGTTCCGAACTGGTGATCGACCACCGCGCCATCCCCGATGAAGGCGCCGAGACGCAGATAGCCCTTGACCAGCGGCGGCAGGGCACGCAGCGCTTCCTTCGGATTGACGCCATCCGCCGGTATGCGGTTCATCTCCACGTAACGCTCCGGCAGGGCGGTCGCGCGCCAGTCTTCCGGCGCCCGGGCATTGTGGTGCAGGAAGGCAAGCTGACCTGCGATGGAGTCCGGATTGGTGCCCTCGATCGAGGCGCAACCGATCATGACGTCAATCTTGTGCATCAGGATATAGGACCAGATGCCGTGCCACAGCAGCTCGACCGTCTTCTTGTTGCGGTAAGGCTTGAGCACGCAGGACCGGCCGAGTTCCAGAAACCGCTTGCCCGGATTGGCGTCGATCAGCTTCTGGATGTCGAATTCGCCGGACGTGTAAAAACCGCCGTGCAGATCGGCGATCTCCTGACGCAGCAGGCGGTAGGTGCCGACGATTTCCGGCTTCAGGCGGCCAAGCTTGTTGCGCTTCAACGAAGAATGATCGACCACCAGCATGTGATCGCAGAAGGCGTCATAGGGGTCCGCATCCCGGCGGTTCGCCAGGGTTTGTGCGTCGGCAATGGCCGACATTTCCTCGTAGAAGACCTTGTAGCGCAACCGCTGTGCCATCTTCACTTCGCGGAAGCTGCGGGCGAGGCGGACCTCCAGCGATCCGATCCGGCCGAGGCTCTGCCGAAAACGCAGCACGTCCAGACCGGCGACGTCCGACTGCAGCCCGACGGAGCGGATCTGCATCGGCAGACCTGCCGGTGCGATTTTTTGAACGAGTTTCCTCGGCGAAAACATGCCCGACCGCATCATGGATGTTCGGCCCCTATATCGTTGTTTCCTCAAGAGCATCTTGCATTTGAGCAAACGCTGCCAAGATACTCTATCACTTCAAGATCGATCAACTTTTATGCTTTCATGTGGTCCCACATGAAAACAGATCGAACCAGCCGCAAGTGCTTAACGCCTTGAGCTCTGTTTCACTTGCGGTTTTGCCTTTGCCGCGACAGTAGCTGCGAGAACGCTGCATCTATAACTGATCCTGCCGTAAAACACAGTTTTCCGACAAATGGATGACAGTCGATCAATTCAGCAGGATTGCCGCCCTGTTTCTCCCGTTCCCTTATCACAAATGACGGAGAACGTCTGCCCAATTCGGGCAGTGGCGCGAATCGGATTTCCGCGAGACGGCAGCGGTTTCAGAGTTTCAGGCGGGTGAGGGCATCGCAGAGGGCATCCGCCGACAGTGGCTTACTCAGATAGCCGGCGGCTCCCTCCTTGGTGGCCTTTTCGCGTGCGTCGCTCATGACATCGGCGGTGACCATCAGAATCGGCACCGGGGGTTTGCCGCCCTGCTGCTCCTGTGCGCGGATCTTGCGGATGGCGCCGATCCCATCGAGGCCCGGCATGTGCAGATCCATCAGGACCGCATCGAAATCGGTCGACGCGGCCGCTTCGACGGCCTTTTCGCCATCGGTCACGACGGTCGGTTCGTGACCCAGCTTGCGCAGCAGGGCCTCGCTCAAAAGCCGGTTGATGTCATTGTCTTCGGCAACCAGCAGCCTGAGCGGACGCACCGGCGTCCTGCCACGGAGAACCTCCAGATCGTTCGAATGGGCTTCGGCGCCCGCTTCCCACAGGTGCTGGTCCGGACCGGCTTCTTCCAGGAGGCCGCCGATGACCTGGGACAGGGTTTCGTTTCGCACCGGCCGGATCAGATAGGCGGTGAAGCCGGCTTCGTGCAGCCGCTCCAGCCGGTCCCGCTCGGGCGGGGCAATCATGACAACGGCCGGCGCCCGGCAGCCCGCCAGACGCGCGCTCACCAGCCAGCCGCCACTGTCGGCGACCGAGCTATTGTCGATCATCACCAGATCGGCGGCGGCCAGGTGATCTGTCAGGTCGGCGGAGCCGGGCATCCGCAACGCCACCTCGGCGCCTTCGAATTCCAGGCGCTCGCGCAAAAGCGCGCCTTCCAGTTCGCTGGCACTGACGATCACGATCGACTTGCCGGCAACGCTCGATGACGTCGCCGTATCGCGAAACACGAGATCTTCCGGCACCGGTATGACCACCTTGAAAACGGCCCCCCGGGACTTCGCCGAGGTCGCCTCGATCGACCCGCCCATCAGGCGCGTCAGGCGCTGCGCAATCGCAAGGCCAAGCCCGGTGCCGCCGAACTTCCGGGCCGGGCCGTGGTCCACCTGCTCGAATTCCCGAAACAGACGGTCGGCCTCCGCCTTGTCGAACCCGATTCCGGTGTCCATGACGGAGAATTCGAGAAAACTGCCGCCGTCCGGATTGCGCCGACCGTCGATCCGGATGGCGACGCCACCCTCATCGGTGAATTTTATGCCGTTGCCGGTCAGGTTGAACAGGATCTGGCGGACACGGCTTGCGTCGAGCGTGACGGTTTCCGGAAGGCTCGGGTGGAATCGGGCCCCGATCTCAAGGCCCTTTGACTGGGCTTTGGGCGCCAGCAGTTCCACCACGCCTTCGACCAGCGGCGCAAGGCGCACGGGTGCCGCCTGGATTTCCAGCTTGCCCGCCTCCACCTTGGAAAAGTCCAGGACCTCGTCGATCAGCATCAAAAGGGTTTCACCAGAGGTTTCAAGCGCCTCGATATAGGCCGTCTGTTCCCGGGTGAGCCGCGTATCGCGCAGGAGGGAGGCCATGCCGAGGACCCCGTTCAGGGGCGTGCGGATTTCATGGCTGACTGTCGCCAGAAAACGGGATTTCGCCTCGTTGGAGCTTTCCGCCGACTGGCGTGCGGCCAAAAGTTCTTCCTCGATCAGCCGGCGTTCGGTGACATCGCGCAGGACCGTCTGCGTCAGCGGCTGGTCGCTAATGGTATCGCGCACGCCGACGTCGATGCGGGAGAACCAGCGCGGTCCGTCAACCGTTTGCAGATAAAGATCGCCGAAGGCGATGCCGTGCTCCGATGCGTTTTCTTTGGACTTGTCGCCATCGCCAACGATCGGCAGACGCAGTGGCTTACCGAGGACCGGCGCCCGGTCGGCCCCGAAGGCCTTGGCTGCGGCCGTGTTGGCATAGACCACCGAATTGTCCGCATCCCGGCGGACCACAATATCGCCAAGCGCGCTCAGGATGCTGGCGTTGCGTTCATCGGACTCACGCAATTCCCAGGTGCGGTCTTCCAGTTCCTCGCAGCGCTGCATCAGGCGGCGGATCTTGACGTCCCTGACCGCAATGGCCGCCCCATCGCGCGCCTTGTCGTCGGCAAACAGACGCCAGACCGCCAGGCCGCCAGCGAAAAACGCCAGGCAGACAGAAACAATCGGCGCATAGGACCCACCACCGGCCAGCAAAAAAGCGCCGATGGCGCCGGCGATCGCACAGATCGCTGCGAGATGCATCAAGGTTCCGGAAGGTGTCACGAAGACCGGCTGCTCAAGCCCGTCCCGATCCGGCGCAATACGGCGTTCCGTTTCGGATTTCAGGGCCGCTTTGCGGGCTTCAGCCGACGGTTGCGCCGTTTCGGACGCTCCGATGTGACCATCGGACACCGGATCCACTTCGGACGGCTTCACCCTCTGCCGGGCACGGCTTTCGTTCTTCAGGACCAAGACGGATACTCGCAACTAACGTCAGTGTCCCGGTCAGAATGGACGATAACCTTTGATAAACCGTTTCTGAAGGGTGGGTTTTGTCGCCCAGCATTCTTTCCCGGCGGGGGAAGACATCTCAGACGCTCCAATTTGATGGTACGAGTAAATTGGTTTTCTGGCCGCCCATAGACGTGGCTGCTTCAAGACCTTCAGTCGCAGCAAAGCCGCATGACGTAGGTATTGCCGAGCGTGACGAAGCTGTCCTCCGGCACTGCGCGCTCACTTTTGAGGGATCTCGTTATGGAAATAGCCTGATCCCGTTCGAACGACTTCCTGATCGTCACGGCGTACCACCCGTTCGTCGCCAGGTAGATGGAAAGTGGCAAAGGCAATGCCTGTGCATAGGTGAGCGCATCGTCCAGATTGTCGAAGCTTTTAATCTGGATGAGCCTTTGATTTCCAATCGTCGCGTCGAATTGATCCACGCGAACCCATGTGTGGTGCAAATAGCCGACAAATCCACTCGCACGCACCCGATACCATCGATCCACGCTTCCGAGGATGGCCAGAGGTGTTCCATTTCGAAGGGTCGCAGCATTTGCGCTTTTCTTGTCTGCACCTGTTTTGAGAGCGACGGCCCCCCTTGTGTGCCTCACGATGCCCGATATGGCTGTTGGTATCGACCGACTGGCAGGCGAAACAGGTTTGACAAAGGTCGCCGATGGCTGCGCAGGCGATGGCGGAGGGGGTCTACTTGTCCGTTGTTCTTCACCGGCCGGCCCATTAAATGTCAGCTTGAACTGCTTCATCTCCTGTCCGGAAAGGTAGCGCATATCATTTGCTTCGGTCTTCAGCGCCACCTGCAGAAGGCGTGGATCGATGCCCATTTCCGCCATATACGCGACGATTTCCGCCGTAAGTTCCTGAATTGCAGCGACTGCTGTATCAACATCAAGCGCAGCGTCTGGAGAGAAAGACGACTTGTGAACGCCGATAGCTCCGGGCTCGGCAAAACGCTGGACTCCACCCATAAAGGCCAATGCGCATGCGGAGGCGCATTCCAGCGATCTCAGCTGCAATGTCGAAAGCCCATGTGACCTGATCTCCCTACCAAGTTCCATCGCCTTGGTGACATTGCCTCCACCGCTGGAAAAGCTGACCACGGTCGCATGGCTTGAGCGGACAATTTGGCTGAAGTTGGCGAGAGAATCTTCCCATGCAAAAGTTCCTCTGACCAAAATAACAGTTACACCGTCATCGGTTGTGATCGGCGAAAATGTGAGATCAGCGAAACTCGGCGTCGAAATGCCGAAGACAAATAAGAATGTCAAAAGCCTGGCTAGAAATAGCTTACGCATTACTGCACTCCCCGAGCCAGCTGATGCCAGCCACGCATTAGCCACCGTACAGAATACAACTATATGTCCGCATTCCAAGTGCTTATGAACGTTTAATGCAGATCGAGATCTGGCCCACGTTTTACATTAAGGTTAGGTCTCACTGACTTGATGCGACCCGAAATGGCTACCTTTGGCTAAAGGCCTGATACCTGCAGCCATCGATAAGCCGTTTCCGAATTAGCGTTTTCCATCCGCCAATCACGCCGCCTGACGCGCCAGATCCTCGCCGCGGTAGCTCAGGGCTTCGGCCAGATGGATCCGACCGACGGTGTCCACGCCATCGAGATCGGCAAGGGTCCGGGCGAGTTTCAGGACACGGTGATAGCCGCGAGCACTCAAAGCCAGGGTTTCGGCCGCCTCGCGCAGGAAGGCCAGGCCTTTGGCGTCGGGGGCGGTGATCTGTTCGACGACGGAAGCCGGCGCCTGGGCGTTGGTGGTGGCGCTTACGCCCAATGCGCGGAAACGGTCGCGCTGGATTTCGCGGGCGGCGGCCACCCGTTCGGCGACTGTCGCGGAGGGCTCAGAGGTCCCGGGCCGGATCAAGTCGGCGGCGGTCACCGCCGGGACTTCGATCCTGAGATCGATCCGGTCGAGAAAGGGGCCGGAGATGCGGGCCTGATAATCCGCCGCACAGCGGGTGCCGCGCCGGCACTGGTGGCCGGGTTCGCCCGCGTGGCCGCAGCGGCAGGGGTTCATGGCGGCGACGAGCTGGATGCGGGCCGGGTAAGCGACCCGGTGATTGGCGCGGGCAATGACGGCCTCGCCCGTTTCCAGCGGCTGGCGCAGACTGTCGAGCACCTGCGGCGTGAATTCGGGCAGTTCGTCGAGGAAAAGCACGCCGTGGTGCGCAAGCGAGACCTCGCCCGGTTTCGCCCGCATGCCGCCACCGACGAGGGCGGCCATGGAGGCGGAGTGGTGGGGCGCACGGAACGGGCGCCGGTCGGAGAGCCGGCCGTCAGCCAGTTCACCGGCGAGCGAGGCGATCATGGAGACTTCAAGGAGTTCCTTCGGCTGCAGCGGCGGCAGGATCGAGGGCAGGCGGCTTGCCAGCATGGACTTGCCGGAACCCGGAGGGCCGACCATCAGGAGATTGTGCCCGCCTGCGGCGGCAATTTCGAGCGCGCGGCGTGCCGTTTCCTGTCCCTTGACCTCGGCGAGATCGGGCAGGTTGGCCGGCGTGCCCTGGAGTTTGGGGACAGGCGGCGACAGCACCTGGGTGCCCTTGAAGTGATTGGCGAGCTGGATCAGGGACCGGGGCGCAAGGATGCTCATGTCTTCCGCCGCCCAGGCGGCCTCCGAGCCGCATTGGGCCGGGCAGATCAGGCCCTTGCCGATGGCGTTAGCGCCCATGGCGGCGGGCAGGACACCTGCGACCGGGGCCAGCATGCCGTCGAGGCCGAGTTCACCCAGCACCACATAGTCGGCAAGCATGTCGGCTGGAATGGCGCCGATCGCTGCCATCACGCCCAGCGCGATCGGCAGATCGTAGTGAGAGCCTTCCTTGGGCAGGTCGGCGGGGGCCAGATTGACGGTCACCCGTTTGGCGGGCAGCGCCAGCCCGGAGGCATGGAGCGCGGAGCGCACCCGTTCCCGGCTTTCGGCCACCGCCTTGTCCGGCAGGCCGACGATGGTGAAGGCGACCATGCCCGGCCCGATCTTCACCTGCACATCGACGGGAAGGGCCTCAATGCCCTGAAAGGCGACCGTCGTTACCCGGCTGACCATATCGCACGCACTCCACCATTAGCTGTTGCGAAGGATAAGACAGCCTATCGGAGATGGCAAGAACAGAAGAGGAACATTCTTTTTCCGGGTTCAGGCAACGCCTCAAGAGCGCCCTCTCAGAACCTCGATCAGGGTCCGGTGCGCCTCGACGGGCGCGTGATCGATCCGCCAGACGAGGAAGGTGTCGACCGTGGCAAACGGGTCTGGCAACGGGCTGACTTCGAGCTGATCCGCATCGCGCGCGCCGCGCACGGCCTCTTCCGGCGCCACGGCAAAGCCCAACCCCGCCGCGACGCAGCCCAGAATCCCGTCCAGCGTGCCCATTTCGGTGATCTCCGTATCGCTCCGGCCCAGGCTTTTCAGCCAGGCCTGCGCGGTTGCGCGGTAGCTGCAGCCGGTGCGGAAGGCGAGCAAGGAGCCGGTATCAGGGCTCTCAGGGTTACGCGCGCAAACAAGCCGTTCGGTGAAGGCCCTGACCGCGTTGAAACGGGTGCCGTCGACCGGACCGGCCACGAAGGCCGCATCGATTTTCCGGTCCCAGACCATGGCGAGAAGATCCGCGGTGGGGCCGGTCTTGAGGGAGACCGGAGCGGCGGGAGAACGCCCTTTCAACGTCTTCAACAGGGCCGGAAGCCTGACCGCCGCAGTGGTTTCCATGGAGCCCAGCGACAGCGGCGCACCGGAACCGGCCGCATCCAGAAGCTCGCGTTCGGCGGCGGCAAACAACTGCAGCAGGTCTTCGGCCTTGGCGTGCAGCCGCTCGCCGAAATCGGTCAAACGGGCGCCGGCCTTGCCGCGCAGGAAGATCTTCTGGCCGAAATGATCTTCCAGGCGGCGGATGCGAGAGGTCACGTTGGACTGAACGCAATTGAGATTGCTCGCCGCGCCGGAAAAGGACCCGGTTTCGGCGACGGCCAGAAGCGTTTTCAGGAGCACAATATCCATAAATCAAAAATAGAGATATTATTTTCCTCTAACAATCATTTTTCTTATATTCTTGAACTTGCGATGCTAAACGCATGGAACAGCTCATCGAAACAGCCTTCACACGGCAATTCGCCGTCCGCCATCCGGTCGTTCTCGCGCCGATGGACAGGATTTCCAACGGACGCCTCGCCGCCGAGGTCGCCCGCGCGGGCGGGTTCGGGATCATCGGCGCCGGTTACGGCGACCGGGACTGGATCGACAAGGCCTTTGCCGATGCGCAGGGCCAAAGGGTCGGCATCGGCATCATCACCTGGAGCCTTCTGAAAAAGCCGGATCTCGTGGAGCATATTCTCGACCGCAAGCCAGCGGCCATGTTCGTCTCCTTCGGCGACGGCGAACCGATCATCCGGGCCGCGAAAGAGCGCGGCATTCCGACAATCTGGCAGGTCCAGAGGCTCGAGCAGGCCGAGCAGGCATTGAAAGCAGGGACGGATATTCTCGTCGCCCAGGGCCAGGAGGGCGGAGGTCACGGCATGGAGCGGGGCCTGATGGCGCTCCTGCCCGCCGTCCGAGACCTTGCCGGCAAGCATCAGCTCATCCTGGCAGCGGGCGGCATCGCCGATGGCAGAGGCCTTGCCGCCGCCCTCATGATGGGCGCCGATGGTGTCATGATGGGAACCCGGTTCTGGGCAAGCCGTGAGGCCAACGGATCGGAAAAGGCGAAGGACGCGCTGGTGCAGGCGGCCGGCGACGATACAAGGCGGACCAGCTTCTTCGACATCGCCCGAGGACTTGACTGGCCGGGCGAGTTCACCGGCCGGGTCGTGCAGAACCCCTTTTCCCGCCGCTGGCTGGAAGATCCGGCGCACATACAGGCGTCACAGGACACGATCCGCGCGGCCTATGACGCGGCCGATCCGGACGATTTCTCCGTCCGGGCGCTGATCGCCGGAGAGGCGCTCGATCTGGTTCGGTCGATCGAACCGGCGGCGGCGATCGTGGAATCGACCGTGACCGAGGCGGCAGACCTGCTGGCACGGGCGGGGTCGTTCCTTGCCGGCCGGGAGTAGACGGGTCGTCAGTCTCCAACGGCTATAATCCATTCACTCGATTTTACGGCTTCATCGAGCAAGTTCAAAAGTCGGCGTATCCCATCGCTGTCTGCTTTTGTCTTCTCAATTTCAACGATAAGAACTTTCGCTTGCTCTGGAGCAATGCGCGTATCTGCATAGGGATCGACAAACACACCGGTCCGATCTTTCAACTTCTCAAAAGCTCGAAGAACCGCCTCAATATCCCGGTCATTTAGCGTCACTCTTGGCGGCTGTTTTTGCTCGCCAAGCCAGCAGAAATCCAATCCCATAAGCTTTCACCGCATGGCAGATAAACCGGTCGCCCTAATGCGCCTCATCCCAGTTGTCGGCGGCGCGGGCGTCGACCTGGAGGGGGACGGAGAGCTTCAGAACCGGTTCGGTGGCCTTCTCCATGACCTCGGTGATGATCGGGATCGTCTTGTCGACCTGGTCTTCCGGCACCTCGAAGATGAGTTCGTCGTGCACCTGCAGCAGCATCTGGGCGTCGAGCCGTGAGTGCTGCAGCCGGTTCTCCATGCGCACCATGGCGCGGCGGAGGATGTCGGCGGCCGAGCCCTGGATCGGGGCGTTGATCGCCGCGCGTTCGTAGAAGGCGCGCAGGTTCGGATTCTTGGTGTTCACGTCCGGATAATGGGCCTTGCGGCCGAAAATGGTGGTCACGTAGCCGTTGGCGTGGACTTCCTTCTTGATCGCTTCCATGTAGTCCTTGATACCGGGGAAGCGCTCGAAATAGGTCTTGATGTAGTCGCTGGCCTCGCCGCGGGAGATGCCGAGCTGGGCGGCAAGGCCGAAGGCGGATATGCCATAAATGATGCCGAAGTTGATCGCCTTGGCGCGGCGGCGGACCATCGGGTCCATGTCCTTGATCGGCACGCCGAACATCTCGCTCGCGGTCATGGCGTGAATGTCGAGCCCGTCCTCGAAGGCCTTTTTCAGCTGCGCAATATCGGCCATATGGGCGAGCACCCGAAGCTCGATCTGGCTGTAGTCGGCCGAAATCAGCTTCATGCCCTTTTCCGCGACGAAGGCCTTGCGGATCTTGCGGCCTTCCTCGGTCCGGACCGGAATGTTCTGCAGGTTCGGTTCCGACGAGGACAGGCGGCCCGTGGTGGTCGCAGCCAGCGAATAGGATGTGTGAACCCGTTTCGTTTCCGGATTGATATAGCCTGGCAGGGCGTCGGAATAAGTCGACTTCAGTTTGGAGAGCTGACGCCAGGAGACGATCCGCGAGGGCAGTTCATGGCCTTCGGCAGCGAGGTCCTCCAGGACGGAGGCGGATGTGGACCAGGCGCCGGTCTTGGTCTTCTTGCCGCCGGGCAGGCCCATCTTGCCGAACAGGATATCGCCGAGCTGCTTGGGCGAGCCGATGTTGAAGTTTTCGCCGGCAAGCTCGTAAATCTCGTCTTCCAGCGCCGCCATGCCTTGCGCGAAGTCGCCGGACAGCCGCGACAGCATCTGCCTGTCAACGGAAATGCCGCGCTTTTCCATGCGCGCCAGCACCGGCACCATGGGCCGTTCCAGGGTCTCGTAGACGGTCGCCATATGTTCGGAGGCAAGACGCGGCTTCAAGACCTGCCACAGGCGCAGGGTCACGTCGGCGTCCTCAGCGGCATAGGCGGTCGCCTTGTCGATCGCCACCTTGTCGAAGGTGATCATCGACTTGCCGGAGCCGCAAATTTCCTTGAAGGGGATCGGCTTGTGGTCGAGCCAGCGTTCCGACAGCTCGTCCATGCCGTTGCCGCCCTTGCCGGCGTCGAGCGCGTAGGACAGCAGCATGGTGTCGTCGAAGGCGACCACGTCGACGCCGTAGCGGGTCATGATCAGCCAGTCGTATTTCAGGTTCTGCGCGATTTTCAGGACTGCGCGATCTTCCAGCATGGGCTTGAGGATCTCAACCGCCTCGGAAAGCGGGATCTGGCCCTCAACCAACCCGCCGCCACCCAGAAGATCACCTTCGCCGTCAACATGGCCGAGCGGAATGTAGCAGGCCTTGCCCGGCGCGGTCGCAAGCGACACGCCGACCAGATCGGCCTGCATGGCATCGAGCGAGGTGGTTTCCGTGTCGAATGCCACAAAACCGACCTCATAGGCCTCGGCGACCCATTCTTTCAGCCGGTCCGGGGTGGTCACGGTTTCATAGGAACTGCTGTCGATCACCGTCGACCGGGCCGCCTCCGCGCAGGCGTCCGCGACCGTCCGAGGCACCATCATGTCGCCGTCCGCCGGTGCATCGTCATTCGCAGCAGCGGCCGCCTTGCCGCCCCCTGCCGCGGGCGAATTCTCCATCAGCCGGCCCTTGTGATCGGGCGCATCCCAACCGGGAACCTCGAAATCGGCCGGTTCGATGTTCGCAAGTTCCGCACCGGTCGTCTCGGCGACCCGCTTGGTCAGGGTGGTGAAGCCCAGCGCCTTGAGGAAACCGACCGCCTTCGGCCCATTGACCTCGGTGACGGCGAAGTCGGTCACGGGCACCTCCACCGGCACGTCCTGCTTCAGGGTGACAAGCTGTTTGGAAACGCGCGCCTGATCGGCGAATTCGATCAGGTTTTCCCGGCGCTTGTTCTGCTTGATGGTGTCGGCCTTTGCCAGCAGGGATTCCAGATCGCCGAACTCGTTGATCAGGAGGGCGGCGGTCTTCAGGCCGATCCCCGGCACGCCGGGCACGTTGTCGACGCTGTCGCCCGCCAGCGACTGAACTTCGATCACCTTGTCCGGACCGACGCCGAATTTCTCGAAAACCTCCGGCTCGCCGAAGATCTTGTTCTTCATGGTGTCGATCATGCCGACCTTCGGACCGATCAGCTGCATCAGGTCCTTATCGCCGGAAACGATGGTGACCCGCGCGCCCATTTCCGCGGCCTGCTTTGCGTAAGTCGCGATCAGGTCGTCGGCCTCGAAGCCTTCCTGCTCGATGCAGGGAACCGAAAACGCCTCCGTCGCCCGGCGGATCAGGCCGAACTGGGGCACCAGGTCTTCCGGCGGCTCGGGCCGGTGGGCCTTGTATTCGGGATAGATATCGGTCCGAAACGTCTTTGCCGAATGGTCGAAAATGACGGCGAAATGGGTCGGTTCGTCGCCCTTTTCCGGGGTCAGCCCCTCCTGCAGCAGCTTCCACAGCATGTTGCAGAAGCCGGCAACCGCGCCGACCGGCAGGCCGTCGGGCTTGCGCGTCAGCGGCGGCAGCGCGTGATAGGCGCGGAAAATGAAGGTGGAGCCATCGACCAGGATCAGGTGGTCATCGGCGGTGAGGGCGGGGGCGGAGCTGTTCGTCGACATGCGGCGGATCATGCCCGCACGGGACGGCGGAGGAAAGGGCAAATCCGCACTTTCCTCAGGGGGCGTGGCCCGCCGTCACTTTTGTGGCGTCAGGACCGCCCGTCCTCGGGAGACCAGGGGCTGATGCGGTTTGTCGGACCCTTGGCGGAAGTCTCTCCGTCGGTTCTGGACCAGTCCTCCTCGTCCAGATCGACCACGCCTTCCTCCCGGCGATAGTGGGAGCCGCCCTGGACGACGACCACGTCGGACCGGGAAATGATGAACCGGGCCAGCATGTCGCGGACCGGCGGGATGAACAGCAACAGGCCAATGGCGTCGGTCACAAAGCCCGGGATCAGCAACAGGAGGCTCGCGATGACGATCATCGCGCCGTGCATCATGTCCTTGCCCGGCACGCGGCCGGCGTCGAGTTCCGACTGCATGCGCATGACGAGCGACAGGCCCTGCTGGCGCAGCATCAGGGTTCCGGCGACGGCGGTCAGGATGGTCAAAAGGACCGTCGGCAGGACGCCGATGGCACCGCCGACCCAAATGAACACCGAGATTTCGATCAGAGGCAGCAGAATGATCGCCGCCAGGATGTAGAGTATCACGGAAACCCCATCTTTTTTGCAGGTACTCCAGGGTGCGGACCTTGGGCCATCCCCTCATTAAACAGGCCGAAATGGTAGGGATGAATTGGTTCGGATACAAGGCGCGAAACTGCAGGAAACCATTCGGTACTGGCGCTCCGCCCTCAGACGAGTGGCAAAGTTTCGCAACGATGTAGCCGATCAAATTCACCCTATCCAGATGCAACGCAAAAAGAGCTTCGATCTGCCGCATCACACCGCTCATACAGGCAGAAAGCCCGCTTTTCGCGCTTTTTCGTGCTGCTCCATCCCGTTCGCTGCGCCATTTCAGCCCGTTTAATAAGGGGATGGCCTAGCTTAAGGTAAGCATCTGGGATAGGGATTGCGAGCGGTCATGACGAATTGACCGGCGTTTTGGGTAAAAACCTTCTTGCTCTCTGCACTGGATGCTGGTTCAAGGACCCCCTACATATATATGAGATGGGAGTTGACCGGGCACAGGGCGCTGAAAGGGCGGTTCGCAGCGGGGTCGGCTCCAAGGATGAAGCCGGTAGCAGCAAATGAACGAAATCTTCGACGTTTATAATCTTATCTTCCTCGCACTGGCTGTGTTCATCATTTTCCGGCTGCGCTCGGTTCTGGGCAAACGCACCGGCAAGGAACGGCCGCCGTTCGATCCCTATTCCAAGACGGAACGCCAGGACCGGCCGCAGACTGGCCAGACCCAGGGCGACAACGTCATCCCGATGCCGGGCCCGACGGATGCCGCTCCGGTGGAAGTCAACGAACGGCCCAGCGAAGACGTGGTGATCGAAAAGGTCGCCCCGGCCGGGACGGCGCTGAACGATGCGTTGCGCAAGATCCTGTCCGTCGACCGGACCTTCGAGCCGGAACCTTTCCTGGAAGGTGCCCGCAGCGCCTACGAGATGATCGTCATGGCCTTTGCGGACGGCGACCGGAAAGCTCTGAAGTCGCTGCTGTCGAAGGATGTTTACGAAGGCTTCGTTTCGGCCATCGATGAACGCGAGAAACGTGGCGAAACCATCGAATCCACGTTCGTCGGCATCGATCGCGCCGAAATCGTCGAGGCCGCGCTGAAAGGCAACATGGCCCAGGTGACCGTCAAGGTGCAGAGCCAGCTGATTTCCGCGACCCGTGACAAGTCCGGAGAAATCATCGACGGCGACCCGAACAAGGTCACCGAGGTGGTCGATATCTGGACCTTCGCCCGGGACACGACAACCCGGGATCCGAACTGGAAGCTGGTGGCAACCGAATCCGCCGAGTGAGGACATGGCAGGCTGCCGTCGCGGACGGAAGGCCGGATTGGCCGCGCTCGGCCTGCTTCTTGCGCTGTGCGAACCGGTCGTTCCAGGCTCGTTGACGGGTAGAGCCGCCGCCATGTCCCCTGACCACGCTTCCCTGCCGACCATGACCGAGATTTCCTTTGCCGCCATTTCCGGCTGGCAGGAGGACGATCAGGGGAAAGCAATCGCGGCGTTTTTGCGTTTCTGCGCGCCGCCCTTCCCGTTTTTAAAGGCAGAGCCCTTCGGGCTTACGGAAAAAGAAGCGGCAGATCTCTGCTATGAGGCATCGAAGGTACCGGTGTCCGATCAGCAAGCGGCCCGGTCGTTTTTCGAGACTTGGTTCACCCCCTTCCGAATCGACAAAAGTGGCTTCGTGACCGGTTATTTCGAACCGGAATTGCCGGCCTCGCGCGTTCGGACGCCGAAATATCCCGTTCCCCTGCTGACAGCGCCAACGGGACTTGAGGCCATTACCGACGACAATCGTCCGGAAGACTGGCCGGAAGGCCTGAGTCACGGACGGCGGACGGACAAAGGTTTGGTCCCGCTGCCCGACCGGGGCGCGATCATGGATGGCGCGCTCGACGATGAGCATCTGGAACTGGTCTGGCTGGCCAATCCGATCGACGCCTATTTCGTTCACGTTCAGGGCTCGGCGCGGCTGCGCCTGACTGACGGATCGGTGATGCGGGTCGGGTACGCGGGCAAGGCGGGCTATCCCTATACGTCCATCGCCCGCGTTCTGGTGGAACGCGGCGAGGGGACCCCGGAAGAGCTCACCATGTCCGGCCTGAGGAACTGGCTGGAAGCGCATCCGGACCAGCGAGATACGCTGTTCAAGGAAAACCGGTCCTTCATCTTCTTCCGGGAAGTGACGCTTGAAAATCCGGAGGACGGGCCGATTGGCGCAGCCGAGCTGCCGCTGGTCGCCGGACGCAGCCTTGCCGTAGATCCGCGCCATATCCCTTACGGAATGCCGGTTTTCGTCTCCGCCGGACTTTCCGATCCGGAACGACCGGAAGCGCAATTCGGCCGGCTGATGATCGCCGATGACACGGGATCGGCCATCAAAGGGCCGGCCCGCGGCGATATCTTCACCGGTTCGGGCGACCAAGCCGGAAAGATCGCCGGAGAGATCCGTCATCAGGCGCGCATGATCCTGCTCCTGCCCGGGAGCAAGGCCCGATGACGTCCGAGAAACGTCGGAAAAAGGGGCAGCTTTCCCCGGAGGACCGGGAAATCTGGGCCAAGGTGACCAAGACCCTCACCCCGTTGCATCCCGAACGACAGGTCATGCCCGACCTGGACGATCCCGGCCTTTCTCCGCCCGAGGTGGAAAAACAGGAGCGTCCGGCAAAAACGGCAACGGCAATCCGCACCCCGCCGGCGCAGCCGAAACCCGCCCCGCCGCCACCGCTGCACACCCTGGAACACCGGTTCCGTAAAAAACTCGTGCGCGGTGTGAAGCCGATCGACGGCCGGATCGACCTGCATGGACTGACTCAGCATCAGGCCCACGGCCGTTTGCGCCACTTCCTCCAATCGGCACAGGCGAAAGGCCACAAGGTGGTCCTGGTGATCACCGGCAAGGGTGGGGACGGCTTCATGGACGAACGCGGTGTTCTCAGACGGGTTGTGCCACAATGGCTTGCCATGCCAGACATGCGGTCGGTGGTCGTCGGTTATGAAGAAGCCCACGCGAGCCATGGCGGCTCCGGTGCGCTTTATGTCCGAATTCGCAGGAAAAGGTGAGATCCGTGACACCTCTCGGCGCAAAGATTCGCGAATTGCGTACCAAACGCGGCGTTTCCCTGAAGGAAATGGCCGCGGCCCTGTCAGTCTCCAGCGCCTATCTGTCGGCCCTCGAGCACGGCAAACGCGGCAAGCCGACCTGGTTTCTGGTCCAGCGGATCATTACCTATTTCAATGTCATCTGGGACGAGGCGGAGGAAATCCAGCGCCTCGCGGAGCTTTCCGATCCGAAGGTGACGATCGACACCGCCGGGATGGACCCGCAGGCGACCGAACTGTCCAACCAGCTTGCCGCCAAGATCGGCGGCCTGTCGCCGGAGTCGCTCGCTCATCTCCTGCACCAGCTGCGCGTCGTGGCCGCAAAAGACGGGATTTAACCTGCATGGCTGTTGTGCGAATGGCCTCCGGTCTTTACAGGGCGTTATCCGCCACTGCGCTATAAGGTATCGGAAAGAGTGCGCCTCCGGCGGCTCCCGCCGACGAAACCAAGAACGGGTACGGACCCACGACAACGATGACCCTGACCAAAGACGACCTCGCCGGCCTGATCGATTCCGCTGCGCTGCGCCAGAAGCTCACGGACCTCACCAAGGCCAACGACGGCGACGGTTCGGATCTGAAAATCCGCTCGGCCGTTCTCGGCGAATTGAAAGAGGCCATGAAAGCCGGCCGGGCCGTCGCAGAGAAGCGGCTCAACGAAGACGGTGGCGGCCTGATATGCGCCCAGCGCCTGTCCTTCCTTCAGGACGAGTTGATCCGGGTCATCTACGATTTCGCGCTTTATCACGTCTACCGGATCAAGAACCCGTCGACCGCCGAACGCATGGCGGTTATCGCCGTCGGCGGTTATGGACGGGGAACGCTGGCGCCGGGGTCGGACGTCGACCTGCTGTTCGTCCTTCCCTACAAGCAGACCCCGTGGGGCGAGCAGGTCGTGGAATATATCCTCTACATGCTGTGGGACCTCGGGCTGAAGGTCGGTCACGCGACGCGCAATATCGACGAGTGCATCCGCCTGTCGAAGACGGACATGACCATCCGCACCGCCATTCTGGAAGCGCGCTACATCTGGGGCGACGAGCCGCTGTTCGACGATCTCGTTTCCCGCTTCGACGAAGAGGTCGTCAAGGGAACGAGTTCGGAGTTCATCGAGGCCAAGCTCGAGGAACGCGACGAGCGCCACCGGCGCCAGGGAACCTCACGCTACCTTGTCGAACCGAACATCAAGGAAGGCAAGGGGGGCCTGCGCGATCTCAACACCCTGTTCTGGATCGCAAAGTACCATTACCGGGTTCGCAAGCAGTCCGACCTGGTGAAAAAGGGCGTGCTTTCGCGCGGCGAATACCGCCGGTTCGTCAAATCGGAAGACTTCCTGTGGGCGGTGCGCTGCCACCTGCATTTCATGACGGGCCGCGCAGAGGAGCGACTTTCGTTCGACGTGCAGCGGGAAATCGCCATCCGGCTCGGCTACACCCAGCATCCGGGCATGAAGGATGTCGAGCGCTTCATGAAGCACTACTTCCTGGTGGCCAAGGACGTGGGCGACCTCACCCGCATCCTGTGTGCGGCGCTGGAAAACCAGCACGTGAAGGAACCGGAAGGGAAGGGCTTCAGCGGACTGATGCGGCGGCTGCGCACGGGCCGGCCGAGCGACGCACCCCGCCCGGTGGAGGGGACGAACAGCTTCGTAATCGAGAACAACCGGTTGAATGCGGTTTCCGACAAGGTCTTCGTCGACGATCCGACCAACCTGATCCGGATTTTCCAGCTTGCCGACAAGCACGGCTATTACCTGCATCCGGAGCTGACCAAGCTGATCCGCCGGTCGCTCAAGCTTGTCGACAGCACCTTGCGCAACGATCCGGAAGCCAACAGGCTGTTCCTGTCGGTGCTGACCTCGCGCAATTCGCCGGAAAAGATCCTGCGCAAGATGAACGAAACCGGCGTGCTGGGACGATTCGTGCCCGATTTCGGCAAGGTCGTCGCCATGATGCAGTTCAACATGTATCACCACTATACGGTGGACGAGCACCTGATCCGCTCCATCGGCATTCTCGCCCAGATCGAGCGCGGCGATTCGGGCGAGGACCATCCGCTCGCAACGGATCTGATCCGGACGCTGCAGAGCCGGAAACTGCTCTATGTGGCCATGTTCCTGCACGACATCGCCAAGGGACGGCCGGAAGACCATTCGATCGCAGGCGCCCGGATCGCACGCAAACTGTGCCCGCGTTTCGGCTTGAACGGCGCGGAAACGGAGACCGTCGCCTGGCTGATCGAACATCATCTGGACATGAGCACGATCGCCCAGTCCCGCGATCTTTCCGATCCCAAGACCATCAACGACTTTGCCAAGCTGGTGCAGTCGATGGAACGGCTGAAGCTCTTGCTGATCCTGACTGTTGCGGACATTCGCGCAGTCGGTCCCGGCGTATTCAACGGCTGGAAGGGCCAGCTGCTCAGGACGCTCTACTACCAGTGCGAACCGCTCCTCAGCGGCGGCCACAGCAAGATCTCACATCATCAGGCGGTCGAACAGGCCAAGCAGGAGCTGTTCGGGCAGCTTGACCACTGGCCCGAAAAGGCGCGCAAAACCTATGCGGACCGGCATTATGCCGCCTATTGGCTGCGGTGTGCGCCCGAACGCCGGTTGCACCATGCGGAACTGATCCGACAGGCCGACAAGGCCGGAGATCCGCTCGCTTTCGACGTCCGACCGCATTCGTTTGAAGGGGTTACGGAAATCACCGTGCTGGCGCCGGACCATCCGCGTCTGTTGCAGACCATTGCGGGCGCCTGTTTCACCACCGGCGGTAATATCGTCGATGCCCAGATCGATACCACCACCGACGGCTTTGCACTGGACACCATTTTCATCAGCCGGGAACTTCCCGGCGACGAGGATGAACGCCGGCGCGGCGAGCGGATCACCGGGCTGATCGTAAAATCGCTGACGGGCGAAGCGGAGTTGCCGAAGGCTGTGGCCAAGAAAAACCCGGTCAAGGGCCGTATGAAGGCCTTCAATGTCGAAGCGGATGCGCTGGTCAACAATTCCTGGTCCGACGACTACACGGTGCTGGAAATTTCCGGCCTCGACCGTCCCGGCCTGCTTTACGACCTGACCCGGGCCATCGCGACCCTGAACCTGAACATCGGCTCCGCACATATTTCGACCTTCGGCGAACGCGTCGTCGACGTTTTCTACGTCACCGACCTGACCGGTCAGAAAATTGCCAATGTCGGCAGGCAGGAAATCATTCGCGAACGGTTGATCGCCGCCGTCAACGGAGATGTCGAGACCAATCCGGCCGCCCCCATTTCGCGCCGGGCTTCGTGATCACGCGCCCGTCTGAGTCCCGGAGCCCCGTCCGATGAGCCTGTTGAAGAATTTCGCCACCGTTGGCGGCGCGACCATGGCCAGCCGGGTTCTCGGCTTCGTGCGCGATACCATGCTGGCGGCGGTGGTCGGCACGGGACCGGTCGCCGACGCCTTCGTGGTCGCCTTCCGCCTGCCCAACCTGTTCCGGCGGCTTTTTGCCGAGGGCGCTTTCAACTCCGCCTTCGTGCCCCTGTTCGGGCGGGCGGTCGAGGAGGAAGGCGAAGCGGGAGCGCGGAAACTGGCCGGTGAGATCGCCGCAGCCCTGTTGTTCTGCCTCTTGATCCTGACCGCCCTGGCCCAGATCTTCATGCCGGCGGTCGTCTGGGTTCTCGCCCCCGGTTTTGTCGACGACGTGCAGAAATTCGACCTCACCGTGCTGATGGCGCGGATTGCCTTTCCCTACCTGATCTTCATGTCGATGCTCGCCTTCATCAGCGGCATTCTCAACACCTACCAGCGTTTCGCGGCGGCGGCATTCGCCCCTGTGATGCTGAATATCGTCATGGCAATCGTGCTTGGCACCGTCCTCATGGTCGGCGTCGACAATGACCGCCTGCTCGGCATCATCCTGTGCAGCGGCGTTGCGGTTGCCGGCATCGTCCAGCTGGCCGTTGTCGCCTGGGATCTGAAACGCCTGGGTTTTTCCATCCCCGTCTTCCGGCCGCGCTACACGAAATCGGCCAAACGTTTGCTGGCCCTCGGTATTCCTGGCGTCCTGGCGGGCGGCGTTACCCAGATCAACGTGGCCGTCGGCCAGATCATCGCCTCCATGCAGGACGGCGCCAACGCTCTGCTTTACTATGCCGACCGGCTGTATCAGCTGCCGCTCGGAGTGATCGGCATCGCCATCGGTGTCGTGCTCTTGCCGAGCCTGACCCGGCAACTGCGCGGCGGACACGAGGACCAGTACCAGCGCAGCCTGAACAACGCCCTGGAATTTTCCCTCGTCCTGACCCTGCCGGCCGCCGTCGCGCTTGCGGTCATCCCCCACGAAATCGTCTCGGTGCTGTTCCAGCGCGGCAAATTCGACGCCGTTGCCGTTGACGGGACGGCCATGGCGCTCGCCGCCTTTTCCTTCGGACTGCCGGCCTTCGTGCTCAACAAGGTATTTTCGCCCGGCTATTTCGCCCGTGAGGACACCAAGACGCCGATGTGGTTCGCGGCCGTCGGAATGGTGGTGAACGTGGCGCTGTCCGTGGCGCTGTTTCCTATCTTCAAGCATGTGGGCATCGCGCTTGCGACCACCATTGCCGGCTGGGTCAACACCGGCCTGCTCGGCATCGTGCTCTGGCGCCGGGGACATTTTTCGCCGGATACCCGGATATTCCGCAAACTCGTGCTGATCCTCGTGGCGAGCCTGCTGATGGGTGTAATCCTGCACTTTTCGGCGGTTGGCCTCAAGGACTGGCTGTTCGGCCCCGCCCTGCCGATTCGAGCTGCGGCGCTGGCGGCTCTCGTTGGGGTCGGCATGGCGAGTTTCGGGATTTTCGCTCAAGTTACGGGGGCCAGCAATCTCATCGGCCATGTCAAATCGTTGAAGCGGCGCAACACCTGAGTTGCCGAATACACTCTGGCCGTCATCGCCGCTTGCAAAAGCGCCTGTGTCTGACCTAAGTAGCCCCGCACAACAACCCGTACCCGGGCCCTTCCAACCGGCCTTTACAAACCAGGGACTCATCATGACGGCGTTCCAGCCCCGTGTCTTTTCCGGCGTTCAGCCGACCGGCAATCTCCATCTCGGCAACTATCTCGGCGCGGTTTCCCGCTGGGTGCCCCTGCAGGACCAGATGGAAACGATCTTCTGCGTCGTGGACCTGCACGCCATTACCGCAAGCATCCCGGGACCGGGCGAGCTTGCCAGTGCGACCCGCGAAGTGACCGCGGCCTACATGGCTGCCGGCATCGACCCGAAGAAGTCGATCATCTTCAACCAGTCCCAGGTTCGCGCCCATGCGGAACTGGCCTGGATCTTCAACTGCGTGGCGCGCATGGGCTGGCTCAGCCGGATGACCCAGTTCAAGGAAAAGGCCGGCAAGAACCGGGAAAACGCCTCCGTTGGCCTGTTCGCCTATCCGAACCTGATGGCAGCGGACATCCTGGCCTACCGGGCAACCCACGTACCGGTCGGCGACGACCAGAAGCAGCACCTGGAACTGACCCGGGACATCGCGCAGAAGTTCAACAACGACTTCGCCGACAGGATCAAGGAACTCGGGATCGGCGTGCCGAATCCGACGCCGTCTCCGGAACTTCCCGAGGAACTGTATTTCCCGCTCACCGAGCCGATGATCACCGGCCCGGCTACCCGGATCATGTCCCTGCGGGACGGCACCAAAAAGATGTCGAAGTCCGATCCGTCGGATCTGTCGCGCATCAACCTGACCGACGACGCCGACTCCATCGCCAAGAAAATCCGCAAGGCCAAGACCGATCCGGATGCGCTGCCGAGTGAGATCAAGGGGCTGGAAGGCCGTCCGGAAGCGGACAACCTGGTCGGCATCTATGCGGCCCTGGCCGGTCACACCAAGGAAGAGGTTCTGAAGGACTTCGGTGGCGAACAGTTCTCCGCGTTCAAGCCGGCCCTGGCCGATCTTGCGGTCGCCAAGCTTGCGCCGATGACCGAGGAAATGCGCCGCCTGACCTCAGACCCGGCGGAAATCGACCAGGTCCTCAGGGACGGTGCAGAAAAGGCATCGGCCATCGCCGACCCGGTCCTGAAGGATGTCCGCGAAATCATCGGTTTCCTGGACGTACGCTAAGCGTTCCGGATTCACGTGAAACGACCAAACGCCCGGCCGAACAGTCGGGCGTTTTCTTTTGTCCGCTTCGATGCGTTCCAAATTAGGGGTGAAATTCCTGTCGGCCGCGGCTTAAGCTGGGAGCCTGAAGCACACGAACGGAGACAAGGCCTTGGCATCGCACGGATATGAATCGGGACGTCTGAACCTGCCCTTTGTCGGGATCTGCACCTTCGGCAAGTCTCCGTATCAGCCGGACTGGGACGCCATCGATGCCGATGTGGCGGTTCTGGGCGCGCCGTTCGATTTCGGCACCCAGTGGCGTTCCGGGGCGCGCATGGGGCCGCGCGGCATTCGCGAGGCTTCGACGCTGTTTTCCTTCGGCCATGCCGGCGCCTACGACTTTGAGGACGACATCACCTATCTGCCGGCGGACACGACCCGGATCGTCGATATCGGTGACGCCGACATCGTCCATACCGACACGATCCGGAGCCACGCCAACATTGAAGCGGGCGTGCGCAAGATCCTGGCCGCCGGTGCGCTGCCGGTGGTGCTCGGCGGCGATCATTCGATCAACATTCCCTGCATCAACGCCTTTGACGATCAGGATCCGATCCATGTGGTTCAGATCGACGCCCATCTCGATTTCGTCGATGAGCGTCACGGTGTGCGCTATGGCCATGGCAATCCCATGCGCCGCGCCGCGGAAAAGCCCTATGTAACGGGGTTGAGCCAGATCGGCATCCGCAACGTGTCCTCAACCGCCCGTGACGGCTATGAAGACGCCCGGAAGATGGGGTCGGATATCCAGTCGGTGCGCCATTTCCGCAAGCTCGGGGTGGAGGGGATGCTGGCCCGGATCCCGGAAGGCAAACGCTATTATCTTACCATCGACATCGACGCCTTCGACCCCTCGATCGCACCGGGCACCGGAACGCCAAGCCATGGCGGCTTTCTCTATTACGAGGTGCTGGAATTCATCGACGGCCTCGCCAAACGCGGTGATATCGTCGGCCTGGATCTGGTCGAGGTCGCACCGGATTACGATCCGACCGGCTCAACCGGCATTCTCGCCGCCCAGATCCTGATGAACACAATCGGACGTATCCTGCATCACCGCTGATCGAACGGGCGAAAGTGACTTGTTCCCGTCTGCGATCCTTCCCATGTACAGAGAATTCGTTTTGCCACCAGTTTGAAAACAGGGACTTAAGCATGCTGACCACGACGACGAACACGCTGCAAGGCCGGGAAATTTCCGATTACAAGGGCCTTGTGACCGGCGAGGCGATCCTCGGCGCGAATCTGTTCAAGGACATCTTTGCCGGCATCCGCGACATCGTCGGCGGTCGCTCCGGCGCCTATGAGGAAGAACTCGCCCGGGCTCGCGAGATCGCGATCAGCGAAATGCAGGCCCAGGCCCAGTCCATGGGCGCCAATGCGGTCATCGGCGTCGATCTCGACTATGAAACCCTCGGCCAAGGCGGCTCCATGCTGATGGTCAGCGCCACGGGCACGGCTGTGGTCGTGCGGTAGGAAGAATCCTCATTGAGCGCGAGCGGATGGCTCACACTTCAATTCGGATGCAGGAGAAGCGTTACCAGCTCGACCGCCCTGTCCCAACTGATCCCGTCCCGCTGATCAACTGCCAGGGGATGATCCTGGTCGTCATGAATGCGGATCTCCGGCCGTTCCGGACCCCAGAAAACATCGACCGGAAGGCTGATCATGGGCTGGTCGTCCGGGGCGTAGCCTGGCATTGAAACCATCAGCCAGCCGAACGATCCGTCGCCGGACTGGTCGGTTTCGTAGGTCTCCACATACCGGTCGAAACTCTCCTTGCTCTGGGTGACCCAAACACCCCAGAGAAAAGCATCTTCGGTCCCCACAATGGGAACCGAGAGGGTCGCCCTGATCCAGAACTCTTCGCCGTCAATGACGCAAAGATCGCTGTTGATCCTGATCCGGTCTTCTCGCTCTTCTTCCGGAATGCCGAAATAGGAGGGCGGCCTATCATAACTGAATGACGGGCCGCCTTCGTGAATCTCGCCACAACAGGCACATTTGAACGAGAATTTCCGCTTTTCCGGATCGATCGCGACAACCATTTCTGGGTCTACAGCCCGTCGAACAGCGCCGTCGACAGATAGCGTTCAGCGAAGGACGGAATGATGACGACGATGGTCTTGCCGGCCATGCCGTCGCGCTGGCCCACCTTGATCGCCGCGGTCAGGGCTGCCCCGGAGGAAATACCGACCGGAACGCCTTCGGATGCAGCGACCTCGCGCGCTGTGGCGAAGGCGTCGTCATTGGAAACCGTGATGACCTCGTCATAGATGGAGGTATCGAGCACGCCGGGCACGAAGCCGGCGCCGATGCCCTGGATCTTGTGCGGGCCGGGCTGGCCACCGGACAGGATCGGGCTGTCGGCCGGTTCGACGGCGACCACGTGAAGATCGGGCTTCTTTTGCTTGAGCACCTGAGAGACGCCGGTGATCGTGCCGCCGGTGCCGATGCCGGAGACGAACACGTCAACGGCGCCATCGGTGTCGTTCCAGATCTCCTCCGCCGTTGTCCGGCGGTGAATGTCCGGGTTGGCCGGGTTTTCGAACTGTTGCGGCATCACCGAATTCGGGATTTCCGCCAGCAGTTCCTCGGCACGGGCAATCGCGCCCTTCATGCCCTTGGCGCCATCAGTCAACTCAAGCTCGGCCCCCAGGATCTTGAACATTTTACGCCGTTCGACGGACATGGTTTCCGGCATGACCAGGATCAGCCGGTAGCCCCTGGCCGCCGCGACGAACGCAAGGGCGATGCCGGTGTTGCCGGAGGTCGGCTCGACCAGAACCGATTTGCCGGGCTCGATCTTGCCGTCCGCCTCCATGGCCTCGATCATGGCTGCGCCGATCCGGTCCTTGACGCTGGCAAGCGGGTTGAAGAACTCCAGCTTGCCCAGCAGATTGGCCTTGACCCCATGGGCTTCCGCCAGCCGGTCGAGCCGGACGAGCGGCGTGTCGCCGATGGTTTCGATGATGGAGGAATAGATCTTTCCGCGGCCCGGTTTCCTGTCAGCCATGCGCATCTCCCCTGAACGGCTTTCAGCCTTGTTCAAAAATTATCGGGCGTCATCATAGACACCCCGACTGCCGGGCAAAAGAATGCAATTGGCAATTTCATGCCCGTAAAGGCAAAACCATTATCCGGATTGCATCCGCAACTGTCATTTCGTGCCCGTCGAGCCAAAGCCGCCCTCACCGCGATCCGTTTCCGAAAGCACTTCCACTTCAACGATATCCGCCTGATGAACCGGTGCGATCACGAGCTGGGCGATCCGCGATCCGCGCTCGATGGTGAAGGCCTCATCGCCGAGGTTGATCAGGATGACCTTCACCTCGCCGCGATAATCGGCATCGATGGTTCCCGGCGTGTTGAGTACCGTGATGCCGTTTTTCGCGGCCAGTCCGGAGCGCGGCCGCACCTGGCCTTCGAACCCTGCCGGGATCGCCATCGCAAGCCCTGTGGGCACCAACGCCCTCTTGCCCGGCTCCAGCACCAGCGGCGCATCAACTGCGGCCTGAAGGTCCAGGCCCGCGGCGAGATCCGACTGGTAGGCGGGAAGCGGCAGATCGGCGCCGTGCGCAAGGCGTTTCAGTTCAAGGCGTGCAGTCATGAAATTTTCCGTTGTCAGTTTGCTGAAGCGGGTTGCCGGACTGATGCCTTTCGTTGACGACTTGTCAAGCTTGCCAGCGTAGGTAAACCCAGGAAGCGAAATTCTCCTTGCGGCACATACCCCAGGGTGAAAAACTTCGCTCCACAGTTGAAGCAACCAAGGGAGACGTCAATGCGTAGAATGTTTCTGGCACTATTTGCCGCCTTTTCCATAGGGCTGGCAATGCCTGCCTTGGCACAGACCGTCGGATTTGGCGATGCCATCAAGATCCTGGGTGCAAGCTGCGGCAAGGACATCGAGACCTATTGCAAGAGCGCGAGGCTTGCCAACAACGAAATCGGCCAATGTCTCGAAAAGAACCAGGCCAAGGTCTCGGCCCAGTGCAATACCGACCGGGTGAAGGTGGCAGCGCTGCTGGAAGCCCGCTTCGCCGCACAGGCGGCGGTGCCGAAGATCTGCGCTCGCGACGCCGCTCAGAAGTGCAAGGGCGTCAAGGCCGGCAGCGGTCACGTTCTCCGCTGCCTTTTGAAGGCCAAGCTCACCGTGAGCAACAAATGCAACGAAGCCATTGATCTCGCCGGCTACCGGTAATTTTCAAGTATTCATGGAGCAAGTCATGAAAATCATGTCTTTCCTTGCCGCCGCCGGCATTGCCGCAGTCCTGTTGCAGGCGCCCGCATCGGCCCAGACCAAATTATCCCGCGATGAAATTATCCAGTCCCTGCAAGGGGCGCAGAACAAGGTGGACATCAGCGCCGACGAATTGCGCAAGCAGGCACTCGAGAACATCCGCAAATACCCTGGAGACGATGCCTCCCAGGCTCTGCCGCTCGCGGCAAAGCTGGCCCAGCTGCGCCAGTTCGTGGTCGAAATCACCTTCGACTTCGATTCCGCCCGCATCCGTCCGGAATCCTATGAGACCGTCGGCATCATGGCCGACGCGCTGCACACGCCTTATCTCTTCGGTCAGAAGTTCTTCGTCGTCGGACACACCGACGCCAAGGGCGACCGGGAATACAATCTCAAACTGTCCCAAAGACGGGCGGATTCCATCCGCGATGCCCTGATCACGACCTTCCGGGTTCCGCCGGAAATGCTCGAAGCGGTCGGACTGGGCGAGGAACAATTGCGCGATCCGGCCCATCCGTACAGCGAAATCAACCGGCGTGTTCAGCTGATCAACGTCGGCTACTGATTTCCAAAACACCGAATCGTTAGCGAAATGCGCGGCTGAACTGGCCGCGCATTTTCTATTTCTAACGATAATTCAGATAGTTCCGCCTGATATGTGCGATTGTTCAAGAATATTGAACGGCCCTTTGAAATTTATCTCACTTCTGCTGAACAGGCGCCGGATCCATCTTCAAGACAATCGAACCATTGTCGTTCAAGAAGACACAAGCAATGCAGTGCCAATTTTTTGGTATGCATCGTGGAGAGACGCTCATGACCATCGGATCGGAAGCCATTTCCCCCCTGTTCCTGGCCCACGGATCGCCGATGTTGGCCCTGACCGATATTCCGGCCCAACGATTCCTGAAAGAACTCGGTGGGAAAATTCCCACCCCGAAAGCCATCGTCATCCTGTCTCCACACTGGGAAACCGACGGTCAAAGAATTTCGGCGCCCGGAGCCTTGAAGACTATTCACGACTTCTACGGCTTTCCCAAGCCACTGTATGACATCACCTATCCGGCGAAGGCCACCGCCGAGCTGGTCGGGCAAGTGAGGAGCCTGCTGCAGACGGCCGGAATCAATGCATCGGAAGACACGACCTGGGGTCTCGATCACGGCGCCTGGGTGCCGTTGTCGCTGCTCTATCCGAAGCTTTCCGTTCCCGTAGCCGAGCTTTCCCTGCCCCATGGCAGCACACCGGAAAGCGTACATGCGCTCGGCCGCAGCCTGGCTCCGCTCGCCGAACAGGGGATCCTTCTGATCGGCTCGGGAAGCACGACCCATAATCTGCGCCTGATCGACCGCGAAGGCGCACCGGCGCCACAATGGGCGACGACCTTCGACGAGTGGATCGACGACGGTCTGCGCAAGGGAAATATTTCCTCGTTCGCGGACCTGAACGGCGCCCCCGAATTCCGGCGGGCGCATCCGACCGAGGAACATTTGCTGCCGTTATTCTTCGCCATGGGCGCCGCCGGCCGCGACGTGCCCGCGAAGCTCCTGCACCGCAGCTATTCCCATGGCTCGATCAGCATGAGCTATTACAGCTTTCCCGCCGCGGAAGCCGCCTGACCCTATTCCGAAGCCAGTTGCCCGGCAATCCGGGCAACGAGACGGGTCGCCACTTCCCTCTTGTCGAGGGCTGGCCAGTCTTCCACTCCCTGGCGGGTCACGATGCGTACGGTGTTGGCGTCCCCGCCCATAATCCCCGTTTCCGGGCTGACATCGTTGGCGACGATCCAGTCGGCGTTCTTGCGCTGCAGTTTCGACTGCGCATTTGCTATTAGATCCCGCGTTTCAGCGGCAAATCCGATCAGAAGCGGTGGCCGCAGGGCATCATCATGGCCGATGGTCGCCAGAATGTCCGGATTCTCCACCAGTTCGAGCGCGGGCGGTTTTCCCGAGCCGTCCTTCTTGATCTTCTGGTCGCTCTCTCCGGCCACCCGCCAATCGGCAACGGCCGCTGCCATGATGGCCACATCCGCCGGAAGGGCGGTCTTGACCGCCTGCAGCATTTCCGCAGCCGATTCCACGTGAATGACAGTAACCCCGTCCGGATCCGGCACGTTTACCGGGCCGGAAACGAGGGTCACCCTTGCCCCGGCGGCGGCGGCGGCTGCCGCAATCGCGTGTCCCTGCTTGCCGGACGACCGGTTTGCGATATAGCGCACCGGATCGATGGGTTCATGGGTCGGCCCGGAGGTGATCACCACATGACGGCCGACGAGCGGCTTTTCAGTCGGTTCTGAACCAGCTTTGCCGGCCAGGATTGTCTCCGCAGCAGCCGCGATTTCCAGCGGCTCGGCCATGCGCCCGATCCCCACCTCGCCACTTTCCGCCATTTCGCCCTTGCCCGGACCGACGAATTGCAATCCGTCGGCTTCCAGCGTGGCAACATTGCGCCGGGTTGCGGGATGTGACCACATCTTCGGGTTCATGGCCGGTGCCACCAGGACCGGTTTGTCGGTGGCCAGCAGGACCGCGGTCGCCAGATCGTCGGCAATGCCGTGGGCCATCTTCGCCATCAGATCGGCGGTTGCCGGTGCAATCACGATCAGGTCATTGTCGCGGGCAAGGCGAATGTGCCCGACATCCTGTTCGGCTTCCCTGTCGAACAGGTCGGTATAGACCTTTTCCGCCGCCAGGGCGCCGACTGCCAGAGGCGTGATGAACTCCCTGGCGCCGCGGGTCATGATCGGAAGAACCTGCGCACCGCGTTCGCGCAGCCGCCGGATCAGGTCGAGCGCCTTGTAGGCGGCAATTCCCCCGCTGATAATCAGGACGATCCGCTTGTCCGCGAGCATTGCGCGTTACTCCAGAAGGAGGCCCGTATCCGGTTAGAAAAGCGGGCCGAATTGCGCGTCAGGTCCTTAACTTACGTCCCCGAACGGAAGTCACGTGGTGCCGGTGAAATCACCTGCACACCCGATCCGGTCAGCTGGTAAACCGCCAGTCCGCGTTGGTTCTGGCCGTTGGGGAGGAAGCGGAACAGGCCGTCGATCCCGATAAAGCCGTCACGATTGGTGAGAATGCTGGTCGAGAAGCGTTGCGGTCCTGCAGAGCGAACCAGGCCGGCCGCCAGGGTGACGCCGTCATAGGCAAGGGTTGCATTGCGCGGCGGAGCCGAACCATAGGCGGACTGATAACGGGCGGCAAAAGCCTTGAAGCCGGTGTCGTCCGGGCCCGGATACCAGCTGCCGGCCATGATCGGATTGTTCCGCATGTTCGGTTCGTCCCACTGGCCACTGCCGAGAACCTTGACCGCTCCGCTGGTCGCTCCCCTTTGCGCCAGGGTCTGCATGACCAGCGGCGCGACACCACCCCCAGCCGGGATGAAAAGGCTGTCTATCTTGCTGATGGAACCGGCCAGAGCATTCGTCTTGGCAATCAGATCGGAGGTATCCGAGCCGTTCAGCTTGTAGCGTTGAATGCTGACGATCCGTGCACCGATCCGGCCGACTTCCTGGCGGAACGCGGCTTCCGTCACAGCGCCGTAACTGTTATCCGGAACAAGCGCGGCAAAGGACCGTTTGCCCTGGGTTCCGGCATAGCCGATGATCCGGGACACATCGCCCTGGGGCAGGAAGCTGAGGAGGTAAATACCGCGGGATGCGACCGACACATCGGTCGAAAAGGCAACGAGCGGGATGCCGGAAGACCGGGCCACCGCCCCAGCTCCGGAAACCGCAGGCGCAAAGACCGGGCCGAGAATCAATTCGGCGCCTTCGGCAATGGCGGACTGGGCCGCCGCACGGCCGCCTTCCCCCGTTCCCCGGGTATCCTTTATGAGAAGCTGAATGTCGGAATTCGGGAAATTCGCCAGGGCGAGTTCCGCAGCATTGCGGAAAACGGTTCCGATCGACTGACCACCGCCGCCCGCACCCAACGGCAACAGAAGCCCGACCCGGACAGAACCGGTTCCGACGACTTCACCGGTTACGGCAGGACCCTGACCTGTGGTGATCTGCGAGCCTGGAAGGGATCCGAGACTGGAACCCTGGCAACCGGCCAATGTGAAGGCTGCCGCCAGCAAAACACCGGCGCGAACCATCGCATTTGGGCGCTTTGTCACCTGAAATACCCGCTTGATATTCAAATCAGTCTCCTCGCCGCTTGTTGGTAAACACTTACGGATTCACCGGGCCTCTGTCCAGTTTAGTCCGTGATTTCCAGGCACATAGGCTGGCCCCATGGGATCGCTCACCGCCCGATTTGCACTTGCAACAGCGCTCCGGCACGATTAGCGCAAGGGTTCCGACATGCCGCAACGTGGTTTGCGCGGCAGCCGATGGATCGAGAGGCTCCATGACGAAAGACTTTGCCAAAGCCGAGACCGGGGCTAGGACTGGCGCCGACGAGCGGGCCAGCCGACGGTTCATCATAGGCGAACACGATTTCAGCGCGCCACGGCTGGAGGCGGGGCTCTATATTGTCGCCACGCCCATCGGCAACCTGGGCGACATCACGGTGCGTGCGCTGGAAACCCTGGCCGCATCCGCCGTGATCGCCTGCGAGGATACGCGCGTCACGGGCACCCTGACCCATCGTTTCGGCCTGAAGACACCGCTGATGCCCTATCACGAGCACAATGCGGACAAGCAGCGGCCGAAGATCCTGGCCGCGCTGGAAAAGGGCGAGGCGGTCGCCCTGGTCAGCGATGCGGGTACGCCGCTGGTCTCCGATCCGGGTTACAGACTGGTCCGGGATGTGCTGGAAGCCGGCCATAAGGTCATCCCGATCCCCGGAGCCTCCGCGCCGCTTGCCGGTCTCGTCGGTTCCGGACTGCCGAGCGATACGGTGCTGTTTGCCGGGTTTCTGCCGCAAAAGGGCGGTCCGAAGAAAACCCGCCTAGCTGAACTGGCCGCCATTCCGGCCACCGTGATCCTGTTCGAATCGCCCCGACGCCTGGGAGCGACCCTTGTCACCATGGCAGAGATCATGGGTCCCGAGCGCGAAGCCGTCGTCGCCCGGGAGCTGACCAAGCGGTTCGAGACTTTCGAGCGGGGCACGCTCGCCGAGCTCGCAGATAAATTCGCCGGCGACCCGCCCAAAGGGGAAATCGTCATTCTGCTTGGTCCGCCGCAGGACAGCCAGGAAGCCAGCGAGGAAGACGCGGAAGAGCTGCTTCGCCAGGCCCTCAAGGAGATGCCGGTCAGTGCAGCAGCCAAACAGGTGGCGAAACAGACCGGTCTCGACCGCAACGACCTCTACAAGCGGGCGCTGGACCTGAAAGCGGACGGAGGCTGATCGTGCGAACCGGGTCAGGGTCCAATCAGGACCGGCAGAACAGACGGCGCAAGGCTCATGCCCTGGGTCTTTCCGCCGAGACCCGGGCCGCCTGGGCGCTCAGGCTCACCGGCTGGCGCATCCTGAAAAGCCGCTACAAGACCAAGGCCGGCGAAATCGACCTGATCGCCAAGAGACGCAAGACGGTCGCCTTCATCGAGGTCAAGGCCCGGAAAACACGGGAAGCCGCTCTCGACGCGGTCACACCGGCCAGCCAGCGCAGGATCGCGAATGCGGCAAAGATCTTCGTGGCGGAACATCCGAAGGCCGGGTTCTACACGCTGCGTTTCGATGTCATGATCGTGCGCCCATGGCGCTGGCCGGAGCGGATCGCCAATGCCTTCGAGGCTTTCGGTTAAACGCTCTGTTCGCACGGCCCTTCTGGACAAATGGCCTTGGCAGTCGCATATCATTCCCACAACAGACACTCATCCCAATGCGCTCACTCAAGCGCGCCCGCCGGGAGACTTTCAATGACCCTCAAGGTCGCGGTCCAGATGGACCATATTTCCTCGATCAATATTGCCGGCGACAGTGCCTTTGCGCTGATGCTGGAAGCACAGGCCCGCGGCCACACGCTTTATCACTACACGCCCGACCGGCTGGCCATGATCGGCAACGACGTCTTCTGCGCGCTGGAGCCGGTGACGGTCCGCGACGAGAAGGGCAACCATTTCAGCCTCGGGGAAAAAGAGCGCTTCAACATGGCCGAGATGGACGTGGTGCTGATGCGCCAGGATCCGCCGTTCGACCTCTCCTATATTGCGGCGACCCACATCCTGCAGAAAATCCATCCGCAGACACTGGTGGTCAACGATCCGGTGGAAGTGCGCAACGCACCGGAAAAACTGTTCGTCACCGAATTCGCCGACCTGATGCCGCCGACGCTGATCACCCGCGACAAGGCGGAAATTGACCTGTTCCGCGCCGAATACGGCGATATCGTCATGAAGCCGCTGTTTGGCCACGGCGGTGCGGCCGTGTTCCGGATCACGGCGGACGATCTCAATTACGGCTCGCTCTACGATTTCTTCGCCGCCACGTTCCGCGAACCCTGGGTGATCCAGCAATTCCTGCCGAACGTGAAGCACGGCGACAAGCGCATCCTGCTCGTCGACGGCGAATTTGCCGGCGCGGTCAACCGGGTTCCGGCCAAGGGCGACCTCAGGTCCAACATGGTGCGCGGCGGTGCGCCGACGGACAGCGACCTGACCGACCGCGAACGGCACATCTGCGAGAGACTCGGCCCATCCTTGCGGGAAAAAGGCCTGATCCTGGTTGGCATCGACGTGATCGACGGCTGGCTGACGGAAATCAACGTCACCGCCCCGACGGGCATACGCGCCATCCGGAACCTGGGCGGGCCCGATGTGGCGGCCAGGGTCTGGGACGTTCTGGAAGCCAAGGTCGCCGGCTGAGGCCTGGTTTTCAGACGGTGCGGCGGCTGGGGTTACGGATCGCATACTCCAGGCCGAAGGCCAGGACGATGCCGATCAGATAGGCCAGAATGTTCCAGAGCGAAAAGATCCGCCCCAGAAGCAAGGCCCCGAAGAAGGTTGCGCGGAAGGCATCCAGCCAGGGCGTGTGATAGAGCCGGATCAGTTCGACCGCGACCGCAAGGACCGCGGACGATCCGAGCAGGAGACGTCCGTCGCGCCCGGCCAGAACCGCACCGACCAGCCAGAAGACCATCATGCCCCACAGCATCGAACCGCCGTATTTCACGATGAAAAACGGAAGTCCGATTCGATAGCCGAGCAACCTCAACGCCAGACCGAGCACAATGACGACGACGGCCAGCACAAGTCGCTGTTTTGCCAGATGAAAAGCTGTACGGTTCATCGGCATGTCTTCCCCTCACGAACGTCTCGTCGTCCTACGCGTCCGGAGAGTTCCCCGCAAGAGGCGTTCAGGCCGCTGCTTCGGCTTTTTGCGACCGAAGCACCATGCCGAACAGGTCGCGCGGGTCGTCCGGATCTGCGAGCAGGTCGAGCTTTTCGAAATGGCCGGTCTTCGGCAACAGGTCATGGACGTAGCGCAGGGCTGCAAAGTCTTCCACGGCGAAGCCGACGCTGTCGAACAGGGTGATGCTGTCGTGCGACGTCCGGCCCGGTGCCGCACCGGAATAGACCTGCCACAGTTCGGTTACCGGATGGTCGCGCGGCAATTGCTGGCATTCGCCCTCGATCCAGGTCTGGTCCGGGAATTCCACGAAGATATCGGAGCGCATCAGGATGTCCTTGTGCAGTTCCGTCTTGCCCGGGCAATCGCCGCCGACCGCGTTGATGTGGACGCCGGGGCCGACCATGTTGTCGGTCAGGATCGTGGCAGAGCGTTTATCCGCGGTCACGGTGGTGATGATGTCGGCGCCTTCGATGGCATCTTCTGCCGATTTGCATACCGTCACGTCGATGCCCGAGCCTGCCAGATTGCGCGACAGGCGCAGACTTGCCTGAAAATCGATGTCATAGGCGCGGATTTCGGTGATGCCGAGCAACGCCTTGAAGGCGAGCGCCTGAAAATCCGACTGGGCACCATTGCCGATGATCGCCATGGTGCGAGACTCCTCGCGCGCCAGGTATTTCGCGGCAAGGGCGGAATTCGCCGCTGTGCGCAGGGCGGTGAGGATCGTCATTTCGGTAAAGAGAAGCGGATAGCCGTTCGACAGATCGGACAGGACACCGAACCCGGTGACGGTCTGCCGGCCGCTTTTCGTGTTTCCCGGATGGCCGTTGACGTATTTGAAGCCGAAGGTCTTACCGTCGCTGGTCGGCATCAATTCGATCACGCCCTGGGGCGCATGGGCGGGAATGCGCGGTTTCTTGTCGAAGCTTTCCCAGCGCCGGAAATCCTCCTCGATATAACCGGCGAGACCTTCGATGAATTCCTCGACGCCAATGGCCAGCAGATTCTTCATCATGTTGTCGACGCTGACGAAAGGCACATAGGCCAGATCTGAGGGGGCCAGCGCGGAGAGGATGGTGGCCGATGGGGCGAGGCCGTTTTCATTGAGTGTCATGATTAAAAGCTCCGGGTCGGACGGTCGAACACACGGCGGCCGAAGAGGCTCGCGGTCAGTTCGACCATGAGACGCGCGGTCCGGCCGCGTTCGTCCAGGAAGGGGTTCAGTTCGACGAGGTCGAGCGAGGTAACCAGACCGCTGTCATGGAGCATCTCCATGACCAGATGGGCCTCGCGGAAGGTCGCACCGCCGGGAACGGTCGTGCCGACCGCGGGCGCGATGTCGGGATCGAGAAAATCGACGTCGAGGCTGACGTGCAAAAGGCCGTCGGCATCGGCCACCCGCTTCAAGAACGGCTTCAGCAGGACGGCGACGCCTTCTTCGTCGATCGCCCGCATGTCGCTGACGCCGACACCATGGGCGACGAGCAGTTCCCGTTCCTGGCGGTCGATGGAGCGCACGCCGAGGATCTCGACATTTTCCGGATCGACGACGTGCTCAAGCGGCCGGCCGAGCAGATCGTCAAAGCCGGGCAGGCCGCAGGCATAGGCAAGCGGCGTTCCGTGCAAATTGCCGCTTTCGGTCGAGCTGAAGGTGTGAAAATCGGAATGGGCGTCGAGCCAGAGCACGAATAGCAGGCGGCCCTTGGCGGCGGCACTGGCCGCCTGGCCGGTGACCGTTCCAAGCGCAAGGGCGTGATCGCCGCCCATATAGATCGGAAAGGCCGCCTCGCTGCCCAGCTGCCGTGCGCAGTCATGCAGGACTTTCGTCCAGCCGGCGACTTCGGCGAAGTTCCGGATCACGCCATTCGGTGCCACTGAACCCGCATCGATCTCGGGTACCAGATTGCCCAGATCCTGGACTTCATGGCCCAGCGCCTGCAGGTTTTCCGCAAGGCCGGCGGTGCGATAGGCGTCCGGGCCCATCAGGCAGCCGGGCCGTCCGGCGCCGGCCTCTATAGGCGCTCCAACCAATACGATATCCTGCGGTGCCAACCGATCTGCCCTCCATACCCATCAAGTCCTGAGTGCTTCAGAATGCCGCAAAGATATGGCGGAGTGAATCCGGACGGTTGCGCAAATTTGCGCCGTAATTTATCATTTTGACAAATATCTATTTTCATAATGATAACTCGAACCGCTGATGGACGATCTCGACCTTCAATTGATTTCCGCCTTGCGGTCTGACGGCCGCCGCTCGGTCTCGGATCTGGCGAAGGATCTGAAGATCTCACGGGCGACCGTTCGCGCCCGCATGGAGCGTTTGCAGGAAAGCGGCGAAATTCTTGGATTTACCGCCGTTCTGCGCGATGACTGGCGCGACCTGCCGATCCGTGCGGTCATGCTGGTCGAAGTGGCCGGACGCAATACCGAACCGGTCGTGCGCGCCCTGACGGCCCTGACCGAGGTTCGGGCCATTCATTCCACCAACGGCAAATGGGATCTGGTGCTCGACATCGCGACCCGGGACCTGGCAGCCTTCGACGATGTCCTGAACCGCATCCGGCTGATCGAGGGCATTGCCGGCTCGGAAAGCAACCTGCTGCTATCCACCCGCAAGGGACCCGCGGTTTCCGCATCCGATTTCGACCGTGCGCCTTGAAAACGGATCGGGCGGCCGCTCGCAAATCGGGTAGCGATCAGCACCCAAGGCGCCTAGAGTCGCAGGCAATCAGCCAGAAACAGACGTGTTTGCCATGACCAAGCCACTTGACCTTTCCAGCCTCGATCCCGAACCGCAGCCGATCGCCGTCGGCAAACAGGCCGAACAGGATTACCTGGTCGTCCGCCGCACGCTGGAGCGAATCACGGAACATTGGCGCGATCAGCCGAGCCTGGAACAGCTAGCCTGTGAGGCCGGGCTGCAGCCGATCCAGCTTCAGCGCGTCTTTTCCCGTTGGGCGGGACTGACACCGAAACAGTTCCTGCAGGCCATCACCCTGGATCATGCCAAAGCCTTGCTGCGGGATTCGGCCAGCGTTCTCGATGCAAGCTTCGAGGTTGGGCTTTCCGGCTCAAGCCGGCTGCACGACCTGTTTGTGACCCACGAGGCCATGACGCCCGGCGCCTACCGCAGCCGGGGCGAGGGGCTCACCATTTCCTACGGCATCCATCCTTGTCCCTTCGGCGAGGTGCTGCTGATGGTCACCGACAAGGGCCTGGCAGGGCTCGCCTTCGCCGATCCAGGCGAGGAACAGGCGGCCTTCGAGGATATGCGCGCCCGTTGGCCGGCGGCCCAATTCGCCGAGGACGCGAAAGCAACTGCCCCTTACGCGGCGCGGATCTTCAATCCGACGCTGTGGCAGGAGGAAACCCCGCTCAACATCGTTTTGATCGGAACGGATTTCGAGATCCGGGTCTGGCAGACGCTTTTGAAGATCCCCATGGGGCGCGCGACCACCTATTCGGATATTGCCCGCACTCTCGGCAAACCGAGTGCCGCGCGCGCGGTCGGAACTGCGGTCGGCCGGAACCCGATCTCCTTCGTGGTTCCCTGTCATCGAGTTCTGGGCCGAACGGGGAACCTGTGCGGCTATCACTGGGGCCTGACCCGCAAACGCGCCATTATCGGCTGGGAGACGGGGCTGACCGGTCCGGCGACGGATTAGGACCAGATCCTAAAAGACCGGTCCCTTGGGCATGGGCAGGTCGGCGGTGACATCCCAGCCGAAGGAGGCCAGCCGTTCGGCCGCATCGGACGTGATGTCGCCGGTGATCTGGAAATCGACCCCGGTCGGCGGGAACGGCAACCTGGACAGTCCGTCCTGAAGGCCCGAAAACGCCTTCGCGGTCGAAGCTGTCCAGGACAGCATGTCCAGCGGCATGACAAGCGCCGCTCCGCCGTCTCGCCGGATCGCGATCGGGAAATCGGCCATCTTCCGGATCTGCGAAAGGCTGGCAACCGTGCTGCTGTAATGTTCCGTCAGAACGATCCGGCGCAGAAGGAAATAGGCTTCTTCGCGGTTTTTGGTATCCGCTGCCCGGGCAACCAGGATTTCGAGGCCCTCGACGGTGCTGATGGCCTGAAGCTGATAGGCGATGATCGCGCGCTCCGTGGGCGTGTAGTTCGCGTTTGCGGCCAGGTCATCGATCACCCGTTGAGAGATATTCAGGTCCCGCAGCACGGTCGCCGTGCGCTCTTCCAGTTCCGACCGGGTGTTGTCGACGATGAGATCGCGGAGACTTTCCGCCGAGCTGGCTACATTGGTGATCATGCCGCCGGGGATCAGCGACATGATCACGCCAACGCTCAGATTTCCGGCGGTCGAGGCCGTGGCGGCCCGGTCCAGCTGCTCCGACAAGGGCTGGTAGGTGGTGTAGGGGTCGACGCCGAGCTTGACGGCGAGTTCCCTTCGCGCCCTATCCCGGCCTGTCACGATGGCGGCCAGTTCGCCGGGAGACGTGGTTTCCCCGGTGACCGCTTTCTCCACCCCCTTCGAGATCCGGCCGAACAGCCTGCCGACACCCGATACCGTCGACTTGGCCGTTCCCAGAGGATCGGTCACCGTGCTTTCCACGAATTCCGCCGGCTTCTTGGCGGCTTCCTTGAGGCCGTCGACAAAGCTTTGCTGTGATTCGAGACTTTTGAGGGCCGTGTAGGCGGCAATTTCGTGGATCCGGAGCTTCAGCAGGCCGTCGCCAACCACATGTTCCGTTCCGAATTGCGTTTTCAGGTCATAGACCCGCAGAAAGCCGTCACTGCGCACCGGGGTCAGCACCCCGTACCCCGGTCCGGATGCCAGATTGCCCAGAACCATTCCCGGATCCTGTTCCGGAGGTGTCTCGAAATTGTCCGAGAACGCTTCCGCCGTTGCAAGGAAGAGCATGGACACCGCAAAAGCGGCGCAAACAACTTTGGTTCGTCTCAGCATACCGTCCTCTTTGGGGCGCGAGACCCGGTCGACCGGACTCGGCTATCTGGGTGCCATACCGTTCCGCGCCAGAATTTCGCCGGCCAGATAGAGCGATCCGCAAAACAGGATGCGGGGCGGCTCGCCATCCTTCCCGGCACAAGCGACAATATCGGCAATAGCTTCGTCCAGCGAGGCAAAAGGCGTTGCCTCCAGGCCGGCGGCCCGCGCGAAATCGGCAAGTTCGAAAGGATCCCGTGCGGTCGTCGACGTTGTGATCGGAACCGTTCCCACATGCCGGACAAGTCCCTCGAAGGGACGGAAAAAGCCGACCGGATCCTTGGTCGTCAGCATGCCCGTGATCAGGTAAAGCGGTTTGGGATTGTGTTCCTCCTGCTCTCCCATGAAAGCGGCAATGGAAACACCCGCCCCCGGATTATGCCCGCCATCGACCCAGATTTCGGAATTCTTCGGGCATTTCCTGACGAGTGGACCATGGGTGAGCATCTGAAGCCGGCCCGGCCAGTTGACAGATCTCAGGCCTTTTTCGGCGATCTCCTCGCCGGGCCACAAGTCCGCGGCCTTCAAGGCGGCGATCGCAAGGGCCGCGTTGGTTACCTGATGGGCTCCCGGCAGATTGGACAGCGGCAGGTCGCACAAGCCGGTTTCATCCTGATAGGCGAGACGCCCCTGATCCTGCATGGCAAAGAAGTCCTGGCCGAAACTCAGGAGCGGCGTTCCGGTCCTTTTCGCCACTCGTTCGATTTCCGCCTGCACGACCTCGTCCTGAGGAGCGACGACCGCCGGACATCCGCGTTTGAAAATTCCCGCCTTCTCGGCAGCGATTTCTTCAAGCGACCCGCCCAGGAACTTCTCATGGTCCATGGAAATCGGCGTAATCACGGAGGCAACCGGAGTATCGACGACATTGGTGGCGTCGAGACGTCCGCCGAGTCCCACTTCGAGAAGCAGGACATCCGCCGGGTTTTCCGCGAACAACAGCAGGGCCGCCGCCGTTGTGATTTCGAAAAAGGTAATCTCCTCACCTGCGTTGGCTTCCTCACAACGGTAAAGCGCGTCAAACAGCTTCGGATCGGAGACGAATTTTCCGTCGGTACCGAGCCGGATGCGCTCGTTGAAGGACACCAGGTGAGGCGAGGTATAGACGTGACAGCGCTTTCCGTCCGCTTCCAGAATGGCGCGCAGCGTCGCGGTCACCGACCCCTTGCCGTTGGTTCCGGCAATGTGAATCGTCGGAGGCAGGCGCTTTTCCGGAGAGCCCAGTGTCTTCAGGAGGCGGTGCATCCTGCCGAGGGACAGATCGATTTCCTTGGGGTGAAGCGCCAGGAGGCGGTCAAGGATCGCTGTGATTTGGTCCAAATTTCCCTCCCGGATCAAATCCCCAGGCCGGAGAATGCTTGCTGGTCAACTTCCGGAATAAGAAGTCATGCGTACATAAACAACCCCTCAGAGCCCGAACAGGCCTGTGTTTGTCGTTTTTTGAACACATGCTGGCGTATTGACCGGCGGGTCCAGCCCGTCAGCCGGCGGCGGCCTTCTGATCTGTTTCGGCGTTTTCCGTCTCGACAGTGTCGCCCGCTGGTTCGGGAGGCGTCAGTGACGGAACCTCGATCTTGCGCTTCATCAGGATATCGCAAATGCGGGCAATGGTATTCTTGAGGTCGTGACGCTTGACGACCATGTCGACCATGCCGTGCTCAAGCAGGTACTCGGCACTCTGGAAACCATCCGGCAGCTTTTCGCGGATGGTCTGTTCGATCACGCGCCGTCCTGCAAAACCGATCTGGGCTCCGGGTTCGGCAATGTGGACATCGCCCAGCATGGCATAAGAGGCCGAGACGCCGCCGGTGGTCGGATTGGTCAGCACGACGATATAGGGCAGGCCAGCCTCGCGCAGCATCTGGACACCGACTGTGGTCCGCGGCATCTGCATCAGCGACAGGATACCTTCCTGCATGCGTGCACCGCCGGATGCTGCGAACAGCACGAAGGGCGTATGATGGGTTACCGCGGTTTGCATGCCTGTCAGGATCGCTTCGCCGGCTGCCATGCCGAGCGATCCGCCCATGAAGGCGAAATCCTGAACCGCAGCCGTCAGGGGCGCGCCATTCACCTTGCCCCGGGCAACCCGCACGGCGTCGGTCTCACCGGTCTTGCTCCGGTAATCCTTCAGCCGATCGACATATTTCTTGGTATCACGGAACTTCAAAGGATCCGCCTGGGCTTCCGGCGTTTCCACCGTCTCGTAGGCGCCGCCGTCGAAGAGGGTTTCCAGCCGCTTCACCGCAGGCATACGCATGTGATGACCGGAATTCGGCACCACCCACAGGTTCGCCTCCAGATCCCGGTGAAACACCATCTCGCCCGTTTCCGGGCATTTGATCCAGAGATTCTCCGGTACTTCGCGCTTCTTCAGGAGATCGCGTATTTTAGGCCGGACGAGAGAATTGATCCAATTCACGAGAGGCGTATCCGTTTTTAAAACTGTTACCCGGTACGATGACGGTCTGCTGCATGCATCCTAACGGCTTTATGCCGATCGTGCACGCGCAACGCCGCTGGCGAGGTCGGCGACGAGATCGGTCACCGCAGAAACGGTCTTATCGGTTGCCATTCCGGCATTATTGAGGCTGTCCCTGATGGCCGTCACCAGGACCGACCCGACCACGACACCATCGGAATTCTTGCCGATTTCCGCAGCCTGGTCGGCGGTCTTCACTCCGAAACCGACTGCGACCGGCAGGTCCGTATGGCCCTTGATCCGGTTAACCGCAGCCGAAACCCGGTTGGCGTCGGGGCTTGCGGACCCGGTGATGCCGGTGATCGAGACGTAATAGACGAAGCCGGAGGTATTGGCGAGAACGGCCGGAAGGCGCTTGTCATCGGTCGTCGGCGTCGCCAGACGGATAAAATTGAGGCCTGCCTCCAGAGCCGGAAGGCAGAGTTCGTCATCGGCTTCCGGTGGAATATCGACGATGATCAGACCGTCGACGCCGGCGTCCTTGGCCTCGATGACGAAATTTTTCGGATCACGGACATAGATCGGATTGTAGTAGCCCATCAGCACGATCGGCGTATCCTGATCTTTCTTGCGAAAATCGCGGACCATCTGCAGGGTCTTGTTCATGGTCTGACCCGCCTTGAGGGCGCGCTGGGTGGCCAGCTGGATCGGAACACCTTCTGCCATGGGATCGGAAAACGGCATGCCGAGTTCGATGACATCGGCACCGGCAGCGGGCAGGGCTTCCAGGATCGCCTGGGATGTTTCCAGATCCGGATCGCCCGCAGTAATGAAGGTCACCAGAGCCGGACGGCCCTTTTCGGCACAAGCCTTGAACCGGCGATCGATACGCGTTTCCGTCATGCGTCTTTACCCTACTCGACAGGGAAGTCCGGCAATCTTCGGCCGGACTTCAATCCCGGAAGGGTGTAGGGGGCTGCATTGCCCCCTGTCAATCCGCCTTTGCGGATAGGCGCGCGAAATCGCGCGCACCATTACCGACCGTTAAACGATCAAGCTTAACGGCGGTCGTAAACCTTGGCGTAGACCTTGCGGGAAATATCGCTGCGAACCAGACCCAGGGAGTCGAGTTCGGCATCGCTCATTGCGGAGAGTTCGGTGTAAAGCGCCCGTGCGGCACGGGCCCGGCCGAACTCCTCAAAAAAAGCAAGGATCCCCTTTCCGGTGGCGGAAAAGGCATGGGAAGCATGTTCCATTACAGAAGAAGATGTCGTAGCGGCCATTTTGCTGTTCCTTTTGATGGTCGGGGCTGAAGCGCGTCGAACCGAAATGGTGCGCTGCTTTCTTGTTATGTCAGTAAGATAGGCCGGATATTTTGCACTGCAACATACAAGAACGGGACACAGCTCTGCAGCTTTGGAATGGCTATCCGGCTCATCTGATGCCGAAATAGGCAGAGCTCGATAGAAATTGCATAACTGGAATGCACACCATGACTTGCAGAGCGGTGAGTGTATTGCTATGTAGCACTCAGTGCACTTTTTGCCGCAACAAATACAATAATGAGGTAGGAAATGGCCCGTTCGCTCTTCGAGGCTCCAGCGGAACCGTTGTCATCCAGGTTCTGGCGCACAATGAAACACCTGCATATCGGTCCGCAGTCCAGTCCGACTCGGGATGAAAGACCCGACGTTCGCAAGACCGATGGAGCATCCGGACAGGCAGAAAGCCTGGACGCGCGTGGCAGACAGCTTTTTCTGGAAGAGGCGCTTGCTTCACGACCGATCAGACGGCGCCGACGCCGTTGATTTCCGACCCGGCCCTGTCTGAATCCAGGTTCGGGTCGCGCTGAATTTCAGGACTTTTCCCGCTCGAGCACAACGGTTCTTGCGCGACCGCTAATGCGGCCGCACAGCTTTTTTTCGAGAAAGACTTCAGATCAGAGATCGTAGCCGAGCATGTTACCGACGGCGAAGACGTCCTTGTCGCCCCGGCCGCACAGGTTCATGACGATGATCTGGTCCTTGTCCATTTGCGGCGCCAGCTTGATGACGTGGGCCAGCGCATGGGCGGGCTCGAGCGCCGGAATGATGCCCTCGACCTTGGTCAGCAGCTGGAACGCTTCCAGCGCCTCGTCGTCCATGGCGGGAACATAGGTCACGCGGCCGCTTTCCTTGAGCCAGGAATGCTCCGGTCCGATACCCGGATAATCGAGGCCAGCGGAAATCGAATGGCCTTCGAGGATCTGGCCGTCATCGTCCTGAAGCAGATAGGTGCGGTTGCCATGCAGAACGCCCGGCTTTCCGGCTGTCAGCGAGGCGCAGTGTTCCTCGCCCTCCAGGCCTCGGCCGCCGGCTTCGACCCCATACATCTTGATTTCGGGATCGTCGAGGAAGGGATGAAACAGGCCGATTGCGTTGGAACCGCCGCCGACGGCGGCCACCAGGGCATCGGGAAGCCGGCCTTCGGCCGCCATCATCTGTTCGCGGGTTTCCTTGCCGATCATCGACTGGAAATCGCGCACCATTTCCGGATAGGGATGCGGGCCCGCCGCGGTGCCGATCAGGTAATAGGTGCTGTCCACATTGGTGACCCAGTCGCGCAGCGCCTCGTTCATGGCGTCTTTAAGCGTACCGGCGCCGGCGGTGACCGGAACGATCTCGGCACCGAGCAGCTTCATCCGGAACACGTTTGGCTTCTGCCGTTCCACGTCGGTCTTGCCCATGTAGACCACGCAGGGCAGACCGAAGCGGGCGCAGACCGTGGCCGTTGCCACACCGTGCTGGCCGGCGCCGGTTTCGGCGATGATCCGGGTCTTGCCCATGCGCTTGGCGAGAAGAATCTGGCCCAGGCAGTTGTTGATCTTGTGCGAGCCGGTGTGGTTCAGCTCGTCGCGCTTGAAGTAGATCTTCGCGCCGCCCAGGTGCTCGGTCAGGCGCTCGGCGAAATAAAGCGGCGACGGCCGGCCGGTGTAATGGGTGTTGAGATCCTCGATCTCCGCCGCATAGGCCGGGTCGTTCTTGGCGTCCTCATAGGCCTTTTCAAGGTCGAGGATCAGCGGCATCAGGGTCTCGGCAACATAGCGGCCGCCGAAAATGCCGAAATGGCCGCGCTCGTCCGGTCCGTTGCGCATGCTGTTTGCCATCGTGGTCAACGCAAGTTACTCCCCTGCCACTGTTGCGCCCCGGGCGGCTGCCACGAATGCGCGGATAAGATCACAATCCTTGACGCCTTTTTCCCGCTCGACGCCGGAGGACACATCGACAGCGGTCGCACCGCTTTTTTCGATCGCCTCGGCCACATTGGAAGCGTCCAGTCCCCCCGAAAGCATGAAGGGCTTGGCAAGGTCAAGGTCCTTGAGCAACGTCCAGTCGAAGGAAACGCCGTTTCCGCCCGGCAGATCGGAGTCTTTCGGCGGTTTGGCATCGAACAGGATACGGTCGGCGACGATCGCGTAGAACTGAGCCTGCTCCAGATCGGCCCGTTCGGAAACCGGCACGGCCTTCATGATTTTCTTCTGGAACATGACCTTTGCAGCCGCGCAGGCTTCCGGCGTTTCCGCCCCGTGAAACTGAAACCAGTCCGGGTTCACCAGTTCGTTGATACGCGACAGTCCGTCCAGATCCATATTGACCGTGAGGGCCACGATCTCCGCCTTGCCACGGGCCATGTCCGCCAGCTTGCAGGCAGCCGATAGCGGCACATGACGCGGGCTTTTGGGAAAAAACACCAGACCGACCATATCCGCACCGGCATCCAGAGCTGCCTGCATTGTCTCCTGGGTCGAGAGGCCGCAGATCTTTATCATAGAGTCGTTCACTGTTTTATCGAGCCATAAGCGTGGTGCTGATATATACTTTGGTCAAGGCTTTGTAAAAAGATCAAAATGGTATTTCATCATCAATTCCAACGCCAACGGACCTAGCATAATCTAATACGTCATTTGTGAGATAATTACTTATCATATGGAAGGTATGAAAAGATTCTTCTTCGTTTTTACTAGCGTTATTAAGAATATATAAATTAAGCGCATTAAAAATATCAGATGCATACTTGCTATTTCTATTAATAATTGCAAAGTTCAACTGTTCTGCTAAGTTAAAAACCCACGGATGAGTATTAATTAATGCGCTGCAAATAATAATAAATCCGAGACTTTTATTTTCCATTCTCCTAATTTCTTCAATTAGATTTCGAGTTTTTCTAAATTGTATTCTTGAATAATTTCTTCTAGATAATTCAAAATCTACTTCACTTTCCCTATTTTTACTACGGCTCTTGTCCTCTACAATCATTTCCTGAATGTTCGAAAGAACAGAACGGAGTTGAGACATCTCGCCAATAATTTCAGCGCGACCTCGATCTTCTGGATTATCGCTCTGCCTTAAACTCTGGAGCTCTTCAGAAACAGAAATTGGTGTTTCAACTTCTCCGCCCTTTTCGATTTCCAAGATCTGTCTTTTGATAGCTTCTTTGGTTTCTTGGACACTATCCAAATCTTTGTGATCGAAATATATAGTTCTGGTTCCCGCTACATCGAAGGGTATTCTTTCTCCTTTCTTTATTATTTGAACAAATGGTTTTTTGAAGGCATGTCTAACTGCTAGTTCATAAAATACATTTGGATTTGTTTCTGTTAGATCAGCAATTACCAAGTCATCTGAAACAACTCTTTGTATCACTTGACTTGTAATGAGACCTGGCTTGTCTATCTCATCTGCCCTTACCGCGATATAATCGCACTCTAAAGCTACCGGCTTAATAATATGATTTAGTACTTGGTCAGATCTTTTGCGAGTGTCTGAGCCTTCCTCGCCAATAGGAGAGATTACAAAACAGCTTTTCTTTGTTTTACTCATGATTGATCAGCTTTCAAGTCACGTTGAAGGCCGCAATGGCCGCCATGTTGACGATGTCGCTGTCCTTCGCCCCCATCGGCACGATCTGGACCGGCTTGTCGAGGCCGACGAGCAGCGGTCCGATCACGGTCGAGCCACCCAGTTCCTGCAGCATCTTGGTCGAAATCGACGCGGAGTGGAATGCCGGCATGACCAGAACGTTCGCCGGACCGGTGAGGCGGCAGAACGGATAGGCGCCCATCTTGTCCATGTTGAGCGCGATATCGGCGGCCATTTCGCCGTCATATTCAAAATCCACCCGGCGCCGGTCGAGGATCTTGACCGCTTCCTGAACCCGCTCGGACCGTTCGCCGCGCGGATGGCCGAAGGTGGAATAGGCGAGCATGGCGACGCGGGGCTCGTAACCGAGCTTGCGGGCCACATGGGCTGCTTCTTCCGCGATATCCGCCAGTTCTTCCGAATTCGGCATGTCGATCACCGCCGTATCGGCAATCAGGACCGTCCGGCCGCGCGCCAGGCACAGCGAAACGCCGATCACCCGGTGGCCCGGCTTGACGTCGAGACAGGTGCGCACCGTGTCGAGAGCAACCGAATAATTCCGGGTCAGGCCCGTGACCATGGCGTCGGCGTCGCCGCGGGCGACCATGATCGCGCCGAAATAGTTGCGGTCGTTGTTGACCAGGCGCTGGCAATCGCGCTGCAGGTAGCCTTTCCGCTGCAGGCGGCCGTAGAGGAACTGGGCGTAGTCCTTGTTACGATCGGAAACCCGCGCGTTCTGCAAAGTGATGCCGGGGCGGTTGATATCGATGCCGGCGCTCTGAGCCATCTGCTTGATCTCGTCCTCGCGGCCGATCAGGATCGCCTCACCCAGTCCCTGAGCCACGAAGCTCGTGGCCGCGCGGATGACAGGCTCTTCCTCGCCTTCGGCAAAGACCACCTTCTTCGGCATCTGGCGGACCTTGGAGAAGATCCGCTGCAAGGTGCCGGCAACCGGATCGCGCCGGGCAGAGAGCTCTTCGCGATAGCGATCCATATCGACGATCGGCCGACGGGCGACGCCGGAATCCATCGCGGCCTGGGCCACAGCCGGCGCGATTGCGGAAATCAACCGCGGGTCGAAGGGAACCGGAATGATGTATTCCGGGCCGAATTTCGGCCGGTTGCCCCGGTAGGCGGCGGCAACCTCGTCCGGCACTTCCTCGCGTGCCAGTTCGGCCAGCGCATGGGCACAGGCGACCTTCATCTCATCGTTGATGGTGGTCGCCTGAACATCGAGCGCACCACGGAAGATGTAAGGAAAACCAAGGACGTTGTTGACCTGATTCGGATAATCGGACCGGCCGGTGGCGACAATGGCATCGTCGCGCACTTCGGCCGCTTCCTCCGGCGTGATTTCCGGATCCGGATTGGCCATGGCGAAAATAATCGGGTTCGGCGCCATGGCGCGCAGCATGTCCGGCGTCAGCGCACCCTTGGCCGACACGCCGAGGAACACATCGGCACCCTTGATCGCATCATAAAGGGAACGGGCATCGGTCTCCACCGCATGGGCGGACTTCCACTGGTTCATGCCCTCGGTGCGGCCTTTGTAGATCGCACCCTTGGTGTCGCACAGAATGACGTTGTTGTGCGGGATACCCATGGCCTTGACCAGTTCGATGCAGGCAATGCCGGCCGCTCCTGCGCCGTTGCAGACCACTTTCGTGTCCTTCATCTCCCGACCGGTCAGATGAAGCGCGTTGATCAGGCCGGCGGCCGCGATGATCGCCGTGCCGTGCTGATCGTCGTGAAAGACGGGAATGTCCATCATCTCGCGCAACTGCTGCTCGATGATGAAACAGTCGGGCGCCTTGATGTCTTCAAGGTTGATGCCGCCGAAGGACGGGCCAAGATACCGGACCGAATTGATGAATGCGTCGACATCCTGGGTGTCGACTTCCAGATCGATGGAATCGATATCCGCGAACCGCTTGAAGAGTACCGCCTTGCCCTCCATGACCGGTTTGGACGCCAGCGCGCCCAGATTGCCCAGGCCGAGAATTGCCGATCCGTTGGTGATGACGGCGACCATGTTGCCGCGTGTCGTGTAGTCGAAAGCCCGGCTCGGATCTTCCGCAATCGCCAACACCGGGACCGCCACCCCCGGAGAATAGGCCAGCGACAGGTCCCTTTGAGTCGCCATCGGCTTGGTGGGTGTGATTTCCAGTTTGCCCGGGCGCCCCTCCTGATGGAATTGCAGCGCTTCCTGTTCAGTAAAACTGAGGCCGGTCCTGGATGTCTTGTCTGTGGCGGGCATGATTTCGGCGTTTCCTCTGATGGCGATTTTTCTATCGCATTGCTGGCCTGGCGGGACAGCGACCTTATCCCCTGAAAATTACCGGCTCAAGACCATCAAAAGGCATAGCAATTGTGAAAGCCGCAAAAGGGTTTGCTAACTTCGCCGCATGTCGAAAGAAGCCCTTGCGAAAATCGAGCCCGCCGATCATCGCGTCACACCGATGATGGCACAGTTCATGGAAATCAAAGCCGCCAATCCGGACAGCCTGCTGTTCTACCGGATGGGCGATTTCTACGAGCTGTTTTTCGAAGATGCGGAGGTCGCTTCGCAGACCCTGGGAATCACGCTGACCAAGCGCGGAAAGCATCTGGGCGAGGACATCCCCATGTGCGGCGTGCCGGTCCATGCGGCCGACGACTATCTGCAGAAACTGATCGCCCGTGGTCACCGGGTCGCGGTGTGCGAACAGACGGAAGACCCTGCCGAAGCCAAGAAGCGCGGCTCGAAATCCGTGGTGCGCCGGGACGTGATCCGGCTGGTGACGCCGGGAACCCTCACCGAGGAACGGCTGCTCGATTCGTCTTCCAACAATTTCCTGGCCGCCATGTCCCGGCTCCGGGGCGGATCGCTGACCGGCGATGCGGTTTATGGTCTTGCCTGGATCGACATGTCGACCGGCTCGTTCCAGGTGTCGGAAACCGACGACCAGCGTCTTGCCGCCGATCTCGCCCAGATTTCACCGCGCGAGCTGATCCTGCCCGATAATCTCCTGCAGGAATCCGAGGTCCGACAGGTGGCCGAGCAGTCGGGCGCCGCTTTGTCACCGGTGCCGCGGGCCTTCTTTGACAGTTCCACGGCCACCGACCGGCTGGCGCATTATTTCGGGGTGAAGACGCTCGACGGTTTCGGCACGTTCTCGCGCTCCGAGCTGTCGGCCGCCGCCGGTATTCTCGCTTACGTGGAAAAGACCCAGCTTGGCGAACGCCCGCCGCTCGATCCGCCGACGCGGGAAGCGGGTGCGGGACGCATGCTGATCGATCCGGCGACCCGCGCCAACCTGGAACTGACCCGAACGCTCGGCGGCGAAAAACAGGGCAGCCTGCTTGCCACCATCGACCGGACCGTCACCGGCGGCGGCTCGCGACTTCTGGCAAGCCGTCTCGCCGGACCGCTGGTCAATCCCGACGAGATTTCCAGGCGGCACGATTCCGTCGCGTTCTTCCTGGAAAACGAAATGATGCGGGAAGCCCTCCGCCGGACCCTGAAGGGTGCGCCGGACATGGCGCGCGCGCTGTCCCGGATTGCGCTCCAGCGGGGCGGTCCGCGGGATATCCTCGCCGTTGCGCAGGGCATGCAGGCGGCAAGCCAGGTGATCGACCAGATCAGTATGGCCGCGACCGTTCCCGGGGAAATCGCGGCGGCCCGCGCCAGCCTCGAACAGGCCCCACACGACCTGGGCGAGAAACTGACCCGTGCGATCAAGGAAGAACCGCCGCTGATGAAGCGCGACGGCAATTTCGTCGCCACCGGTTACGACGAAACCCTCGACGAATTGCGTGCGCTGCGCGACGAATCCCGCAAGGTGATCGCCAAGCTTCAGGCCGACTACGCGGAAGAGCTCGGCCTGCGCTCACTGAAGATCAAGCACAATAACGTGCTGGGCTGGTTCATCGAGGCTCCGACCGCCCAGACGGAAAAGCTGACCGCGGATCCGGGCCGGTTCATTCACCGCCAGACCATGGCCGGCGCCATGCGTTTCACCACGACGGAACTTGCGGATCTGGAATCCAAGATCGCAAGCGCCGGAGAGCGGTCCCTTGCCATCGAACTGGAAATCTTCGACCGGCTGACGGCGGAGATCGTTGCAAGCGGCGACGCCATCAAGGCGGCGGCGCACGGCCTGTCGATCCTGGACGTCTCCGCCGCTCTGGCGAAGCTCGCCCAGGAAGAGACTTACGTGCGCCCGGTCGTGGACGACACGCGCGCCTTCGATATTTCCGGCGGCCGCCATCCGGTGGTCGAACAGGCCCTGAAAACCGCCGGTGGCGACAGTTTCGTTGCCAACGATGCCCATCTCGGACCGGAAGGCAAGGACAAGACCGGCCGGATCTGGCTGATCACCGGACCGAACATGGCCGGTAAATCGACCTTCCTGCGCCAGAATGCCCTGATCGCCGTCCTCGCCCAGATGGGCGCCTTCGTTCCCGCCGCGAACGCCCATATCGGCGTGGTCGATCGGCTGTTCTCCCGTGTGGGCGCGGCAGACGATCTGGCGCGCGGGCGCTCCACCTTCATGGTGGAAATGGTGGAAACGGCGGCCATCCTCAATCAGGCCGGTGATCGATCGCTGGTCATCCTGGACGAAATCGGCCGCGGTACCGCCACTTTTGACGGGCTTTCCATTGCCTGGGCGACCATCGAGCATCTGCACGAGGTCAACAGATCCCGCGCCCTGTTCGCCACCCACTACCATGAACTGACCGCGCTCTCTGCCAAACTCGACCGGCTGTCGAACGCAACGGTGCAGGTGAAGGAATGGAACGGCGATGTCGTCTTCCTGCACGAAATCGTGCCAGGTGCCGCCGACCGGTCCTACGGCATCCAGGTCGCCAAGCTCGCAGGTCTGCCGGCAAGCGTCGTCCAACGGTCCCAACAGGTCCTGAGCCAGCTGGAGGAACAGGACCGGCGGTCACCCGCCGAAGCGCTGATCGACGAATTGCCGCTTTTTGCCGCCATACCGGCGCCGGCGCCCAGCGCCGGTTTTTCAGAAGCCGGGCCCGATCCCCTTGCAGAGGCTCTCGAAGACCTGAACCCGGACGACATGACACCGCGGGAGGCGCTGGACGCGCTCTACAGGCTCAAATCCTTGAAGACATGAACTGCCGATTCGTATCTCAGGCAGCGGTATCGGCCTTTTTGTAATAGCTCTTGATCTCGGCGATTTCGCCCTGCATGGCCTTGAAGGCGAGAAGGGCGGCTTTTTCCTTTGGGTTCAGGCTCTTGAGGTCCAGGTGATCGATCAGGACCTCGAGTGCTTCACCGATGCGGCCGATCTGGCGACCGTAGCTGCCGACTTCGGTCAGAATGTCCCGCTCGACTTCCGGCGCGGACGACCGGCCCAGATTGATGTTGATCAGGCCGAACTGGCTGCCGCAAGCCTTGAACATGTCGGACCAGGGATTGATCGACTGCAGCACATCACCGGACAGAGGAAGCTTGAAAGACGGCATGGGGCAGATCCTTCTCTGAAACTGACGTGAATAATACGCCCGCTCATCGGACAGCCGATATTGCGACGCAAAAAAAATCTGCACGCAAGATAAAATCTAAAGTTGAGGATTAGATCCCACCCGCCTTGGCGGTTGCCAGCGCATTCGCCATGGCGCCGGCGAAGCTGGTGCGGTCATCCGGATTGAGGAAGTTTCCGAGATCGACGTTCTTGCCGCGCGAGGTCAGGGACAGCTTGGTCACGCCCTCGTCCTCGAGCTTCGTGATCGACAGGCGGACCCAAAAGGGATTGAAGCGGTATTCCTGGTGGCGTTTTCCCGGACCCACCTTGCGGATGATGATTTCCGTACGTGAAACGATCACTTCCTCATAGGCCCGTGCGGAGGCGTAGTTCAGGTGGAAGGCCAGCCAGATCAGAAGCGCGTCCAGGCCGAAAAACCCGAACACCGGCCAGGCCCCCATCAACAGGAACGCCAGCCCCGAAACGAAGCTGACGCCCCCAACAAAGAGCATCAGCAACAGGAAACCGTTCGGACCCAGGGACCGATAGGGTGTCAGGACCGCAGAAAAAAACGGGGCTTCATCCCCGGTCTCATACGCCTGTTGCTCGTGTTTCGGATTGTGATCGTTCATGAGGCATGATTATAGAGAGAGCATGGCAGAAGCAAAGACCCCCGCCCCGCGCAAAAAGGCGACGAAAACAAAGCACAAGACGCCCTCGGTGGCAAACCCGGGCCGCGTGCTGAAAAAATCCCGCTACACGAAGGCGGAAACCTACGCGATCTTCGAACGGTTCCATGCAGACAATCCGGAGCCGGAAGGGGAACTCGATTACGTGAACGCCTATACGCTTCTGGTCGCCGTCGTCTTGTCCGCGCAGGCGACCGATGTCGGCGTCAACCGGGCAACCAAACACCTGTTCCAGATCGCCGACACGCCTGAAAAAATGCTTGCGCTCGGCGAGGACAAGGTGCGGGAGGAAATCCGCACCATCGGCCTTTTCAAAACAAAGGCGAAGAACGTCATTCTGCTGTCGGAACAACTGATCCGCGATCACGGCGGCGAGGTTCCGGAAGACCGGGAGGCGCTTGAAAAGCTGCCCGGCGTCGGCCGAAAGACCGCCAACGTGGTGCTCAATATCTTTTTCGGACATCCGACCATTGCCGTCGATACCCACCTGTTCCGGCTCGGCAACCGGATCGGCATCGCGCCGGGAAAGACCCCCTTTGATGTTGAAAAGGCGATGGAAAAGGCGGTTCCGGCGGAATTCGGCCGTCATGCCCATCACTGGCTGATCCTGCACGGGCGCTATATCTGCAAGGCGCGCAAGCCGGAATGCCGGCGCTGCGTCATCTACGATCTGTGCAAGAGTCCGGAAAAGGAACCCCTGGATTCCATTCCGGAAATCGCGCTCAGAACCAGAGCGCTGATCGAACGGCAGAAAGCCGCCGAGTCCTGAAAAAGCGGCGTTGGCGAGAAAGATCGAACCCTCAAGGTTCGCCAGGCGAAGAGCTGCCCGGGCTTATGCGAGGTTCCGACAGGAGCGAAGCGCGACGAGCGATGGCGCGACGTCAGAGAATACCGGCAATGCGGAGGGCCGAAATCAGCGCTTCGGGCGCAGGCGGACGACCACGTCGACGCGGACGATTTCCATACCTTCCGGCGCTTGCGGAATAGAACCGATACCGACACCTTCTCCGGGAATGTCGAACACCTCGTTTTCACCTTCGATGAAGAAATGGTGGTGATCGGAGACATTGGTGTCGAAATAGGTTTTCGTACCCTCGATCGCCACTTCGCGCAGAAGGCCCGCTTCGGTGAACTGATGCAGGGTGTTGTAGACGGTCGCAAGAGAAACCGGGACGCTGACGGCCACGGCTTCCTCATGAAGCAGTTCGGCGGAAACATGCCGGTCGCCTTTGGAAAAAAGGATCTCGGCAAGCGATACACGCTGGCGTGTCGGGCGAAGGCCCGCGCGGCGCAATACATCGGAGACATCCGTATCGGTGTGGTGAATCGGCGTAATGTCTTTCATTTCCGCGTCTTTAGTCCTGTCTTCCTCGTCCTCCGGGATGATAACCTGAAAGGGCTTACAAAGTGCGCGCCACGTGGCTCTTTCAGGTAAAATCAAACCGCCATTGCCCCTTTTCTGCCATTTCTTGGCACAAAGACGCAAGTTTTTCCTTGAAAGATGAAAACAGACTTCCCTGGACAGCTTTGTCAATTTGACGCAGGCATTGTGAAAAAACTGACGCAAACTGCGAAAGCTAACCGCCTTCGTGGACTTCCAGAGCAGGTAACCCTGTGTTAGGAAGGCGCCGAATAGCAAAATGAAAACCGACCTCTGGCCTGACCCTTCGGCGAGAGCCAGACGCAAAGCACATAAACGGACCCTGAATGACCGAGCGGCGCTCCAGCTACGATTACGAAGATCTTCTCACCTGTGGACGCGGTGAGCTTTTCGGACAAGGCAACGCACAACTGCCGCTGCCGCCCATGCTCATGTTCGACCGGATCACGGAAATTTCCGAAACCGGCGGCGAATTCGACAAGGGATTCATTCGTGCCGAGTTCGACATCAAGCCGGACCTCTGGTTCTTCCCCTGCCATTTCCAGGGCAATCCGGTCATGCCGGGATGTCTTGGCCTGGATGCGATGTGGCAGCTGACCGGCTTTTTCCTTGGTTGGCTCGGCCTGCCAGGCAAAGGCATGGCGCTGTCCACCGGTGAAGTGAAATTCAAGGGCATGGTGACACCGGACGTCAAACTGGTCGAATACGGCATCGACTTCAAACGCGTTATGAAAGGCCGTCTGGTCCTGGGCATTGCCGACGGTTGGCTCAAGGCCGATGGCAAGCAGATCTACCAGGCGAAAGATCTCCGGGTCGGCCTTGCTCAAACCTGATCCGGTTCGCCGATAAGGCGTTCAGGCACCTGAATGCCTGGCATCCGGCCGATGCCGGGCCTGATTTCAAAAATTGATAAACCGGACGGCCCGTGCACGCCGAACCGGCTACAGAGTGAACAGGAGACCGTAATGAGGCGGGTAGTCGTCACCGGAATGGGGATCGTGTCGTCAATCGGCGCCAACACCCAGGAAGTTCTGGAAAGCCTTAAGCAAGGCAAATCCGGGATTGTCTTTGCGCCCGACTATGCCGAACACGGTTTCAGAAGCCAGGTTCACGGAATGCCGAACGTCGACATTCCCTCCCTGGTCGACAAGCGCCAGCTTCGCTTCATGGGCGACGGCGCTGCCTATAACTTCATTGCCATGCAGCAGGCGATCGCCGACAGCGGGCTGGAGGAAACCGACGTTTCCAATCCGAAGACCGGCCTGATCATGGGCTCCGGCGGTCCGTCCACCAAGAACCTGTTCCAGGCCCATCAGATCGTTCTGGAAAAAGGTTCGCCAAAGCGCATGGGGCCGTTCATGGTCACGCGCGGCATGAGCTCGACCAATTCCGCCTGCCTGGCCACCCCCTTCAAGATCAAGGGGATCAACTATTCGATCACCTCTGCCTGTTCCACGTCGGCGCATTGTATCGGCGCGGCAACGGAACAGATTCAGTGGGGCAAGCAGGACGTCATGTTCGCGGGCGGCGGCGAGGAACTGGACTGGACGCTGTCCTGCCTGTTCGACGCCATGGGCGCCATGTCCTCCAAGTACAACGACACGCCGTCCACCGCATCACGGCCCTATGATACGACCCGCGACGGCTTCGTCATCGCCGGCGGTGGCGGTGTCGTGGTTCTGGAAGAACTGGAACACGCCAAGGCTCGCGGTGCCAAGATCTATGCGGAAGTGACAGGCTATGCCGCCAATTCCGACGGCTATGACATGGTCGCACCGTCCGGTGAAGGCGGCGAGCGCTGCATGGAGCTGGCAATCTCCACGCTCGGCGACCGCAAGGTCGATTACATCAACACACACGGCACGTCGACTCAGGTTGGCGACATCGGCGAGATTGAAGCGATCCGCCGCGTGTTCGGCGACAACCAGCCGCCGGCCTCGTCGACGAAATCCCTGACCGGGCATAGCCTGGGCGCCACCGGCGTGCAGGAAGCCATCTACTGCATGTTGATGCTCCAGAACGACTTCATTACGGCTTCGGCGAATATCACCGAACTCGACCCGGCTCTGCATAAGGACGAAATCGTCACCGAGCGGGTCGATAATGCCGGGCTGGACACCGTGCTCTCCAACAGCTTCGGCTTCGGGGGTACCAACGCCTCTCTCGCCCTGTCGCGTTATCACGGGTGAGGAGCCCTGAATGTCGGGTTTGATGAAGGGCAAGCGCGGCCTCGTCATGGGCGTGGCCAACGATCACTCCATTGCATGGGGCATTGCCAAAACGCTGTCGGAACACGGCGCGGAACTGGCGTTCACCTATCAGGGCGACGCCTTTGGACGGCGGACAAGGCCACTGGCCGAATCGATCGGTGCCGATACCCTTCTGCCGTGCGACGTGGAAGACATCACCTCCGTCGATGCCGTTTTCGACACATTGAAGGAAAAATGGGGCACGATCGATTTTCTCGTTCATGCCATCGCCTTTTCCGACAAGACGGAGCTGCGCGGAAAATATTCAGACACCTCCCGGGAAAATTTCACCCGGACCATGCTGATTTCCTGCTTCTCCTTCACCGAGATCGCGAAACGGGCCGCAACCCTTATGCCGAACGGCGGATCGATGATCACGCTGACCTATGGCGGGTCGACGCGGGTCATGCCGAACTACAACGTCATGGGCGTTGCCAAGGCGGCGCTCGAATCGTCCGTGCGCTATCTGGCAATGGACTACGGCGAGCAGAACATCCGCGTGAACGCGATTTCGGCAGGTCCGGTTCGGACTCTTGCCGGTTCCGGCGTCTCCGACGCTCGGCTGATGTTCAGCTACCAGAAGCGCAATTCACCGCTGGGCCGGACGGTTTCTCTGGAGGAAATCGGCGGAACCGGGCTCTACCTTCTGTCAGACCTTTCTGGCGGCGTAACCGGCGAAGTGCATTTCGTCGACAGCGGCTACAATATCATTTCCATGCCGCGGCTCGATGAGCTGAAGGTACAGGAACATACGACCGAATAAGACACCGGTCTCTTGCAAGACGACAACGGTCGGCCTCGAGTCCAGCTCCTGACCTGCTATGGGTGTATTTTGCCGTCATTGAACCATACGATCAAACGTTCCAATGTTGTCCGATGATCTATGTGTTGGCATATCCTGAATTTGAACCGAACTCGGCTCGGCAGATTAACCACTTTCGATCCCGCCACGAACCGGAACGAGCTAAGCTGGTTCCTCCCCACGTAACGCTGGTGTTTGGATTGAAAGATCGGAACCCCAGAGACATTCTCACGCTCTGCGAACGCGTGGTTGAAAACGCGCGCCGTTTAACAATCGAGTTCACAAGCAGCGAATTGGCGTATGATCCATTTGAACACAGGCACAAGTTACTTCTGCTTTGTGGGAAGGGCGGAGACGCGCTGATCTCCTTGCATAATCAGATTTATGACGGTCTACACCGCATCGAATTGAAGCCTGGAATTGTATATCGCCCACATATGACGGTTGCCACGCATGTTGACCGAGCGATCATCGAGCGGTTGGAAGTTGTTGAAGTTGGTACTTTTCCAATAAGCGCAACAATAAATTCGTTGGAAATGGTCGAGTTGGCCCACGGCAATCTGAACAATTTGGCGAGCATCCCATTTGGCGGGTCCGTACCTTATACCAACCACAACTAATAGGTACCTATCTGACCGCTTTTGGAGCGCGGACGCTGGGCTTTCGCCATCCGCCCAAACAATGCCGGGCATCAACCACTTCAGGTTAGGCGCATCGTTATGAGAATACTCTTGGTGTTTAGATTGCGATTAAACAGGCTGATTTTTGTAACTGCTCTCATTTCCGCACTGCCAGCTCTCTCCTTCGCCCAATCCGTTCCCGAAAAAGAACAGTTCGATCCGGTCGCTGTCGTCAACGGCATAAAAATCAGCCGGTCGCAATGTGCTGCTCTGGCAAAGAATGACACGGCCATTTGGGTCGAGGCGGATGGCCGGGCAGCTTGTATCAGATATTACGCCGTCGGCTTGAAATCTGCGCCCGGCTCCAATCCGATTGCAGCGATCTGGATGAACGGCGATGTTTTGGGACCATCGGGAACCAACGCAGACAAGAGGCAAAAAGGATTCGGTCCGACCGAAATGGTGGCGCTCGAACGGAAACTTTCAGGCCGCTTCGGCGTTCCGTCGATCTTCCTTGCCCGTCCAGGCACCTATGGAAGCTCGGGAAAACACTACACCACCAGAGGAGGTCCGATCGAGGCATCGCTCATCAACGCCGCGTTGAACGGTATCAAGAAGCGGTACCGCATCCACTCATGGGCTCTGGCCGGCCATAGCGGCGGAGGCACACTGGTCGCGGAAATGCTGGCCCGGCGGAATGACCTGCTTTGTGCGGTCATATCCTCGGGAGCCTCCGCCTACCGTGCCTACCGCGAGGCGAGAGGTCTTACAAAACCTGGCGAACCGCTGACACGCTTCGATCCTTACACCTCGCTTGACAAGATTCCAGCAGACCCGAAGCGGCGCATTTTCGTCATCGGTGATCCCCGCGAAACGAACATTCCGTTCTCAACGCAGAAACTCTACTATGAAGGGCTTGTAGCGCGCGGCCTTGTCGCCTGGCTTGTTCCACTTGAGCGAGCGATCGATTCCCGGCACCACGATCTGGTGGATTTCGCGGAATTGGCCAATGGGATGTGCGCGGCAGGTGCGGGCACGAATGAGATCATTCAAGCCTTGAAGACGATGCCGGAACCGCCGAGACGTCGCACGAATTAATCCTGCCGCGAATTTTCCGAGTTTGGGAGCCCCTGATTGCATCCCCTGAAGTAGGCAAGGAATGGCCCCGGGGAGGTCGCTCCCGCTCCACTAAGGAGCATGAGAGCCGATTTGTTTGCAACCACACATAAGCGCTCGGCTGCCCTTTCTGCTTCAGCTTGGATGCCGGCTTCAATCGATGACTTCATCGGGGTACACACCGAAGAGGCGGGTCTGATCGAGCCAGCCTTCATAGCCTTCGCCACTGACCTTGCACCAGCCGCCGGCGCATTCCTCGACCGTTGTCAAAACCTTCGGTTCCAGTTCCGCGACAATATCCGCATCGGACTTCGACCGGGCGCGCAAGGGCGTGCGGCCGGTTTTTTCCCAGGGCGTGACAAGCGCGGTCCGACGGCCGGACAAAAGGGAGTGAAACACCCAGCCTTCCTTGCCTTCCCAGTCGCGAATGCGGCGCCAGTTCTCGAATTCCTGAATAATCTCGACCGGCAGGCCGGCCTGAACGAAGGTCCAGGCAATGTTGTGCTCGCGCGACGGGCCGACACGCACATTGACCCGGTCCGATTTCAGACTGACGAAGCGGGGAACGGTCAATCCGCTCGCGCCGGTCTGGCTGGCCTGGGCCAGCACCTGCAGCGGAAGCACGGCCAGAAACAAAAAAGCGAAGAGGGTGAGGAGTCCGGTCTGACGTCTTGTCATCAAGCGGGCCATATTATTCGGTTGTCCAATTTCAAAGGAGCCTGACTTCATGCAAAACCTGTAGCGAAAACGGCGCTGAAAAACCAGTATGCCCCGAAAGGCTATACACCGCGCGCTTCCGTCTACTTGTTTCTGCCGGGCCATCTGGTAATGAGAAGGGAGTATTGGAGGGCGCTCCAGGAAACGGTTGCGTCAAGGTTGGACTGTTGTGGTTAATGTGACCTCAACGAAACGCAAAAGGCGTTTGGGATGGCGAAAAAGAAGCCTGTGGTCGTCGTAACCCGGAAATTGCCGGATGTCGTTGAAACCCGCATGCGCGAATTGTTCGAGACGCGGCTGAACGAAAACGACCGGCCTTTCAGTCAGGCCGAACTCGTTGAAGCGGTGAAAACCGCCGATGTTCTCGTTCCGACGGTTACCGACCGGATCGATTCCTCGGTTCTGTCCCAGGCCGGACCGAATCTCCGGCTGATCGCGAACTTCGGTAACGGCGTCGACAATATCGATGTGCTGACCGCCAACAACCGGGGCATCAACGTCACCAACACACCAGGCGTGTTGACCGAAGACACGGCCGACATGACCATGGCACTGATGCTTGCCGTGCCGCGCCGACTGGCTTCAGGCATCAAGGCACTCGAATCCGGCGAATGGTCGGGATGGTCTCCGACCTGGATGCTCGGTCACCGGATCTGGGGAAAACGCCTCGGCATCATCGGCATGGGGCGGATCGGCCAGGCGGTTGCCCGTCGCGCCAAGGCGTTCGGCATGTCGATCCACTATCATAACCGCCGCAGGGTCGCTCCAGACGTGGAAGACGCCCTGGAAGCCACCTATTGGGACAGCCTCGACCAGATGCTGGCGCGCATGGATGTGGTTTCCATCCACTGCCCGCACACGCCGGCGACCTTCCATCTTTTGTCGGCCCGGCGGCTGAAGCTGATGAAGAAGGGCGCTTACGTGGTCAACACCGCCCGCGGCGAAGTGATTGACGAAAACGCCCTGATCCGAATGCTGGAATCCGGCGATCTTGCCGGCGCGGGTCTCGACGTTTTCGAACATGAGCCTGCGGTCAATCCGAAGCTTGCCGGGATGGAAAATGTCCTGCTGTTGCCCCATATGGGGTCGGCAACCCTCGAAGGTCGTATTGAGATGGGTGAGAAGGTCATCATCAACATCAAGACCTTCATGGACGGTCACCGTCCGCCGGACCGGGTGCTGCCGTCCATGCTTTGACCGATTGGGGCTTTGACGGCATCAGGCTCGAACGGATTCGGATCCGTTCCAATCAGAAAACCCGCCAAACCGGCGGGTTTTTTCATTCAGCGGTACTTGTTCCAGATGGCGCCTTCGCCCATGCCTTCAATGAAGGCCTTGTGGGCAGCGAATTCCTCGTCGCGGATCAGGGGCGGGAGCGGCTCGGGTCTTTGCCGGGCGGAAAAGCTGCCGAGGCTGCCGAATTCGGAGGAGTCGTTTCCCGAATTGGCCGCAGACAGATCCTCTTCCGGCGTCAGGCTGAGTGCTGCCTGCTTGCCACCGATCAGTTCGATATAGACTTCCGCCAGCAGTTCGGAATCGAGAAGTGCGCCGTGTTTCGTTCGTCTGGAGTTGTCGATGCCGTAGCGTGAACACAGAGCATCCAGGGAATTCGGACCGGCCGGATGCTTGCGCCGGGCAAGATCGAGCGTATCGAGCACCTGGGAATTGGGAATGATACGGCGGCCCGCGCGCTCCAGCTCCATGTTGATGAAGCCCATATCGAAAGCCGCGTTGTGGATCACCAGCGTCGCATCGCCGACGAACTCCAGGAATTCATCCGCGACCTGGGCAAACAGCGGCTTGTCGGACAGGAATTCCTCCGACAGCCCGTGAACGTTGAAGGCCTCGACCGGCATGTCCCGTTCCGGGTTTATGTAGACGTGATAGAAATTTCCGGTCGGGACGTGGTTGAGAAGTTCGACACCACCGATTTCCACCAGACGGTCGCCACCGCGCGGATTCAGGCCCGTCGTTTCCGTATCGAAGGATATTTCGCGCATGTCTTCCGGTCTTTTCGAATTTTCTCGCCGGGTTCAGTCTGCCGATTGTTTCATGCGGGGCAAGCGGGCCGACACACTTGTCCCCCGGTTCGCCGGTCAAACCATCCCGGCAACAGCTCTCAACACCGCAGCCACCGAGCGTTCGGCCGCTTCCAGCCCCAAACCGGTATCGATCAGGAAATGCGCCCTGCGGCGTTTTTCCAAATCCGGCATCTGTTTTGCGATGATCGCATTGAACCGATCCTCGGTCATACCGTCCCGGGCAAGTACCCGCGCTTTCTGGATTTCAGCATCGGCCGTCACGACGACTGACGCATGGACCCGGCGCTCACCGCCGGTTTCGAACAGAAGGGGTATATCGAGGACAACGATCCGCTTGCCCTCAGCCCCGGCCTTTTGAAGAAAAGTCTTTTCTTCCTCATGGACAAGCGGATGAACAATCGCCTCCAGGCGTCTCATCGCTTCGGGCTTGCCAATGACATGAGGCGAGAGCAGGGTTCGGTCGACCTTGCCGTCAACCACCGTTCCGGGAAATTCGGCCTCGATCAAGGGTGCTGCGCGACCCGCATAAAGGCGGTGCACCATCGCATCCGCATCATGGCAGGGGATACCCATGGCGGCGAACATCTTCGCCGTGGTCGACTTGCCCATGCCGATGGATCCGGTAAGGCCGAGCTTGATCATGCGTTTTTCTCCAGATCATCAAGCACGAGCCGGCGCAGGTCGTCGTCCACTTCCGGGCGAACCCCGAACCATTTTTCGAAACCCGGTACGGCCTGATGGAGGAGCATGCCCACACCGTCTACCGTCCGGTTTCCTCGTGCTGCGGCCTGTTTCAGCAGATCGGTCATCAGCGGCACATAGACGATATCGGTCACCAACGCTTCTTTCGGCAGATCGCCGAGGTCAATTTCAAGCGCGGCCTTTCCAGCCATGCCGAGGGACGTCGTATTGATCAGTAGATCGGTTTTTCCAAGGAATGTCCCCAGCTTGTCCCAAGAGTGCGCATAAACCGCAGAGCCGAACTGATCGGCAATTTCATTGGCCTTTTCAACGGTTCGGTTGAAGATATGCACTTCTGTGAAGTTCCGGGAAGATAAAGCCCAGACGATCGCGCGAGCCGCGCCACCGGCGCCCAGGACAATGGCGCAGTCGCGCTTGTCGTCCCAGCCAGGAGCCATCTGGTCCAGATTTCCCAGAAACCCCAAACCGTCGGTGTTGGCTCCGCAAAGCCTGTTTTCGTCATCAAGCCAGAGCGTGTTGGCCGCCCCCATTTTCTTCGCGGCCTGGTCCAGGATATTGCAGGCCGCCGCGGCCGTTTCCTTGTGGGGGATGGTCACATTGCATCCCTTCAGGCCCGAGGTTGCCAGACTGCCGTAAAACGCCTCGGCGTCTTCCGGCGAGACGGGGATTTTTTCGTAGGACCCGTCGATACCGTATTTTTTCAGCCAATAGCCGTGAACCAGCGGCGAGCGGGACTGGGTGACCGGCCAGCCGGTGACGCCGGCTCTAATTTTTCCGGTCATGTTTCAAGTACGTTCAGTTTGCGGAGTTCGGCAAGGAGCGGCAGTAGGGGCAGTCCAAGAACGGTGAAATAGTCACCTTCGATTTTTTCAAAGAGCTGAACGCCCGGGCCTTCCAGCTGATAGGCGCCGACGCTGGAGAGCGCGACGTCACCGACCTGTGCCAGATAGTGACCGACAAAGGGAGGCGACAGGTCGCGCATCGTCAACCTTGCTGTCGAAACATGGCGCCAGATTGCTTCACCGTCTTTCGAAATGACAACGGCTGAGAGAAGTTCATGAGTCTTGCCGGAAAAGGCAAGAAGCTGACGGCGGGCGGCTTCCATGTTTTCCGGTTTGGTGTGGCGCTCGCCCTCGAAGGCCAGGATCTGATCCGCGCCGATCACCAGGTCGCCCGAGCGGCGTTCACTGACGTTATCTGCCTTGGCCTCCGCCAGGACGAGAGCCAGATCCTCGGGTGAAAAACCCGCCTTCAGCAACGGTTCCTCGACGGCACGTTCGTCGATATCGGCCGGATCGACTTCAATCGAAAGACCGGCATTTTCCAGGAGTTCAGCGCGGATACGGCTGCCGCTTGCCAGAACGAGTGCCATTTCAATCCTTTCGGCAGTTGAGAATTTGCTCTTGGACGAAGTCCTATCAGGCTTCACCTTCCTCGCGTGCCTTTTTTTCCCGGAAAAGACCCATGATCTCCGCGGCGGTTTCCTCGATCGACCGGCGGGTGACATCAATCAACGGCCAATCGTTTTCCGAGCACAGGCGCCGGGTCATATTGATTTCGCGGGCGATTTCCTTTCGGTCCACATAGGTCTCGTTGTAGTTTTCCGAATGGAGCGACAAGACCCGGTTTCTGCGGATTTGCTGGATTCGTTCCGCCGACGCAATCAATCCGACAATCAAAGGTTTTTTGAGGTTCGTAACCGCAGGCGGCAGGGAAATATCCGGAATGAGCGGAACATTCGCCGCCTTGATGCCCCGGTTCGCCATATAGATACAGGTTGGCGTCTTGGAGGTTCTAGAGATCCCGAGCAGGACGATATCCGCGGATTCCAGATCCTCCCAGATCTGTCCGTCGTCATGCATCATGGTGTAGTTCAGCGCTTCCATGCGCTTGAAATACTCCGCATCGAGTTCGTGCTGGCCGCCGATCCGGTGGGTCTGGGTCACATTCAGATAGGACTGGAAGACGGAAAAGACCGGCGCGAGAATATTGACGATGGGAATGCCCAGTTCCATGCAACTCCGTTCCAGTCTCGAGGCCAGTTCCGTATCGACCAGCGTGTAGAGAACGATACCGGGCGCGGCCTCGATTTCGCTGAGAATCCGATCGAGCTGCTTTTGCGTTCGGACCAGCGGATAAACGTGCTCGATCTCCTGCACGTTTTCATATTGTGCCGTTGCCGCGCGGGAAACGGTCATCAGCGTTTCACCGGTGGAATCGGAGACCAGATGGAGATGAAAATAGTGTCTGGACTTGTTCACGATGTCATCCCCAGGGCTGTTGATTGTTTGTGACCGGACGGGCGATCCGAGTTTCCGAGATGGTACTTGTACCCGCTGAGCCGAATTTATGAACAGTTCGTTAATTTGCGTCGACTCCCGGCGAAACGATCCGGGGCTTATGTGGATTAACAGAATGACGATGAGAAATTGACAAGTGATTCACCGCTGCCTTATTTATTAACCATTCGTAAACGCCGAGATAAGTCATTGTAAATTATTCATTTTCTGACTTATCGACTCCTGTGAAGGATATGTTGTCCAGAATCTGAGACGATTTATCCCGATCCGAATGTGCACTTGAGTGATTGTGGATATCAAATGATCCAGCTAATCCACGCTCAATAATAAAAAACAGAATCCAAATATAAGATTCTTTAAGAGCTGGAATGTGTGAAAGGGTCATTGCCTCATGAAATCCCAGGACCGTGCCGTCATGCGTGTGTTAGCCGGAGAAAAGCTCTGGCCACCTCCTGTCTGGATGATGCGTCAGGCTGGACGGTATCTGCCCGAGTATCGGGAAGTCAGAGCAAACGCGAAGAACTTTCTGGATTTCTGCTACAACCCGGATCTGGCAACGGAAGTCACACTCCAGCCGATCCGCCGTTATGGCTTTGATGCATCGATCCTGTTTTCGGACATCTTCGTTGTCCCCGATGCGATCGGATATCCGGTTCGCTTTGAAGAGGGACGTGGTCCGGTTCTGGAACCTCTGTCATCCGATCTCGTGGATCGTCTGGAACAGGATCGTGCCGAGGATCATCTCAAACCGGTCATAGAGACGGTTTCGCGCCTGAGAGCTAAGCTGCCCACTGAAACCACCTTGCTGGGCTTCTGTGGCGCTCCCTGGACCGTGGCGTGTTACTCCGTTGCGGGGCACACCACGCAGGAACAGGTTGCCGCCCGTGTCGGTGCCTACCGCGATCCGGAGCTGATGCAGAGATTTATCGATCAGCTCGTGACTGCTTCCATCCGTTACCTCATCCGTCAGCTCGATGCCGGTGCCGATGCGGTTCAGATTTTCGATACCTGGGCGGGCGTTCTCGATGATGCCGGTTTCGAACGCTGGTCGATCAGGCCCACAAGGGCGATCGTCGATGGTGTGAAGGCCGAACGCCCAGACGCCAAGATCATCGGCTTCCCGAAAGCCTCTTCGGCCCGGATGGCGAAGTTCATCGAGGGGACCGGTGTCGATGCGGTCGGGTTCGACTGGACGGCGCCGGATGCCTTGGCACTTGAGATCCAGAAGAAAGTGCCGATCCAGGGCAATCTCGATCCGATGCGGCTGGTGGCCGGCGGCCGGGCTCTGGACGAGGGGGTCGATCACATCCTGAAGACCTTCGACAAGGGACCGTTGATCTTCAACCTGGGCCATGGCATCACCCCGGACGCGGATCCGGAGAATGTCGCACGTATGGTCGAGCGGGTCAGGAAGGGATAAGGGCGATGGCGACGGATCTCTACGCCTGGATCAAGGCGCTGCATGTCATTTCAATCATCGCCTGGATGGCGGGGATGCTCTACCTGCCGCGGCTCTTCGTTTATCACGTCGACGCGGAACCGGGATCGAAACAGTCCGAAACTTTCAAGATCATGGAACGGCGGCTCATGAAGGCCATCATCAATCCGTCCATGATCGCCTCCTGGCTCTTCGGGTTATGGCTGGCCTATGACAGTGGTTTCTACACACAGGGCTGGTTCCACGCGAAATTCACCCTGGTCCTCCTTATGTCGGGTGCCCACGGATATCTTTCGCGTTGTGTGAAAACCTTCGCTCGAGATGAAAACACCCGGCCGGCGAAGTTCTACCGGATGCTGAACGAAGTTCCGACGGTTCTGATGATCGGTATCGTCATTCTGGTCATCGTCAAACCGTTCTGAAGATTCGGATCCAAAATGAAAGGGACGGTGCGAATTCGAGAGCATCGTCACCTACGGGAATTTGCGGGCTTGCGAATTCCTGCAAAAGGCCCTATGTTCTGCGCGACTTCCAACCGGCGCCAGGAAAATTCTCGGATTCCTCAGGCAGCGGTCGTCTACTCAAGACAAATCCGGCAGTTCCCTCACTAATCTTCTGACTGCGCTTTCCAGCTACAGCCCTAGAAGTACCTTCCTAACATAACTCGATAAGCGAACCCCAACTTGATGCGGGAAATGAAACTCAAAGACCTAAAAGAAAAGACACCGACAGAACTTCTGCAGTTTGCGGAGGAGCTCGAAGTTGAAAACGCCAGCACCATGCGCAAGCAGGAGCTGATGTTCGCTATTTTGAAAAACCTTGCCGCCCAGGATGTCGATATTATCGGCGAGGGCGTCGTCGAAGTGCTACAGGACGGATTCGGCTTCCTGCGTTCCCCGGATGCGAATTATCTCCCGGGCCCTGACGACATCTATGTTTCTCCCTCCCAGATCCGCCGGTTCTCCCTGCGTACGGGAGATACGGTGGAAGGCCAGATCCGCAGCCCGAAGGAAGGCGAACGCTACTTCGCGCTCCTGAAGGTGAATACGATCAATTTCGAGGATCCGGACAAGGCCCGCCACAAGGTTCATTTCGACAACCTGACACCGCTCTATCCGAACGAGCGGTTCAAGATGGAAATCGAAGATCCGACCAGCAAGGATTTCTCCGCCCGCGTGGTCGATCTGGTGGCGCCGCTTGGCAAGGGCCAGCGTGCCCTGATCACCGCGCCGCCTCGTACCGGTAAAACGGTGTTCCTGCAGAACATCGCAAAGTCGATCACGACCAACCATCCTGAGTGCTATCTGATCGTTCTTCTAATCGACGAGCGTCCGGAAGAAGTGACCGACATGCAGCGCACGGTGAACGGCGAGGTGGTGTCTTCCACCTTCGACGAACCGGCGTCCCGTCACGTCCAGGTCGCGGAAATGGTGATCGAGAAGGCCAAGCGCCTGACCGAACATGGCCGTGACGTGGTTATCCTGCTCGACTCCATCACCCGCCTTGGCCGCGCCTACAACACGGTTGTACCGTCGTCGGGCAAGGTCCTGACCGGTGGTGTCGACGCCAACGCCCTTCAACGTCCGAAGCGGTTCTTCGGTGCGGCCCGTAACATCGAAGAAGGCGGATCTCTGACGATCATCGCGACCGCTCTGATCGATACCGGCAGCCGCATGGACGAAGTCATCTTCGAAGAGTTCAAGGGAACGGGTAACTCCGAAATCATCCTCGACCGGAAGATCTCCGACAAGCGTGTCTATCCGGCGATCGATATCCAGCGGTCCGGTACGCGTAAGGAAGAACTCCTGGTTCCGGCCGAGAGGCTCAAGAAGACATTCGTCCTGCGTCGTATCCTCAATCCGATGGGAACGGTCGATGCGATCGAGTTCCTGCTCGACAAGCTACGGCAGACGAAATCGAACGACGATTTCTTCGACAGTATGAACGCCTGATCCGATTCGGATCCGGTAGGAATTTGTCAGGGCGCGGCCTTCGAAAGAGGTCGCGCCTTAACTGTTTGTTAACGACCTGTTTCACGTGAATCAGGCAGAAACGCTTCATTGATTCGGATCCGGTTCAAAGGCTTCGACGATCATGTATTTGGAAACAGAACGGTTGATCATTCGCCCCTGGCAGGATGAGGACAAGGAGCCCTTCGCCCGGCTCAATGCCGATCCGGAAGGCATGCGGTATTTTCCTTCGGTCCTCTCCCGGGAGAAAAGCGATGCCCTGATCGATATCGCTCGGGAGAGAACGCGAGAAGACGGCTTTTGTTTCTCGCCCATCGAGGAAAAGGCGACCGGCGCGTTCCTGGGTTTTGTCGGTCTTTCCCGGCCGCGCTATGCGACGCCGTTGCCGTTCGATCCTTGCGTTGAAATCGGCTGGCGTCTTGCCCGCGCCGCATGGGGCCAGGGCTATGCCACCGAGGCGGCGAGGACATGGATTGGATTCGGCTTCGAAACTTTGGACCTGGAGGAAATCGTTTCCTTCACGGCCGTTCTGAACGAACGATCGCAGAAAGTAATGCAGCGCCTCGGGATGCATCGAAACCCAAAGGACGATTTCCTCCATCCGGCAATCGAGGCGGATCACGTTTTGGCGCCGCATGTGCTTTATCGGCTATCCCGCGACGACTGGAGCCGCAGCCTTACGCTATGACGGTGAGGGCTTCCTCCAGATCCTTGCGTCTGGTGATCGGAAACGAACAGGCGCCTTCGCGGCATAGATAAACGGTCGGTTTGTTCTCAAGCGCATTCTTGCCCTTGGCCGGATGATCGTCCGGTAGGTCTTCAGTCGATTCGAGTACGAGACAATGAAGGGCCGGGTCGACCGCTTTGGAAAGTACCTTGAGAAAAGGATTCGGATCCGTACCACTTGGGGCGACGATGACCGCAAGGCGGCCGTTGGTCCGAGTGTCGAAAGCGGTCAGCAGAGATGCTGTCGCAAAGACGTTCTTCGGAATGTCGGATGAAAGGGCGATCAGAACCTTGTCGGCCAGATCGCGGTACTCGGTCTTCCCCGTCAGAATGTAGAGTTTGGCAAAGGTGAGGGCGGCCATGGAATTGGGATTGGGTGTCGCCTCATCGGCGGAGGTCACCGGGCGCACGATCAATCCTTCGGCGTCTGAGGCCGTCAGATAAAAGGCGCCTTCGTTCGTCTGGTAGCCTTCGACCAAAGCCTTGCCGAGCTTTTCCGCGTCGGCGATATAGGTCATGGCGTCGTCCGGACAGGCCTCTGCCAGAGCTAGCGCCGCATTCATCATGTTTGCGTAGTCGGAGGCAAACCCGGGCAGGAGCAGGCGACCCTTGCGCCAGGAGTGCCCCAGGCGGCCGTCGCGGATCATGGTTTCCATGATGAAGCCATAGGCGGCCTTCGCCGGCTCCAGACATGATTCACGTGAAACAAAACGCGCTGCACGGGCAAGCGATGCGATCGTCAGTCCGTTCCAGTCGGCAAGGATCTTGTCGTCCAGGCCGGGCCTGATACGGCTGCTGCGTCGCCCCAGAAGTTTCTTCCGCAATCGGGCAAGGCGGGCTTCCTCCTTTGCCGACAGGCTCGGGGTCTTCAGGCGGTTGAGGATCGTGACACCTTCCCAGTTGCCCGAAGGGGAAACGTCATAGGCTTTGGCGAACAGGGCGGCGTCTTCTTCGCCGAGAACCTCTGTGATTTCCTCCGCGGTCCAGACATAGAACTTGCCCTCGACACCTTCGCTATCCGCATCAAGGCTTGCAGCAAAGGCGCCTCCTTCCATGCGCATCTCATCCAGGAGCCAATCGACCGTCTCCTCGATTCGGTTTCGAAACAGGTCTTCGCCTGTCGCCAGGTAAGCGGTGGCGAGGTGGTCGAGATACTGGCCGTTGTCGTAGAGCATCTTTTCGAAGTGGGGAACGAGCCAGAGATGATCGACGGAATAACGGGCGATGCCGCCTTTCAGGTGATCGTAGATGCCGCCGTTGCTGATCTGTCTCAGGGTATGGAGGAAGGTCTCCTTGGCCTTGTCGTTTCCGGCCCTGAGCCCGGTCCGCCAGAGGAGATCGAGGATCGAGGCCTGTGGGAATTTGGGAGCGCCCTTGATGCCGCCGTGTTCGGGATCATAGAGCGACAGGAGCCGTTCGCCGGCAGCCATCATCAGACTGCGATCGATGGGGGCGGTGGGTGTAATCTCCGTCTTCAGGGCCTCCAGAAGACCGGAGCGGTTGGTTTCGATTCGGTCCCGATCCGTGTGATAGGTGCGGGAAACGGCTTCCAGCATGTCCACGAACGCGGGATGCCCCCACTTGGCTTCCTTCGGATAATAGGTTCCGCCCCAGAAGGGTTCGCCGTCTGAGGTGAGGAACATGGTTAGCGGCCAGCCACCCTGTTCCCCCAACGCATGCAGTGCTTTCATATAGATCTGGTCAATGTCGGGACGTTCTTCCCGATCGACCTTGATATTGATAAAGAGGCGGTTCATGACGTCCGCGGTAGAGGCATCCTCAAAGCTTTCATGGGCCATGACGTGACACCAGTGGCAGGCGGCATAGCCGACCGACAAAAGGATCGGCTTGTTTTCCGCTTTTGCCGCGGCAAGGGCTTCCGGACCCCAGGGATACCAGTGGACGGGATTGTCCTTGTGCTGGAGAAGGTAGGGGCTCGTGGAACTTGCCAGGCGGTTTTCGGTCATTGAAAAAGAGATCTTTCTGTTTGGCTGATTCAAGGCGAGGGCTCTCTGGACTAAGAAGGTAGTGAACCGGACCGGCAGGGCAAGCCGTTTCGGGAAGAAAGGTCTGCTTCCGTTAAGGGGCAGTGTGGTGGTGAATGGCTGAAACGATCTATGCGCTTTCAAGTGGGGCGGTCCCATCCGGTGTCGCGGTTATCCGGATTTCCGGACCCGATGCCTTCGATGTCGTACGCGTGCTTTGCGGGGACGTTCCAGAACCGCGCTTTGCTTCTGTTCGGGAGCTATGCGATCCGGTGACCGACGACATACTGGATCAGGCCCTTGTTCTTGTTTTCGAAGGACCGGCCAGCTTTACAGGTGAAGATGTCGCCGAGCTGCAATGCCATGGTGGCCGCGCTGTTGTCGCAGCCGTGCTCGAGGTGCTTTCCGGCCTGGACAATTGCCGGCCTGCGGAAGCGGGGGAGTTTACCCGCAGGGCCTTCGAGGCCGGGCGCATGGACCTGACCGAGGTCGAGGGACTGGCAGACCTGATTGCGGCGGAAACCGAAGCACAGCGGGTCCAGGCGTTGCGGCAGATGGGCGGGGCGCTTGGCGAACTCTATGACGACTGGCGGGACCGGTTGATTCACATGCGCGCGATGATCGAAGCGGATTTTGATTTCGCCGATGAGGAGGATGTCCCTGGCAGTGTGGCGAACGAGATCTGGGCGGAGTGCCAGATTCTGATCAACGAGATCGGCAATCATATGGCGCGGTCCCGGAGCGGCGAACGGTTACGGTCCGGTTTGCAGGTGGTCCTGATGGGCGCGCCGAATGCCGGCAAGTCGAGCCTTCTAAATGCGATTGCAGGCCGGGATGTTGCCATCGTAACCGAAGAAGCGGGAACCACCCGGGACGTGATCGAAGTGCATCTTGATCTGGACGGCTATCCGGTCACGCTGGTCGATACCGCGGGTCTGCGGCAAACGGAAGGCGTGGTCGAGAGGGAAGGGATCCGACGGGCACGCGAAAGAGGCGAAGCGGCGGATCTTATTTTATGGGCTGTCGAGCCTGGAGGGGTCGAGGCAGAAGACCCGGAAAGCGGACTGCCGGAGACGATTCACGAGTGGGTCTCGGTCTGGACGGTTCGCACCAAGAGCGATCTTGAGACTCTTCCGGAACGAGACTCTTCCGGAACAACCCTTGAAATCCCTTGTTCGGTTAAATCAGCCGAGGGAATGGAAGGCTTGATAGGTCATCTCTCCAGTTTCGCTAGAGAAACAATTTCTGTTGGCGAGGAACCACTGGCGACCCGGCAAAGGCATCGCCACTACCTGATCGAATGCCAGCAGGCTTTGTCGGATGCCTTGGCCAGTGCCAGCCTGCCGTTGGAGCTTCGGGCAGAGGAACTGCGTCGGGCGGCCGATGCACTCGGGCGGATTACCGGGCGTATCGATGTGGAAGATCTTCTCGATGTCATCTTCCGGGACTTCTGCATCGGCAAGTGAGGTGTTTCACGTGAATCACTTTTCTCAGGAATTTCCTGGATCGATTCAGAACCGGAACATGTTTCACGTGAATCATTTCCAGGCTAGGTATCAGCGGGGGCGGTTGGTTTCGGAACGCGTCGGCGATGCTGTTTGCCTTTGACCTGTATTGCTCGGACCCTTATAAGATCGCCAATGATCGGCGCCGGATGAAGGCGCATTTATTTCCTGTCCGGCCTGCGATGGAATCGCGGCGCACAGGATGGTTTCAAAACAGAGAGTGTATGGTGGTTCGAGGACAGATGGATCTCGGATGCGGTGGTCATGATGAGCGAGCAGAAGCTGACATATGATGTGGTGGTGATCGGCGGCGGTCATGCCGGCTGCGAGGCGGCGGCGGCCTCTGCGCGCATGGGTGCGCGGACGGCTCTGGTCACACACCGTTTCGACACCATCGGAGTCATGTCGTGCAATCCGGCAATCGGTGGTCTCGGCAAGGGACATCTCGTGCGCGAGATCGATGCGCTTGACGGACTGATGGGTCGGGTTGCCGACCGGGCAGGGATCCAGTTCCGTCTCCTGAACCGGCGCAAAGGTCCGGCCGTGCGCGGTCCGCGGGCCCAGGCCGACCGCAAGCTTTACCGCGAAGCCATGCAGGCGGAAATTTCCGCGACCGACAATCTCGACGTTGTCGAGGGCGAGGCGCATCGGTTTATCTATGACGATGGGCGTATCGTTGCCGTTGCGCTCGCCGACGGACGGGAGATTGCCTGTGGCGCAGCGGTGCTGACCAGCGGAACTTTTCTGCGCGGGCTGATCCATATCGGTGACAAGAAGATCCCGGCGGGGCGTTCGGGCGAAGCGCCGGCAATGGGTCTGTCGTTGTCTTTGGAAGAACTCGGGCTAGACCTCGGCCGCTTGAAGACGGGCACGCCGGCGCGCCTCGATGGCCGGACGATTGACTGGGCCATCCTGGAAGAGCAGCCAGGTGATGAGGATCCTGTTCCCTTCTCGACGCTGACGGAAAAGATTACCACACCGCAGGTGCCTTGCCATATCACCCGTACCACGCCGGAAACCCATCAGATCATCCGGGACAACCTGTCCCGTTCGGCGATGTACTCCGGCGAGATCAAGGGGCGGGGGCCGCGCTATTGTCCGTCGATCGAAGACAAGATCGTTCGGTTCGGCGATCGCGATGGCCATCAGATCTTTCTGGAGCCGGAGGGGCTGGACGATCATACGGTGTATCCGAACGGTATCTCGACCTCTCTTCCTGAAGACGCGCAGCTCGCATTTTTGAAAACCATTCCGGGGCTGGAAAACGTCACCGTGATCCAGCCGGGCTATGCCATCGAGTATGACCATGTCGATCCGCGTGAGCTGAAGCAGACGCTGGAACTCCGCAAGTGCGACGGGTTGTTCCTGGCGGGCCAGATCAACGGTACGACGGGATATGAAGAGGCAGGCGCGCAGGGGCTGGTTGCCGGTCTCAACGCGGCACGGAAGGCTTCCGGCAGCGAACCGTTCACCGTCGATCGTAGTCAGGGTTATATCGGGGTGATGATCGATGATCTGACGACGCGGGGTATCACCGAGCCCTACCGCATGTTCACCTCGCGCGCGGAATACCGTTTGTCGCTCCGGGCGGACAATGCGGACCAGCGGCTGACCCCGTTGGGCATGAAGATCGGCTGTGTATCCGAAACCCGTCGAGTCGCTTTCGAAACGAAGATGCGGGCCATCGATGAGGCACGCTCCCTGTTGACGTCTTTGTCGGTCACGCCGGCGGAGGCAGCCAGGAAGGGGCTGCCGATCAACCAGGACGGCATCCGCCGGACGGCCTTCGATCTTCTGTCCTATCCGGATATGGACTACGACCGGCTGACGCGGATCTGGCCGGAGCTTGCCGGGATCGACAAAAATATCGCCGAGCAGGTGGCGACGGATGCGCTTTATGCGGTTTACCTGGAACGGCAGGCCGCGGACATCGAGGCGCTGAAGAGGGACGAGGCTTTGGCGATCCCGGAGGATTTCGACTTCCATGCTCTGGCCGGTCTTTCCAATGAGGTGAAGCAGAAGCTTGAAGCGGTGCGGCCATCCACACTGGCGCAGGCCTCTCGCATGGACGGCATGACGCCGGCGGCTCTGACCTTGCTCCTGTCCCACGTCAAGCGTCTTCAGCCGCGCAAAGGGGCCGCTTGATGGCGCGACTTCCGGATGTGAAGGACACTGCACAGATTGTGCATAAGTATGGGGATGTTTCACGTGAAACCGTGGAACGCCTGCAAATCTATGTCGACCTGGTTTTGAAGTGGCAACCGGCGCAAAACCTCATTGCGCCCTCGACCATTCCCGATATCTGGATGCGGCATGTGGTCGATAGCCTGCAGACCCAGTGGTCGCTGCCCGATGCGAAGACCTGGGTGGATATCGGCAGCGGCGGCGGTTTTCCCGGAATCGTAACGGCAATCCTCTTGGCCGATGTCCCGGACGCTCATGTGCACCTGATCGAGAGCAATCAGCGCAAGGCGGCGTTCCTGCGGACGGCTCTGCGAGAGACGGGATCGAAGGGGACGGTTTATCCGGGACGGATCGAATCGGTTGCGAAAGAATGGAGCCAAGGTCCGGTGGATGCCGTATCCGCACGGGCGCTTGCCTCGCTGGAGCTGTTGTTGAAGCTTTCAGAACCGTTTACGGCGCAAGGGGCGAGGGCTGTTTTCCACAAAGGTCAAGATTTTCAACGAGAGATTAACGAAGCGTCTCACACTTGGACATTCGATCTGGTAGAAAAGAAAAGTCTCATTGATCCAACGAGCCGGATGCTTCTTTTTTCCAACATTTCCGCCCGGCCTAACCAGGAAGGTGTCGCCATATGAGCATGCTTCCAGAGTCTCCGCGTGTGCTTGCTCTTGCCAACCAGAAAGGTGGCGTCGGGAAAACAACTACGGCCATCAATCTCGGAACGGCGCTTGCTGCAATCGGCGAAAAGGTTCTGGTTATCGATCTCGACCCGCAGGGCAACGCCTCTACGGGTCTCGGGATCGAGCGTCGGGATCGCGGTCTTTCGACCTATGATGTCTTGAGCGGCGATTGCACGCTGGAAGAGGCCGTCAAGGATACTGCCGTGCCGCGCCTTTGGGTCGCGCCGTCGACAATGGATCTGCTGGGTCTGGAACTGGAAATCGCTTCCAGCGGCGATCGCGCTTTCCGCCTGCGCAGTGCCATTGATAGGTTCGCCCAATCGGATCTTTTCCATGACATAGGGTTCACTTATGTGCTGGTCGACTGCCCGCCGTCGCTGAACCTGCTGACGATCAACGCCCTGTCGGCGTCGCATTCGATCCTGGTGCCGCTGCAGTGCGAGTTCTTCGCTCTTGAAGGTCTCAGCCAGCTTCTCAGCACCGTCGAGCAGGTGCGCAATGCGCTGAATGGGGAATTGACGATCCACGGCATCGTGCTGACCATGTACGACAGCCGCAACAACCTCTCCAGCCAGGTGGTCGCGGATGTGCGCGAAACCATGGGGGATGCCGTCTACGAGACGATCATTCCCCGAAACGTGCGTATCTCCGAAGCGCCGTCTTACGGCAAGCCGGCTTTGCTCTACGATCTGAAATGCTCAGGTAGCCAGGCCTATCTGCGTCTTGCATCGGAAATTATCCAGCGGGAGCGCAAGTTGCGGCGGGTCGCGGCCTGATCATTTGGCGGAATGAATCGGAACCGAATTGACCCGAGGGCGCAGAAGCTCTCGGGTAAAACGGTAGATACGTAGATAACTTATTGAAATAAAAAGAAAAACAGGTGCGTCATGGCGGATGAAGGCGGCAAGAACAAACGTTTGGGGCGCGGACTCGCGGCTTTGATCGGCGAGGCGGCTCCCAACCCTGGCTCCGCACCTGAACGGACGCCGCCGCGCGATACCCGCAAGGTGCCGATCGAGCATCTGGAGCCCAATCCGCGTAATCCGCGCAAGACCTTCACCGAGAAGGATTTGGGAGATCTGTCGGAATCCCTGAAGGCGAAGGGGATTATCCAGCCGATCCTGGTCCGTCCGGCCGCGGGAAAGGCGGACCGCTATGAAATCATCGCCGGCGAACGCCGCTGGCGGGCCGCGCAGCGGGCGGGGCTGCATGATGCGCCGATCATCATCCGGGACGTGACCGACCAGGAAGCGCTCGAGATTGCGATCATCGAAAACGTCCAGCGTGCCGATCTCAATCCGATCGAAGAGGCCATGGGCTACGATCAATTGACGGCGGAATTCGAATACAGCCAGGGACAGCTTGCCAAGGTCATCGGCAAGAGCCGCAGTCACGTGGCCAACACCATGCGTCTTCTGAAGCTGCCGAACTCGGTGAAGGATTACCTTGCCGAAGGTCTGCTGACCGCCGGTCACGCCCGGGCGCTGATCACGGTGGACGATCCGGCTGCGCTCGCGGAGATCATTGTCGAAAGGGGCCTGACGGTCCGTGATGCGGAAAAGATCGCTCAGGATCCGGAAGCCTTGACGAAGCTGAAGGGCGGGACGAAATCGTCCGCGACCAAGGCGGAAAAGGACGCGGATACCAAGGCGCTGGAAAAACGTCTGACCGATACGCTCGGACTGAAGGTCTCCGTCGGCCACAAGCCGGGCAAGGAAACGGGCGATCTCAAGATCAAATATACATCGCTGGAACAGCTCGAGGAGCTGTGCCGCAAGCTGGGTGTTGAAACCCGTTAGAGCATGCCGCATTCATCCGAATTCATGTGACATGCTCTATCCGCTACTGACGCACGTCTTGTTGCAAAAAACCGGGATCCACTTTTTCGTGACGTGCTCTAGGCCTTGAATTCCATGCCTCGATTCGCAGCCGTAATTATTTCTTGGCGGCCTGCCGGATTTTCTGACAATTCCTCCGTGATGCCCGGACTTGATCCACTGCTGTCCGGTTTAATTTTGACTGAATATGGCAATCCGCTTGATCTGAGAGTTTGTTGTCATCCCAGCGAAGGCTGGGATCCAGTAATCTATTGAATCTGCTATCTTTTCGGAATTATGTATCAAGAGCACCAACTGTCTGACTGATCAAGACGCGTCGGTTCCTTACAATACATGTTTATGAAACCGTCGAAGACCAAGACCTATGAACACGCTATCACTGGACTTCTGGGAAAGCGTGCCGATCTCTACAATGAGCTAATCCGTCTCAGAGCCCGGATTGCTGAAATCGGCAATGACATGGCGACCGTGGACAAGACGCTTCGCATACTTGGGTTTCAGGACGACCTGGACGATTTGATGCCGGAACGGTCCGGTCCGTCGCTCTTGCCTCACGGGCAGCTTTCCCGGTCGATCTCAGAGATACTCAGGGAAGCCACAGAACCGCTCACCAGTCGCCAGATAGCACTCAAGATCGTTGAGGCCCGATGCGAGAATCCGAACGACCGGAAGTACCTGATCAAGCTGACTAGCAGCGTGTCACGAACGCTTGGGAACCTACGCAAGCAAGGGCGCGTTGTATCAGAGGGGAATGGGAAGGGTTTGCAGTTGTGGCGGTTAAATCGTTGACGATAGAGTCAATTAGACGCACGTGGGAAAAAACCTACAAATAATTTGATTACCAATATATGATCTGATTCAGGCACTGATTTGGTTAGGAGGAACGATCATGGCAACGCTCACGATCAGGACTGATGATGGCCTTCTCAAAAAGCTCATGGAAAGCGCCAAAGAAAAACTCACCAAGGAAGAGTTTCAAAAGCAGCGTGTATCTATTGTTTTCGCCGGTATGCCGAAAGATAGCGGCATGACGAAAATAGAGATAGAGAAGGTCTTGGCCGAAAGCGAATAAGATTTGATATTATTCGACCTAGATCCTACAGAATATAGCCCAAATTATCAGTCGCTTCAGGTGTCCAACCTGAAGCGCCAATACGATTTTTTAGTGTCAATTGTAGAAGCATCTATCGCCACTAACCGTATTTATGTTTCTCAAACGGTTCTTAAGGCTTTCAATTATCACGCGATAGTCTGCCTGCATTCTGATGCTGGCCAATTTAGACGCTGTGCAGTGAATTTGGGCAATGCTGATGATGCGCATAAGCCTCCAATGTGGATCCACGTTCAGGCTTTGATGGATGATTTCGTCAACCAAATAAACATCAACATTTCAAATGCAGACCCGGTTGTTCTCGCTAGTTTTGCATTGTGGCGATTGAATTGGATCCACCCTTTCGTCAATGGAAATGGACGAACCGCAAGGCTAACGGCCTACTATATTTTATGTATGCGGGCTGGAGGTATGATCAAGGGATCCAATACGCTACCTGAATTACTTAGTAGAAAGCGCGGCGAGGAAAATGACCCATATGTACGCGCTCTTAAGGAAGTGGATGCGAGTTTTAAAAATGGAGAATTGGATTTGAGCCCACTCCATCAGCTTGTATCTGAGCTCTTAAATGAGCAGTTGGAAAGCGCTAACGCTGCCAGTACCCCTTCCACTCCCGGCTAACCGGATGCGCCATAGCTAAACCAAGTGCACGGCCGGCAAGCGCACCGTTGCTCTCGCGACGATGATCCTCAAGCCATGCGGCATGGCCTGCGTATTGGTACAGGTAACGCGCACTGACATGGTGATGCTGTCCGCGAACCATACGACGCAGGCGGGAGAAGAAGCTTTCGGCTTGGTTCGTTGACACGTGGTCGATTGCGTAAGCTTCCGAATGATTGATGCGATAGGTTTTCCAGCCATCATGCAGTGCATCCCAGTGCGAGGCTTCATCGGCGTACATGATCGCATCGCGGTCAACGAAATGCTTGGCATGGTCTACGCCTTCGGCTTCCGAGCGGCCGATAAAGGTCAACGTCCGACCCTTGCGCTCACGCATGGCGATGACGACACGGCGCGTGCCGGTCTGGTGACGCGCAAGACGGCGGTCCTTGCGGTCCTCTTTCTTGTTCTCCGGGCGGATATGACCGCCGAAATATGCGCCGTCGATCTCGACTTCATCGTCTAGGGTGTGGCCCTTGATCTCAGCGGCCATCGCTTCGCGCAGCTTGTGCGACAGGACGAAAGCCGTCTTGTATTGGCAGTCCAGGTCACGGGAAAGCTGCAAGGCGCTGATGCCCTTCGCAGAGTTCACGAATATGCAGATCGCAGCGAGCAGGTCGGTAAAGGACATTTTCCGGCTGGCGAAGATCGTGCCGCTTGTCACTGAAAACTGATGATGACAGGCTGCGCATTTGAACTTGCGACGGGTCGGAATGTCGTAGGTGTCACAGCAGCCACAACGCGGGCAAACGGCTTCCCCGTTCGTCTCGTGCCAACGGATGGCCCGGAACGTGCTGTAAGCCTTTTCCTCTCCACCCTGATAGATGGACTTCAGGGAGAGGGTCCGTGCTTGAGCTGAAAGGAGGAAGTGCTGCGCCATAACATACTGTTTTCGATGCCTATGCATCATATATAGTACGTTGACGTATCCCTTACAAGGGCATATGTAGCTAATACGATACTTTTTGCATTAAAGGCGGTACGTTATGGCGGAAAAGACGGACTGGGAAGCCCGCGCGGCTAACCTCCTGAAGGCTGAATTGAAGCGTAAGGGCGTCACATACGCTCAGTTGGTTGATAGGCTTTCTGCAATCGGAGTTGACGATAAAGAGGCAAACGTGCGGAATAAGCTCTCTCGGGGGAAATTTAGCGCGGCGTTTCTTTTGCAATGTTTAGAAGCTATTGGCTGTACATCATTGTCTTTGCACTAGTTCTTTCGCTACCACCACAAGGCGGCAGGGCTGAAGAACAGAATCCACCCGATGACAAACAGATAACTGTAGCGAATCCATTTTCTTGGATTTTTGATAGTGAGGAAAAGCCAGACCGTCTCACTCAGCCATGCGAGCCAGGTGAGAACAACCGTAATTCCGATCTTTGCGCTCAATGGAAGGCGGCAGATGCCGCTAGAGATTCCGCCCGTTGGGCACGATATACTTTCTGGATCAGTGTAGTTGGCGCCGCGATAGGCGTATTGACCCTGGGCGCTGCCATTGCTGCCGCTATCTTTGCCGGAAGCGCTTCGAAACATACCAAGAGCGGCGCTGATGCGGCTTGGGAAGCTGCCAAAGAAGCAAAAAGGCAAGCTGATCTTGTAGAAAGTTTCAACCGGAGACTTGAACGCCCGTATCTGTTTCCAAAGGTCGTTCGGAAGTATTTCAGCGGAACACAAGAAGGCTTCGTTCCGAAAATAAGATGGACGATCAACAATCACGGGAAAACGCCCGCTGTGCTGAAGCGTGTTTTCTCTGAATTTGTTCCCATTTCCCATATTCGGATGGCTAACAATACACCAATCATCGCTGATGATGCGACTATTGAAGAATGGCATGAAGTGATCATTCCAAGCGGAGAGTTGAACAATCAGATTGCGGAAACCCTTGCTGTCGATATTGGGAAAAATGTCTGGCCTGTTTCCAAAGAAACAATCGTTCTGCATGGGCACATATTTTATGAAAACGTATCTAGAACGGCTGAATACTCCCACCACTTTATGATGTTCAGTTACAACGGTCGCGATTTCAGATTGGAATTCAGCAGAGATAGCGCAATTGATGTTCACGAGTATTGATAATGTAAGGAGAAGCGCCTTAATCACCGCTCAGCCCTCCGGCTGAGACTGGTGCGTTTGATACATAAGGCCGTATCTTTTCCACTCGCAGACTACACGGAATACTGGATCCCGGTCTTGCCGCTACCGCGCCAAACCGGGATGACAAGTGGGGAGACCATTGCGTGTCTCTAAGCCGTACGATCTGAAATTCTTCAATCTTTCAAATGAGATATATGAGAAGTCCAACATTAAACCGGACAGCAATGGACTTGATCCGGGCATCCATGCTGTGACATCGCCCTCTAAGAACAGCTTCTTTTTGGGCACGGTAACGGCATGGTCGAGCCATGGCATGACGACGGGAAATTTAGCTAATCTGCTACCTACGCCGACCACGGCTGGCAGCGACGCGGCCGAGGACCAGGAGCGTTTCAGAGAGGACGGGAACGCCGAGGTTGGCGTTCAGGCGGGAGACACGCATGGCGTCGGCAAGACGCTCCATGGCCTTTTCCAGATCCGCCGACGACCATGTCTGGATCTGACGGGCAAGGCCTGCCTTTCGCTTGAAGAAGACCGGCGGGCGTTGGCTGTCGACGATCTGGGTCGCGGATTTGCCTCGGTCGAGATCGGCCCGCATGCGGTGCAGATCCTGAAAATGTTTCAGGGCACGTCCGGCGATGACCGAGGCATTGGAACCGGCAGCCGTCAGACGTTCCAGTCCATGATCGAGCGTTGCAAGGTCGCCAATGGCGGCGGCGTCGATCAGTTCGGATAGCTCAAAGGCGGAGGCATCGCCGATAATGGCTTCCACGTCGTCGCTGTCGATCTTGCCCTTGCCGAGGGCGTAGAGGCAGAGTTTCTTCAGTTCGCCCCGGCTTGCCATCCGGTCGCCGCCAAGCAGGCCGTGGAGAGATGCCCGGGCTTCCCGCGTAATGGTCAGGTCGGCTTCCCGGGTTTCCTGGTCGATCAGGTGATCGATGCTGCGGTCTGTGTCCGCGTAACAGGGGAGGGCATAGGCTTTCCGGTCCGCTTCAATCAGCTTGCGCAGGCCGGCGCCTTTCTTCAGGTCGCCTGCTTCCAGAACGATCAGGGAGGGGCAGTCGTCGAGCTTGAGGACCGGTTTCAGGGCGTTATCGAGCGACTTCCCGCCGGTATCCCTGATCCAGATGATCCGGCGCCCGCCGAAGAGCGGGATGGTCAGGGCCTCGTCAATCAGCCGGTCAGGATCGGAAGCGACGTCGGAGCCGTCGAGCTTGATTAGATTGAACGGATCGTCATCGCCCTCGGATGCCTTTGCGACCAGGGTCGTTGCCCGTTCCGACACGAGACCCGTGTCCGGCCCGTAGATCAGCACGACGCCGCCATGAGACGGCGGCTTGGCAAGGAACCTGTCGATGTCGGTCGCCTTGAGTGCGGTCATGACCTACGACCTGGTTGCGAAATATCCGGCGATCCGGGCCTGGATGTCCTGGGCGACCGCCTTCGCGGCGCGCTCTTCTGCATCCCTTTTCGCCCGAATGTTTGCAAAACGCTGGTTGGAGAAGTCATAGGACGCAGTGGCAAACGACTTGCCGGTCATTAGCGTCTTGCGGGTGGCGATATCGCTCAGGACGAATGTGGTGTTCATCGTCATGGTGTAGGCCGCCGGCACGTCCGACAACTGTTCCACACCGACTTCCGAAGACGCCAGATCCATCAGGATCTTGAGCCGGTAGAGCTTCTCGGCCCGGTTGGCCCCTCGTTCGAAATTGAACGTCAGTTCGTTGTAGAGGACACGGGCGGCGTCCTCGTCCGCGTACCGGTCGCTGATCGGATCGATATCGATTGCCGCCAGCTCCGCCGGAACCGCCTGTCCGCCGGGCGTGGTCATGGTTCCGTAGAGTGGGCGGACCTGGCAACCGGCGGCAAGGCCGCCGGCCAGGGCCGCGGAGAGTGCGACGTTCAGGAAGTTGCGGCGGCTTCGATCAATTCCATCAGGCGACGACATTCACAATCCTTTGCGGCACCACGATAATCTTGCGGGGCGCGCGGCCTTCCAGCGCACGCTGCACGAAATCCAGCTGCAGAGTAGCCGCTTCGACCGCCTCTTTGGAAGCGTCTCTTTGAACGGTGATCTCGCCGCGCTTCTTGCCGTTGATCTGGATCGGCAGGGTCACGGTGTCGTCGACCAGAAGGCTTTCGTCGACGGCAGGCCAGGCAGTCTCGGAAATCAGGCCTTCCTGCCCCAGTGCGGTCCAGCATTCCTCGGCCAGATGCGGCATCATCGGAGCCATCATCTGGGTCAGGTATTCACCGGCTTCGCGCACCGCGTAAGCCATGTCGGCGCTGTCCATACCCTCATGAAGCGCCTTGCCGATCTGGTTGACGAATTCATAGATGCGAGCAACGGCCCGGTTGAAGCCGAGCGATTCCAGGTCCTTGGAGACGGCGGCCAGCGTCTTGTGGGTCGCGCCGCGCAGGTCCGCAGCCGCACCGGAAAAGTCCGGAGCCGGGCCGAGCGGACCAGTCTTTTCGGCGATTTCCCCGATCAGGCGCCAGACACGCTGGACAAAGCGCCAGGAGCCCTGAACGCCTTCCTCGGTCCAGATCACGTCGCGTTCTGGCGGGCTGTCCGACAGCATGAACCAGCGGGCGGTGTCCGCGCCGTAGGTTTCGATGATATCCGTGGGATCGACGGTGTTCTTCTTCGACTTGGACATCTTCTCGATGGAGCCGATCGTGACCGGTTCGCCGGACGAGATCATCGTGGCTGTGCGCGTACCGTCGACGTCCTCGATCCGGATTTCGGCGGGCGAGACCCACTGGCCGTTCGCACCGTCGCCGAGACGGTAGGTCTCATGGGTCACCATTCCTTGCGTGAACAGGCCCTTGAACGGCTCTTTCAGATCGAGCGCGCCGACCTTCTGCATCGCGCGGGTGAAGAAGCGCGAATAGAGCAGGTGCAGGATCGCGTGTTCGATGCCGCCGATATACTGATCCACCGGCAGCCAGTCGTTGGCGGCCTTCGGATCGGTCGGCCGGTCGCAGCGCGGTTCTGTGAAGCGGGCGAAATACCAGGACGAATCCACGAAGGTGTCCATGGTGTCCGTCTCGCGCAGCGCCGCCTTGCCGCATTTGGGGCAGGTGGTGTTGCGCCAGGTCGGGTGACGGTCGAGCGGATTGCCCGGCTTGTCGAAGTTGATGTCGTCGGGCAGCTGGACCGGCAGGTTCTCGTCTTTTTCCGGCACCACGCCGCAGTCGTCGCAGTGGATCACCGGGATCGGGCAGCCCCAGTAGCGCTGGCGGGAGATGCCCCAGTCGCGCAGTCGGTAATTGACCTGACGGGCGGCCTGCGGAGCGCCGTCGACCGTGATGGCCTCCAGCTTCTGAGCCACGGCCTCCTTGGCATCGGCGATCGACATTCCATCCATAAAGTCGGAATTGTAGATCGCGCCGTCGTCGGTAAAGGCCTCGTCGCCGATCTCGAAGGTCGCCGGATCGGCATCCTTCGGCAGCACCACGGGCTTGACGGCCAAGCCGTATTTGCGGGCAAAGTCCAGGTCGCGCTGGTCGTGGGCCGGACAAGCGAAAATCGCGCCGGTTCCGTAATCCATCAGGATGAAGTTGGCGACATAGACCGGCAGTTCGATGCTGTCGTCCAGCGGGTGCTTGACGCGCAAGCCCGTATCGATGCCCTTTTTCTCCGCCTTCTCAATGGCTTCCTCGGAGGTGCCGACGCGGCGGCATTCCTCGATGAAGGCCTTGAGATCCGGATTGGTTTCGGCGAGCTTGACCGAAATCGGGTGGTCCGGCGACAGGCCCATGAAGGAGGCGCCGAACAGCGTGTCCGGACGGGTGGTGAAGATTTCCAGAACCTCGTCGCCGGTGGGGGCTGGTGCGGTAAATTCGAACCGTACACGCAGGCCTTCGGATTTGCCGATCCAGTTCTTCTGCATCAGGCGGACCTTGTCCGGCCAGCGGTCAAGGGTGTCGAGCGCTTCCAGCAGGTCTTCCGAGTAATCGGAGATCTTGAAGAACCACTGGGTCAGTTCGCGCTGTTCCACCAGGGCCCCGGAGCGCCAGCCGCGGCCGTCGATAACCTGCTCGTTGGCGAGCACGGTCATGTCGACCGGGTCCCAGTTCACCTTGGCATTCTTGCGGTAGACGAGCCCGGCTTCCAGGAACTGCAGGAACAGGCGCTGCTGCTGGGTGTAGTATTCGACGTCGCAGGTGGCGAACTCGCGGCTCCAGTCGAGCGACAGGCCCATGATCTTGAGCTGGTCGCGCATGAAGGCGATGTTCTCATAGGTCCAGTCCTTGGGATGGACCTTGTTCTGCATGGCTGCGTTTTCCGCCGGCATGCCGAAGGCGTCCCAGCCCATGGGATGGAGAACGTTGAAGCCCCTGGCGCGTTTGTAGCGGGCAACGACATCGCCCATGGCATAGTTGCGCACATGGCCCATGTGGATGCGGCCCGACGGATACGGGAACATTTCCAGGACGTAGTATTTGTCGCGCGGATCGTCGTTGTTGGTGACGAAGACGTCTTTATCGTTCCATGTTTTTTGCCAGCGCGCCTCGACGTCGCGTGCGTTATAGCGTTCCGTTGCCATCAATATTGCCGTTTTCTCGCGCTGCTTGGGAAGGCGCTTGGTTCTTCGAAAGTGGTTGCCGGACTGTCATCAGAAATTTCGGCTCCGGTCAACATGCTACGGTAAAAACGGGCCGGAAATGGCCTGTTCCTGGCGGCAGCGGACGCCAAGCTTGCAATTCTATACCGGCAGCGCCTATCAGAACCTGATACGTACCGATGAATTGGAGACGCGAAATGACGGAAACAGCGGGCGACCGGTTGCAGAACGTGCTGTCCGACATTCGCAAGGCGGAAGCGGAATTCGGCCGCAAGCAGGGAGAAACAACCCTGATCGCGGTGTCCAAGACCTTTCCGGCTGAAGATATTCGCCCTGTCCTCGATGCCGGCCAACGGGTCTTCGGCGAGAACCGGGTGCAGGAAGCCATGGGCAAATGGCCGGGCCTGCGGGAAGAGTATGAGGGTATCGAGCTTCATCTGATCGGCCCGCTGCAATCCAACAAGGCGAAGGAAGCGGTCCAGACCTTCGACGTCATCCATACGATCGACCGCGAAAAGATCGCCAAGGCGCTCAAGGCGGAAATGGACAAGCAAGACCGGCATCTGCCGTGCTTCATCCAGGTCAACACCGGAGAGGAGCCCCAGAAGGCGGGTATCGCGCCCGGGGAGACGGATGCCTTTGTAGCCTTCTGCCGGGACGAGATCGGTCTGAACATCACCGGTCTGATGTGTATTCCACCGGTCGAGGATGCCCCCGGACCGCATTTCGCCCTGCTCAGAAAGATCGCGGAGCGCAACGGGCTGTCCCGGCTTTCCATGGGCATGTCATCCGATTACGAAACGGCCGTCAGTTTCGGTGCGACCCATGTTCGCGTCGGGTCGGCCATCTTCGGCCATCGGGATTATCCGGCCTGAAGTCGCCGCTTACCGCGCATTATTCCCGAGAATCCGGTTGCATGAAACGGTCAGCGCGCTTATAAGCCCCCGGTCCAGAGTCGTCCGGCTCTTTGGGGCATGGCTTTGCGCGTTCAAGTCTTCGGACGGAAACGTCAATCCGGCCCTGAAAACACAGGGCATGCCGTGGCGACCTCTCGATGCACCAAGAACGAAGCGGCCGGGGAACCGGTTCGCGCCAATGAAAGGATGCAAAATGCCCAAGCTGAAGACCAAGTCTGGAGCCAAGAAGCGCTTCAAACTGACCGCGACCGGCAAGGTGAAGACCGCGCAGGCCGGCAAGCGTCATGGCATGATCAAGCGCACGACCAAGTTCATCCGCAACGCCCGTGGCACCACCACGCTGAGCGATCAGGATGCGAAGATCGTGAAGCAGTTCCTGCCTTACGCGTAATTAGCCAGTCTTTGAAGGAGTTCACATATGTCGCGCGTTAAAAGGGGCGTAACAGCCCATGCACGTCACAAGAAGGTTCTGAAGGCTGCCAAGGGCTACTACGGCCGCCGCAAGAACACCATCCGCGTTGCCAAGCAGGCCGTCGAAAAGGCAGGCCAGTACGCCTATCGCGACCGCAAGGTTCGGAAGCGGAATTTCCGCTCGCTCTGGATCCAGCGCATCAATGCCGCCACCCGTGAGCACGGCCTGACCTACGGCCGGTTCATCGATGGCCTGAACAAGGCCGGCATCGAAGTCGACCGCAAGGTGCTGTCGGATCTGGCGATCCACCAGCCGGATGCCTTCAAGGCTCTGGTTGACAAGGCCCAGGGCGCTCTCGCCTAAGCGGTTTTGCGAAATCAGATGATCGAAAAGCGCGCTTCCGCATGGCAGCGCGCTTTTTTGTTGTGTGAGACGGTCCGGCCGGCCACGCGTCGTTTCACATGCCGGTTGCGTCCCGGCGCTACTGCTGCTGCTATTCATGTTGCCGCGGGATGGGAAGAATGACGATGCAAAGCGCCGTTTTGTATGATTGCGAATATCTGACGATGGAAGGGGCCCAGAAACGTTACTGGGCCGGCCCCCTGGACCCGGATCCCATCGTGGTCCAGATCGGCGCGGTCAAATTGGGCCTGGAAGGGGACTTCCCGATCCTGGAGACGGAAAAGATCTACGTGACGCCGGTCGACCGCTTTGGCCGTGAATGCACTCTGGATCCCTATTTCATCGACCTGACCGGTATTTCCCAGGAAACGGTCAGACAAGAGGGTATATCGCTCAAATCGGCGATCGACCGCCTGGCCGGATTTGCCGGTCCTGCCTGCATGTGGGCATGGGGAAAGGACGAACTCAACCTGATGGGTATCAGCTGCTACGTCGCGGGTATCGAGCCGATCCTTCCCGCCAATCGGTTCGGAAATGCCAGCCGTCTGCTTCTGAAGGCCGGGATGCCCTATGAAGATATCCAGAAGACCAACAGCGGACAGCTCGCGGATTATTTCGGGATCGCTCACCCGCCGCTCAACGGTCATGACGCGCTTGACGACGCCTTGTCGATTACCTTCACTCTGCAGCATCTTCTGCATGCCAAGCGGCTTTCGCCAAGCGATTTCGATCCGACCCGGGTCGACTGAGGACAAACCCGTGTACGGCGGCCTTCCCGAGTTTCCCAACGATGGTGGCGGTCCGACCGAAGATGGTCCATTGCCGCTTTTCATCTGGGTGGCGGCCGTCGTGGTTCTTCAGGCGCTGCCTTTTTTCGGGGTTGAGTGTCTGTTCGGCTGGTGCGTGGTCCAGTCGGATATGTGGATCGCCTATGCCTTCGGTATCGCCCTGCCGTTCCTGCTGGTGCCTGCGCTCATTTCCTTTATCTGGTCGAAGTTCGGTTGACGCCGGACGGCTTAAAATCTTCCCTCCCAATCGGTAAAGTCATCTCACTCGCGTTAACCAACGGGTGTCAAAACCCCACGTTTGCGTGAGCAAAGGTTAATAAACATCCTGCGCTGGCATACCTGTTGCGTGGTTTCGGTGTGGAACGCCATCGGCGTCCCGAACTGAAACATGTTGAGGCGTATCCAGTGCAAATTACCCCGGTTCCGGCCTTCGGGCGTTCCATTGTGAAGCGCAAGCGTCCCTCTTCGGGGGAGGCTGAGGGTGAAAGACAGGCGGTCACACAGCCGAACCTGCCTGTCCCGGTGCAACCGGTTCATTCCGCGCAGGATGTGCCGTTTCCGGATCGCTTCCATCCGAATTCGGTCTTTCTCGCCCATCTGATCGCAACACGTGACGCGGAGCGCCATGCGCCTTACGGCTGGAAAACGGCGCCGCGGCTCGGTACGGCCGCATACAGGGCGACTGCCGCCCTGCCGCGCAAGCGCGAAGCCGGTCATGTGATCTCGACCGACTATTGAACCGGGCTTTGGGGCAGGAGATCTGCCAAATGCTCAAACCGTGATCTGGAACACATCGCCGATTTCTGCGTTGTCTTAAAAAGGCATCAAGTTAGCTGAAACCCCGACAGGCCGCCGAACGGCCACCCAGGGAGACGAAAATGCAGGTCAATCCGGTTACTTCCATTTCCTACCGCGTCGTTCGCCCCAAGCGGGCCTCGATGGGTGAGACTGAAAGCGAGCGCCAGACCCATAATTCGCCGTTCAGCAGCTTGCGCGAGGCGGCCCGGAACGAGTTTGAAGTCGTTACCCGGCAGCCCGCTCGCGCAAATGCGACCACGTCCTTTTACGCCCAGCTGACCTCTCAGGATGATTTTGAGGCAGGCAACGCCTATCAGCAGGACCTGAAGACCCGAGCTGCTCAGGCCTATTCCCGCACAGCTGTTTCCCCGGCACCGGTCGCCACGACGACCTTCACGGCCTGAACCTTCGGAAGCGTCCCGCAAAAGGACGCTTCCCGTTTGTTTACCTGTCTTGAATCGGAATCGGAACGGTCAATAGCCGGCCGCGTGGCCGTCCTTGCGCGGATCGGAGCCTGCGATCAGCAGTCCGTTTTTCCTGTCGATCATGATCGCCTGGCTGCCGCCGATCGGGCTTGCCGCGGCACGAACCTCGTGGCCGAGTTTCTCCAGACCCTGGATCGTCGAGCGCGGAACGAGCTTCTCGGCCTCCAGAGCATGATCGTTCATGTTGAAGAACATGCGCGGGAAATCGATCGCGCCTTGAACGTCCATGCCGTAGTCGATGATGTTGGACAGCACATGGGCATGACCACAGGCCTGGTAGTGGCCGCCCATGACGCCGAAGGACAGCCAGGGCTGGCCGTCTTTCAGAGCCATGGCCGGGATGATCGTGTGCATGGGCCGTTTGCCGCCGGCAATGGAGTTGGCGTGACCCGGTTTTGCCTTGAAGACGGCGCCGCGATTGTGAAGCAGCACGCCGCTGTCGGCGGCCAGGATGCCGCTGCCGAATTCGTTGAAGATCGAATTGATGAAGGAAACGGTGAGCCCGTCCTTGTCGACAACGGTCAGGTAAACCGTATCGGTCTGCGGCGTGAGACCGGTTCCCGGCACCTCGGCCAAGCGTTTTGCCGGCGACATCATCCGGGCCAGCTGATCCAGGTAATCCTCGGCGATCAGCCGGGGGTGGCTGACGTCCATATAACCCGGGTCGGTGACGAACTTGTCGCGGACGGCATAGCCGATGCGTGCGGCTTCCATTTCCAGGTGGAAACGCTCGGGGCCGAGCGGGTCCAGGCTTTCCATGTCAAAGCGTTCCAGAAGGCCGAGGATGACAAGTGCAATAATGCCCTGTCCGTTGGGAGGTAGCTCGGCAATGGTATGCCCGCGATAATCGCGCATGACCGGCGAGACGGCCGTGGTGTGGCAGGCCGCCAGATCTTCCTCCGTCATCAGGCCACCAAGGGCCTTCAGGGTCCCGACGATATCCTCGGCGACTGCGCCGGTGTAAAAGGCTTCGGCACCGCCTTCGGCGATGGCGCTCAATGTGTCGGCAAGCTTCGGGTACTTCAGAATCGTGCCGGCCTTCGGTGCGGCACCACCGACAAGATAGGCCGCTTTCGTGGCTGGATTGGCGGCCAGCTTGTCGACGTTTCTCTCCCAGTCGCGGACAACCCGCGGAGCAACCGGAAAGCCGCCCCGGGCGTAGGAAATGGCCCGTTTGAACAGGGTGTCGAAACCGCGGGTGCCATGGGCCTTCAGCAGCGTTTCCCAGGCGCGGACCGCACCGGGCACGGTTACCGCATGGGCGGATGTCGGTGTGATTTCCGAAACGCCGAGATTGGCAAGAGCCTCAGGAGAGCTGGCCTTCGGTGCCGCACCGGAGCCGTTGAACCCGGTCATGCGTCCGTCCGGCTCGGTCACGATGGCGAAGCAGTCGCCGCCGATCCCCGTCATATGCGGTTCGACAACGCATTGAACGGCGACCGCGGCGATGGCCGCGTCGACCGCGTTGCCACCATCCTGCAAAACTTCCAGTGCCGCACTTGTGGCAAGCGGATGGGAGGTCGCTGCGGCTGCCTCGCGGGCATAGACCGGGGAGCGGCCCGGGGCCTCAAAATCACGTCTCAAAGGGGCGTCTCCAGAATTTTTCCTCCAGGGAGGAAATCCTTACCTGTTTTGGTTTCTGGCGAAAGGCGGGTCAGTCTGATAGCAAACTTTGCCAGAGGCAGCACATTACGGAGAACCGGGTCAATGGGCAAACTGACGCTTTCTATCGCCGAGAAAATCATTTCATCCGCATTTGAAAAAGCCGCGGATCTCAAGCTGAAACCCATGACCGTCGTTGTTCTCGATGCGGGGGGGCACATGATTGCCATGGCCCGTCAGGATGGATCCTCGATCATGCGGCCGCAGATCGCCGGCGGAAAAGCCTATGGCGCGCTTGCCGTGGGGACCGGAACACGCTGGCTGAACGCCAATGCGGAAACCCGGCCTCATTTCGTCCAGGCCCTGAACGGTGCCTCGGGTGGCCAGATCGTTCCGGTTCCCGGTGGTGTCCTGGTGAAGGACGCCGATGGCGAGGTTCTCGGCGCCGTCGGTGTGACTGGTGATACGTCCGACAACGACGAAGCCGCGGCCGTTGCCGGCATCGAGGCCGTCAACCTCATTGCCGATTGCGGCTGACACGTGACGGGATTTGCCCGGCCTTGGCCGGGCAAGCGGTTGCGGGCGAAAAACGTGCGGTCTACTTCTTGTCGGACAGCGCGTTGATCTTGGCCTGCATTTCCGTGAGCTGTCGCTTCATGTCGTCCAGGTCGGACGAACCGGATTGCGCCGGTTTGGACGGGGCCGTAGGCGTCGAGGCATCGCCGGCCGAAAACGGCATGAACATCTTCATGGCACGTTCGAACATCTCGGTGTTGCGCTTGACCTGATCCTCGATGGCCTCGAACGCGGTCGCGCCGAAGGCGTCGCTCATCTGGGACCGGAGTTTTTCCTGCTCGTTGGTGAGCGAGGTCATGGAATATTCCAGAAAGCTCGGTACCAAGCCCTGCATGCTGTCGCCGTAGAAGCGGATCAGCTGGCGCAGGAACGTGACGGGCAACAGGTTCTGCCCCTTGCCTTCCTGCTCGAAGATAATCTGTGTCAGGACCGAACGGGTGATGTCATCGCCCGTTTTCGCATCATAGACGATGAAGTCCTCTTCTCCCTTCACCATCACCGCGAGATCCTCGAGGGTCACGTAAGTGCTGGTGCCCGTGTTGTAGAGCCGCCGGTTGGCGTATTTTTTAATGATCGTTGGCTCGTTGGTCTTTGCCATTCTCGTCTTCCGTTGCAAGGAGCCTCGCGGCAAGTTCCCGTTTGACGACAAGATGTTCTTCACCTCCGGCCGTCTCTCCCATTTTCCAGACTAAGCCAATCGAAGCGCAACTTGCCAGCGTTTTTGTGCAGAGCGATGAAACGGGGATGCTGCGTGTGCTAAAACTTGATCGTCGTAAGGGCCATTCCGGTTGACTCCCGATTAACCAGAGTTTCTAGTCGCGAGCGAAACAACCGGTCCGCATGCGCACCCGTTTCAGTGCCCGTTCGGTCCGGTCAAATATGGTCGAAAGCCTGGAGAGAAACATGAGCGCTTCAACCGATGTCGTAATTGTCAGTGCAACGCGCACGCCCGTTGGGTCCTTCAACGGTGCCTTTGCAAATACCCCTGCGCACGAGCTTGGTGCTATCGTGATGAAAGCCGCCATGGAAAAGGCGGGTGTTAGCGGCGATGACGTGAATGAAGTCGTCTTCGGTCAGGTGCTGACCGCTGGTCAGGGCCAGAACCCGGCTCGCCAGGCCGCGATCGCCGCCGGCATTTCCGAAAGCGCCACCGCCTGGGGTCTGAACCAGGTCTGCGGCTCGGGTCTGCGCACCGTTGCCATCGCCGCCCAGCAGATCATGTGCGGCGATGCCAGCATCATGATTGCCGGCGGCCAGGAAAACATGACGCTCTCTCCGCATTGCGCCCCGATGCGCGCCGGCTACAAGATGGGTGACTACAAGATGATCGACACCATGATCAAGGACGGCCTTTGGGACGCCTTCAACGGTTACCACATGGGTCAGACCGCTGAAAACGTCGCCGAAAAGTGGCAGATCTCCCGCGACCAGCAGGATGAGTTCGCCGTCGGTTCCCAGAACAAGGCGGAGGCCGCGCAGAAGGCCGGCAAGTTCAAGGACGAGATCACGACGGTCACGATCAAGGGCCGTAAGGGCGATACGGTCGTGGAAGACGATGAGTACATCCGTCATGGTGCGACGCTTGAAAGCGTCCAGAAGCTGCGTCCGGCCTTTGCCAAGGACGGCAGCGTGACCGCGGCCAATGCATCGGGCATCAACGACGGCGCGGCGGCTCTCGTCGTCATGAGCGCTGCGGAAGCCGAAAAGCGCGGCCTGACCCCGCTCGCCCGCATCGCTTCCTGGGCAACGGCCGGTGTCGATCCCTCGATCATGGGCTCCGGTCCGATTCCGGCCTCCCGCAAGGCACTGGAAAAGGCCGGCTGGGCCGCTGCCGATCTGGATCTGGTCGAGGCCAATGAAGCCTTTGCCGCTCAGGCTTGCGCGGTGAACAAGGACATGGGCTGGAACCCGGACATCGTCAACGTCAATGGCGGCGCGATTGCCATCGGGCATCCGATCGGTGCATCCGGTGCCCGTATTCTGGTCACCCTGCTGCATGAAATGGGCCGCCGGGACGCCAAGAAGGGCCTTGCCACGTTGTGCATCGGCGGTGGCATGGGTGTTGCTATGTGCCTGGAACGCTAATCCGTTCGGATTAGCCAGAATTGATATCTGTCATGGCGGGGCATTCAATGCTTTGTCATGGCAGAAATGCATATAGGCTCTGAAAACGGTCCGGCTCATCGGACCGTCAGTACTTAAAAAAATCGGAGGAGCGGAATCATGAGTAAGGTTGCACTTGTCACCGGCGGAACGCGCGGCATCGGCGAGGCCATTTCCAAAGGGCTCAAGGATGCAGGCTACACGGTTGCCGCTACCTATCATGGCAACACGGAAAAGGCGGAAGCCTTCAAGGCTGCAACCGGCATTCATGTCTACAAGTGGGACGTTGCTCATCCGGACGAATGTGCCGCCGGCATTGCCAAGGTGGAAGAGGAGCTTGGTCCGATCGAGGTTCTGGTCAATAACGCCGGCATCACCCGTGACGGCATGTTCCATAAGATGTCGTTCGACCATTGGCGCGAAGTGCTGTCCACCAACCTGGACAGCATGTTCACCATGACGCGCCCCTTGATCGAGGGCATGCGCAGCCGTGGTGCCGGCCGGATCATCAATATCTCGTCCATCAACGGCCAGAAGGGCCAGATGGGCCAGGCCAACTATTCGGCGGCGAAGGCCGGTGTGATCGGTTTCACCAAGGCGCTGGCCCAGGAAAACGCCTTCAAGGGCATCACCGTCAATGCGATTTGTCCGGGTTACATCAACACGGACATGGTCGCGGCCATGCCGGAAAAGGTTCTGGAATCCATCGTTTCCGGCATTCCGGTCGGCCGCCTGGGCCATCCGGAGGAGATCGCGGCAACCGTTGTCTACCTTGCCTCGGATGCGGCGGCGTTCATGACCGGCGCGGTCATGACCATCAACGGCGGCCAGTACATCGCCAACGGCTGATAATCGGCAAGATTTCTGGAAAGGGCGCCTCTCGGGGCGCCTTTTTCTATTGGAACCACTGTCCGATTGCCGGTGCGAAATTGTCTTACGGTCTTTTTGGCGTAAACAGCCGACCTAGTGATCCCCATATGGATCTGCTCTTGGGGTCTGGCACCGTCTCGTCCAATTCGGTCGCGTCGGTGACCTTCATCTGAAACACGGCAATCATGTCCACCTGGCCGTCCAGCAGAGTGATTTCCTGTTTGGTCGGTTCGATCTTCAAACGTCCGGTGACCTGCGCGGGCTGATAGATATACTCGGGATCCCAGGCACCAAGTTGCAGACGTATCATCTGGTTCGGTTCGGGTGGCGGCATGTGGCTGCACATGCCTTGTTCGGGAACAAGATATCCGGACAGGGATTGTCCATCCTGTGACGAAACCGGAATCACGTAGCCGGAGATCGTAATCTCCTCACCGTCCAGAGCCGGGTTTCCGGCCAGAGACGCCTTGGCCCGGCGCGAGGCGATTGCCTTGCGCTGCGACAACAACCGGTCGACGTCGAGCCCTGCCAGGGCCAATTGCGCTTCATCCCGGGCGAGACGCGCTTTCAACTGGGACCGGTCCTCCTGGCTCAGGCCCGGCTGTTTCATCCGCATGCGCAATTGCAGCACGATGCCCAGATCCCTGAGTTGGGAAGAGGTCAACTCAGCGTAAGGATCGTGAAACTGGCGTTGGGGATCCTTGAGGTCGCCCCAGGAAATGGTTTTGGAGTTGGCAAGAGCGGATCCGATCAGGATCCCCGTCCAGATCCATATGAGAAGCAGCCGCACCATCGAGCCGGTATCCGCGTTTGCAGGAACAGAAAACCCTATACGCCAGACTCGCGAATCATAGTTAAAGGGTCATGAATTGCCATACCCGATCCATGGGAGGCCGTCTGCGCACCGATTTTCCGCATCGGCCTTGACCGGCGCCATGGGATGCCCCTATCTCGGGTTTCCAGAACATGGACTTATGAATGAGGATGGATTGGCGCCGTAAACGGCAAAGAACTGCAAGGAGAGATGCGAAAAGCGGCCTCCCTGCCCGGTTGAGCGGTTCGACACAGCAGATCGAAGCTGGTTTGGCGTCCCTTCGGGATATGGCTGATTTGCCCGGCTACAGCGTTGCAACTTCTTGAAAACCGTATGGTTTCCTGAGAACTAGCGCCCCGTATCCGAGCAAATCGGCTCATACCATTCAATTCTCATTTATAAGTCCATGTCCTACGGTCCGGACCGGACCGGCCCTTCAAGGAGCAGGCAAAGCCGATGGAATTTGAACACGTCCCGAACGATCCGACGCGCAAGGAACTCTCGCCGCTCCTGAAGCTTGCGCTTGAACTCGGCCCGCTGGGCGTCTTCTTCCTGTTCAATGCCAGAGGCGAGCAAATCGCCAATGCCTTTCCGATGCTTCAGGCGCTGGGCAAGCCGATCTTTATCGCGACGGCCGCCTTCATGGTTGCGATCACGATCTCCCTGATTGCATCGCTCTGGCTGACACGCCGCCTGCCGATCATGCCGCTGGTGTCGGGCGCCGTCGTTCTCGTCTTTGGCGCGCTGACGCTGTGGCTGCACGACGATCTTTTCATCAAGCTGAAGCCAACCATCGTCAACTGCCTGTTCGGAACCGTGCTTCTGGGGGGGCTACTGTTCGGCAAATCCCTGCTTGGTTATGTCTTCGACAGTGCCTTCCGCCTGACGGACGAGGGCTGGCGCAAGCTCACTTTCCGCTGGGGGCTGTTCTTTTTCGTGCTCGCGGTGCTCAACGAAATCGTCTGGCGCAATTTTTCGACCGACTTCTGGGTGAATTTCAAGGTGTTCGGCATCATGCCGATCACCATCCTGTTCACGATGACACAGTTGCCGCTGATCCAGCGATACGCGATCAGCGACGAAACCGGCGATAACTGACGAAAGGTGTTCCGGCCGTCAGTGATGGCCTTCGCCATGGGCGAAGCTGACGTCCCGGCGTGCCCCGGAGATGGTGATGGAAAAGCCCGCGATCACATCGATCAGGGCAATCGCCATCAGGATGAAGAACACGGACGTCGCCGCTTCGCGTACGACCAGGAATTCCACCAGGTAAACGACGAACACCACCATTGAGAAAATATGGTCGGTCAGTGCGACGACACCGGTGCGGGTTGCCTTCAGCATTTCGATGAACAGCAGAAAAAGCGCGGCGGTGATCATGATATCGCCGGTCACCATGGCGAAGCTCGCGCCCGATACCATGGAGAATTCGAAGACGACGGCGCTCCAGAGATTGCCCGCCGGTGCGTTGCCATTTGAGAAGGCAAGGACGTTGTAGGCGATTAACGGCAGAATGGTGAGCGGTAGGGACAGTAAGAATTTCATAAAGGCCTCCGGGAAATGGCAAAGACGGGCCGGTTGGAGCCAGCCTATCCAAAAATCAGATAGCGGCACATATCCAATCGCGCCGCGGAACGACAAGAGGTATTAAAAGCGTTGGAACGGGCATGAAAAAGGCCGACCCCGTAAGGGCCGGCCTAAATCTGTTTGCCGTGCGGCAATCCGGAGCTCAGACGTCGTCTTTCGGGCTCAGGATCTGACGGCCCCGGTACATGCCGGACTTCAGGTCAACGTGATGCGGGCGACGCAGTTCGCCCGAATCCTTGTCCTCAACGTAAGCCGGCTGCTTCAGGGCGTCCGCGGAACGGCGAAAACCGCGCTTCATGCGCGAGGTTTTTCTCTTCGGAACGGCCATTTTGTTTTTCTCCGTGGTCCATCGTAGCGCGGCCCGGACCGGGAAAGCCCGGGGCGTGGCATCACGCAGTGTGTTGGAATGCGCGGCGTTATACAGGGAACACAGGCGTTTTGCCACCCCAAAGCGCAAATTTTCTTGCAGGTTCAAAAAAGCCCATCGAAGCATCCTGTCAGGGCTTGAGGACGCAATCGAATATTGGGCCGGCCGATTTGATCCTGGCAAGGTTGGTGGCGGCGAGTTTCCGGTGTCCGGACGACGGTTTTGCCGGGTTTCTGCCGAGCGGATTGGGCAGGGCCGTGGCGAGCCGTGCGGCCTCGACGCGGGTCAGGTCCTTCGCGGACTTGCCGAACCAGGCCTGGGCCGCGGCTTCCGCTCCGAAAATCCCCTCCCCCCATTCGGCGATGTTTAAATAGATTTCCATAATACGCCGCTTGGTGAGAATGCCGTCGATCATGAGGGCCAGCGGCAGCTCCAGACCTTTGCGGATATAGCTGCGCCCGTTCCACAGAAACAGGTTCTTCGCGGTCTGCATGGTCAGGGTGCTGGCCCCGCGCGGAGTTTCGCCTTCATTGACGAGTGTGTCGATCTGCTTTTCCAGCGCCGACCAGTCGATGCCGCCGTGGTCGCAGTAGCTGCTGTCCTCGGAGGTGATGACCGAGCGCACAAGATGCGGAGAGATTTCGTCAATCGGGCGCCACTGCCGGTCGACCCAGAGGAGCTGCGCATAGCGGGCAAGCATCAGGGTGCTGACCGGGGGCACGACCGCGTAGACGACGGTCAGGACAAGCGGCAGTATGATCACCGCCGCAAGTCCTCTCAAGGTCCAGCGCCTTATGCGCCTCAGCGTAACCGGCTGTGCCTTGTTGGCGGGCTTCGAAGCGTTCTTCGTCCCCTCAGGCTGTCTTCCGGGTTTCCGAGGCTTTTTCACGCAGGTCCTTTTCATTATCGACGATAAAGTCGCGCACGATCGGGACCGCGTCGCGTTCCAGCGACAGCATTAGCTGAAACACCATGTTGTTGCCATGCAGGAAACTGACTTCGCATGCGCAAAGATAAAATTCCCACATGCGGCAGAAACGTTCGTCGTAAAGTTCTGCCACCTTGTCCCAGTTGGCCTCGAACCGCTCCCGCCAGGCCTTGAGGGTATAATAATAGTGCAGCCGCAGAATTTCCGTGTCGCAGACCCAAAGCCCGAGCCGTTCGATTGACTGCATGACTTCCGACAGGGCCGGACAATAGCCGCCGGGGAAGATGTATTTCAGGATGAACGGTCCGGTCGTACCCGGAGGCGCCATGCGGCCGATGGAGTGAATGACCGCATATCCGTCCGGTTTCAGACAGTCCCGGACCTTGGCGAAATAGCCGTCGTAGTTTCCCACGCCGACGTGTTCCATCATTCCGACCGAGACGATCCGGTCGAACTTTCCGGTAAATTCACGGTAGTCCTGCTTGACGAAGCGGACTTTCCTGTCCAGCCCCGCGCAGGCAACCCGTTGTTCGGCAATGGCGATCTGCTCCCCCGAAACGTTCAGGGATGTCACGTCGGCGCCGGCCTGTCCCATGTGCATGGCCAGAGAGCCCCAGCCGCCGCCGATTTCCAGCACGCGCATGTCGGGCTGGATATCCAGCTTGGCGAGCAGGTGGTCGAGTTTCGCCGCCTGTGCCTCTTCCAGGCTGTCTTCGGGCGATTGGTAATAGGCGCAGCTGTAGTTCAGGCCCTCATCGAGGAACAGCCGGTACAGATCCGTGGAGAGATCGTAATGGTGCTGAACATGGCGTTTGGTCTTGGAGACGAGGTTTTTCTCGTGGAGCCTGTTCAACTTGTTCCAGACCCGCGTAATCTGCTCCTGCAGAGGATAAACCCCTTCGGGGGCGGGATTGACGAAAAACAGATCGATGAAATCGAGACAGGTTGAGCCCTCTTCCAGCGTCAGCGTGCCATCCATATAGGCTTCCGCCGCCGCGAGTTCGGGATGAAGTACCAGCTTCCAATGGAGTTTGGGGTCGTGAAAACGAATGAATACTTCCGGTCCGTCATAACCGGATCCGAATTCATGCTGTTTCCCATTCGCATCGACGACCCGGAGACGGCCTCGCTTGATGCAGGACTTCAGTAAGCTTGCTAGCATACGCATGATCACTGTTCCCTTATTGAGAAGTGACCAGCTTAATACTGCTATATTTATCAATGCAACCACGCTTATTAACAAATCCTGTCGGGACGGCTTGACGGGACCTGATTTTCAGGACAGGGAACCGGTGAAGATCTCACCCCTTTCGGGACCGCCCTGCCCTTGTAGCGCCGCGGTCACAAGCATCAGGATTGGAACGGGCATTTGACGGACGAGTTTCAGGCGCATCTGGCGAAATCGGCCGCTCGGGTCGAAACGGTCCTGGAAGACATTTTGTCCGCGGAGGTCCGTGAGGGCGAGACCGAGCGTCCGGAACGGCTCCTTGCGGCCATGCGGCATGCGGCACTGGGTGGCGGCAAGCGGCTGCGCCCGATCCTGGTGATGGAGGCCGCGGCTCTTTTCGGCCGGGACGATCAGGGCGTGGCCCTGACCGCTGCCGCGCTGGAGATGATCCATTGCTATTCCCTCGTTCATGACGATCTGCCGGCCATGGATGACGACGATCTCCGCCGGGGCCTGCCGACGGTTCACAAGGCCTTTGACGAGGCCACGGCGATTCTCGCCGGCGACGCACTTCTGACCCTGGCATTCGATGTGATCACGGATGACGAGGTTCATCCGGATCCTTCTGTCCGGCTCCGGCTCAACCGGGATCTGGCGCGGGCGTCCGGAATCGGTGGCATGGCGGGCGGCCAGATGTTCGATCTGGAATCGGAAGGCCGTGATCGGACCGAAACCGAGATCCTGAAGCTGCAGGCCATGAAGACCGGCGCCCTGCTGCGTTATGCCTGCCGGGCCGGTGCGATCCTGTCGGATGCTTCTGAAGAAAATATCGACCGCTTGACGCGTTTTGGGGAAATCATCGGTCTTGCCTTCCAGCTTGCCGACGACCTGCTCGACGTTGAAGCGAGCCCGGAGGTGACCGGAAAGGCCACGGGCAAGGATGCGGCGGCCGGCAAGGCGACGCTGGTAGGGCTGTTCGGGGTCGAAAAGACACGCAAAGAGCTCAATGCCCTTCTCGGCCAGGCGGAAGAACTGCTTGCGCCCTTTGGTGAGAAAGCGGGGATGCTATCGGAAATCGCCGGCTATGTGGCACGGCGGGATCGTTAATGAAACCTCACCTACTGCCCCGAGCCTTTAAATTTTGTTTACCTTTTTAAAGCAAGGTTCTCCTGATTTTTAACTACTCCCATCCGGACTGCGGATGCATTTTGTCCAGGAGGCCAAAACGATGGTTGCGTCGTTTGCCAGTGGATTTGGCAATCTCAATCAGCATGCCGGTTTTACCGGCGGATCCAGAGGTACGGGACAGAACCGGCCTGAGGCGCTGATCGAGAGCTTGCGGACGGCAGCGGAAACCCTTCTCTCGGCAGGCCGGGACGAAGCGTCCAAAGGCAAGGTCGACGACTTTCTGAACGATCTCGAAGAAAGCGTTCAGGTCGTCAGTTCCCTGAAGCATGCCGTCGAAAGTCAGAAAGACAGCGAGCGCGGACAGAAAATTTCCCGTTTGAAGGAGCGGATCGAGCAGCTCAAGGAGCGGCTGAAATACGCCACGCCTGAGCAGGCGCGGGCTCTGGCCCAGGAGCTGAAGCGGCTTGGCAAGGAGTTCAAAACTGCGGCTGCCTCTCTTTCCGGTGGCGGTTCGGCGGCGCAGGCCGTCGGCACTGCATCTTTGACCCAATTGTCGGCGGCCGTTCCGGCTGGAGGAGAAACCGCATCCAACGTCGCGGCGCTGGTGGCGACCACGGAGGGGGCAGGCGATATTACGACCGCCCAGTCGGGAATTGCGGCCCCTGCAACGGTTGAACCCGATCCGTCCGGATCGGAAAGCCAGGCGACAGACGTCGGCGTTCAGGACGACGGGCAGACCGGATCGTCTTCCACTTCGCAAACGGGTGACGAAAAATCGTCGACTGACGATAAGGCCCTTGGTGCCGCGATCCTGGCCTACACCAGCGCAATCGCCTCGACCCAGGAGGGCCAGGGTGGATACGATGGGGACTCCGTGAAGAAAGCGCAGGCTGAGGAGTTGCGGAAGATCGAGCAGGACCTCAAGACAATTGCCGCACGGATAAAGGCTCTGGCCAAACGGGACGATGAAGACGCCAAGAAGGAACTGAAGGCGGCTGAAAAGGAACTGCGCAAGGGAAGCGAAGAGCTTGACCAGTTTGAGCGCGAGCAACAGTTCGCAACAGATGCTGCTCAGATTACTCAAAACACGACAACTGCATCCGATACGGCGGTCGTTGATGCTGCTGCCACAACAGCTGCTTCAATCGATTCCGGTACAAGCCTTAACCTGTCGATACCTCAGATCAGTATCACGGCAAATGTGATCGTCTGAGCCAACCCCCCAAGACAGGGCAGATGGTGCCCGGATTATTTCGATCCGTGCGACCGGCCGAAGTCCGGTGCAGCGGTGTCCTGACCGGCCTCGATGATCGACTTGCGGATGCCGCGGGTCCGGGTGAAGAGATCGAACAGCATTTCCCCGTCGCCCCAGCGGATGGCCCGTTGCAGCGCAGACAGATCCTCCGAGAACCGCGACAGCATTTCCAGGATGGCGTCCTTGTTGTTGAGGCACACATCCCGCCACATGGTCGGATCGGAGGCGGCAAGACGGGTGAAGTCGCGGAAACCGGAGGCGGAATACTTGATGACTTCCGACTTGGTGACCGTTTCCAGGTCATCCGCGGTGCCGACGATGTTGTAGGCGATCAGCTGCGGCAGGTGGGAGACGATGGCCAGCACCAGGTCATGATGCTGGACGTCCATGACGTCCACATTGGAACCGCAGGCTTCCCAGAACGTCGTCAGCCGCGCCAGCGCGTCCGGATCCGTTCCTTCCGGTGGCGTCAGAATGCACCAGCGGCTTTCGAAGAGGGTCGGAAAACCGGCATCCGGGCCGGAATGCTCGGTCCCGGCAATGGGATGGCCCGGGATGAAATGCACGCCTTCGGGCACATGCGGACCGACGTCGCGGACCACGGATGCCTTTGTCGAGCCGACGTCCGTGAGGATCGCGCCCTTTTTCAGAGACGGTGCGATCCATTTGGCCACGGCTCCGTAAGCCCCGACAGGGACACAGAGGATGACCAGGTCGGCCCCTTCCACCGCCTCCACCGCGTTCAGCGAATAGCTGTCACCCAGTTTCAGTTCTTCGGCGCGCGCAAGGGTTTCCGGCGAGCGCGTCGAAATCGCGATCTCGCCGGCAAGACCCCGGGCACGGGCGGCCTGGGCAATGGAGGAGCCGATCAGGCCGATCCCGATCAGGGCAATGCGGTCAAACAGGGGGTCAGGCATGAATCAGCCGGTGTTCTTGTGTTTGTTACTTCAGGAATTCGGCCAGGTTGGCGATTACGGCCTTGTTGGCTTCCTCGGTGCCGATGGACATGCGCAGCGCATTCGGCAGGCCGTAGTTGCCGACCAGACGCAGCACACAGCCGCGCGATGACAGGAACGCGTCCGCATCGACCGCCTTCTTGCCCTCCACTTCCGGGAAGTGGATGAGAATGAAGTTGCCGACGCTGGGTGTTACCGTCAGGCCGAGCTTTTCCAGTTCTTCCGTCACCCAGGGCAGCCACTGCTCGTTGTGGTCGACCGCCTTTTCGACAAAGGCCCGGTCCTTGACGGCTTCAATGCCGGCGGCAATCGCAAGTCCGGAGACGTTGAACGGTCCGCGGATGCGGTTCAGCGCATCGATGACATGGGCCGGGCCGAAGCCCCAGCCGAGGCGCAGGTTCGCCAGACCGTAAATCTTGGAAAACGTCCGGGTCATGATGACGTTTTCGGTCGTGGCTGCCAGTTCCATGCCGCTTTCGTAATCATTGCGGCGAACGTATTCGCTGTAGGCGGCGTCAAGCACCAGAATCACGTTCGACGGCAGGCCTTCGTGCAACCGGCGGACTTCCGAGAACGGCAGATAGGTGCCGGTCGGATTGTTCGGGTTGGCGATGAAGACCATTTTGGTCTTGTCCGTGACTTTCGCCAGGATTGCGTCGACGTCGGTCTTGAGATCCTGCTCGGGCGCAACGACAGGGGTCGCTCCGGCCGCGCGGATCGCGATCTCGTAGACCAGGAAACCGTGCTCGGAGTAGATCGCCTCGTCACCCGGACCCAGGTAGGCATAGGAAATCATGCTCAGGATCTCGTCCGACCCGGCGCCGCAGATAATCCGGTCGGGGTTCAGGCCATAAACCTCGCCGATGGCTTCCCGCAATTCCGTTGCGGCCCCATCGGGATAGTATTCCAAGGTCCCGGCCAGCCGGGTAATGGCCTCCTGCGCCTTCCTGCTGGCACCGAGCGGCGTTTCGTTCGAGGACAGCTTGTAAAGCTTCTTGCCGCCGAGAGCCTTGGACTTGCCCGGAACATAGGCCGCAATATCCAGTACGCCGGGGCGCGGCACCGGCCGGTTTGAAGTCTCGTTTTCCGTTTCCATCGCTGTGTCAGTCATTTTGGTCATCCTTCGGAGACGGCGGGCTCTTCGGAGGCGAAGTCCTCGTCCGTGTCTCCCTCTAAATCGATCGGTGAGGCGTAGCCGCCGACCTGTCTCAATACATCCGGTTCCGCGCCTGCTTCGGCGCAGGCTGCCAGGATTGCGGCTTCGTCCAGATCGGAGGAAACCGCCAGAAGCGCATCCACACCGCTCGCAGAGCGGTGGAAACTGATGACCTCGATACCGTGGCTCATCAGGCGACCCGGCAGGGCGCCGTTCCAGCGGGTGTCGAAGACGAGCGTATCGGGAACGGCGCCATTCGGGATTGCCCGCGAGATAACCAGTGCCGGGAGGTCCGCGGGACGTTCCTCAATCATCAGGAACGGCAGGCGGGCAATGATTTGCGCGCCGGTCTCGCTCAGGCCGCGCCACCAGGGCAGTTCGGACCGCTCCTCGAGCGCGACAACACCGAGATCGCCCATCGAGGCGGCAACGGAACCGACCACATCGGCCGCGTCGCCGCAGGGTTCCAGATCGACGGTGAAACCGAAATAGAAGCGGGCCAGATCGAGCATTTCGGCCAGATCGGCGCTGCCGTCCAGATGAACTGTATAGGGCCCCTGCAGCAAGGTGCATGTCGAGATGATGTCGCGCCAGACATGTTCGATCATCGATAAAGGCAGGGAGCCTTCATGACGTTCGACCAGTTGGCGCATCATGTCGGCTTCCCGGTCGGGCCGGAACATGACGCCGTCAGCGCCACTTGCCCGTTTTGCCGCCACGATCCCGTCGATGATCCGGGCACGCTCCATCAGCGCCTCGTGGAGACGGGCATCGATTTCGTCGATCCGGGCGCGAAGCGTATCCAGCGATGTCACGTTTTCGTGCGTCTGGTTCATGACGGGCCTGAAACCTCATTGAAGTCGGTGTAACACCATGGTTTGCGGCGCATAGTCATAGGCATCTGCCGCTACAAAGGCAAAAGAAAACATTGACACCGACCCCAAGGCACCCATACGTCCTTGGTATCGATTGGTCTATGGCGAGTTGAGGTCGGATTGCTACATTCGACCGAGGCTTTGCCCCGCACCTTGTTGAGCGGACTGCTTTTTGCATCATGTGATGCCGGAAAGTCATGTGATCCAAGCCAGGTCCGCTCCGATGAATGCGTGTGACCGCTTCTGACAATCATATCGAACACCTAACAAGCGAGTTCGCAACAGCTACGATGGCCGTGGAAATACCCGAAAGTGACGCTTCGCCCGATCCTCTGCTGGAGGTGAATTCGCCTACCAGCAAATGTGTCCGTTTCGGAGCGGACGAGGCTTTGCCGCTGGATTCGGGAAGCGAAATCGGACCATGGCAAATTGCCTACGAGACCTACGGAACGCTGAATGCGGACAAGTCCAATGCGGTTTTGGTCTGTCATGCGCTGACCGGCGATCAATACGTGGCCTCGACCAACCCGATCACCGGCAAGCCCGGCTGGTGGAGCCTCATGGTCGGTCCCGGGAAACCGATCGATACCGACAAGTATTTCGTGATCTGTTCCAATGTGCTTGGCGGCTGTCTGGGAACGACTGGCCCTGCAAGCATCAATCCGGAAACCGGAAAACCCTATGGCCTGGCCATGCCCGTGGTCACCATTCGCGACATGGTCCGGGCACAGGCCCGGTTGATCGATCATCTGGGGATCGACACGCTGTTCGCCGTTGCTGGCGGATCCATGGGCGGCATGCAGGTGCTGCAATGGGCGGCGAGCTTTCCCGAAAGGGTCTTTTCGGCCATTCCGATCGCGGCCGGCGCGCGCCATTCCTCGCAGAACATTGCGTTTCACGAAGTCGGACGGCAGGCCATCATGGCGGACCCGGATTGGGTCGGCGGCGATTATTTTTCGAAGGGTGTGCGACCGACCAAGGGCCTGGCCGTTGCGCGCATGGCGGCGCATATCACCTATATGTCCGATGAATCGCTGCACCGGAAATTCGGCCGCAACCTGCAGGAACGGGACAGCCTGACCTTCGGATTCGACGCGGATTTCCAGATCGAAAGTTATCTGCGGCATCAGGGCATGACCTTCGTCGACCGGTTCGACGCCAATTCCTATCTCTATGTGACCCGGGCGATGGATTATTTCGACCTGGCGAAGGAATTCGGCACGCTTTCGAAAGCGTTCAAGAACACGAAGACCCGGTTTTGCATCATGTCCTTTACTTCGGACTGGCTGTTTCCGACGTCGGAGAGCCGGGCGGTGGTGAAGGCGCTGAATGCGGCGGCGGCCAATGTCTCCTTCGTGGAGGTGGAAAGTGACCGCGGCCATGACGCCTTCCTGCTGAACGTGCCGGAGATGTTTTCAACCATTCGCGGTTTCGTGACCGGGGCTGCGGCCGCGCGCGGCATACCGGCGCCGGGAGGGGGCGACTGATATGTCGATTACGTCCCAACTGACGATTGGAAATGACGTGCGCGGCGATTACCGCGTGGTGGCGGAATACGTTCCGATAGGTTCTCGCGTGCTGGATGTCGGCTGCGGTGACGGCGCCCTGCTCGATCTTCTGGTGCGTGAACGCCAGGTGGACGGGCGCGGAATGGAGCTGTCCCAGGACGGCGTGAACAAGTGCGTCGAACGGGGACTTTCCGTCGTGCAGGGCGATGCGGATATGGATCTCGCAGACTATCCGGGCGACGCTTTCGACGTGGTCATCATGAGCCAGACCCTGCAGGCGACTCATGATCCGAAAGGGGTTCTGCAGGAGCTTCTGCGCATCGGCGACCAGGTGCTTGTCTCGATCCCGAATTTCGCATTCTGGCGCAACCGCATGCAGCTCCTGTTCCGGGGCCGGATGCCGGTGACGAAGTACCTTCCCTACGACTGGTACGACAGCCCGAACATCCATTTCTGTTCGCTCAGCGATTTTATCGCGCTTTGCGAGGATCTGGACGCAACGGTCGTCGACGCGGTTATTCTGGACGGCCAGGGCGACAAGATCTCGTTCAAGGCCCCGTGGTGGCTGTGGAACATCGTGGCCGAGCAGGCGGTGTTCCTGCTGCAGCGCTGATCAGAATTTTTTCAGGATGTCCGGATTTCCCCGGGTATGGCGGACAGGCTTCATGCCGGCCGGGGCGCCATCGGGAACGAAGACCGGTTTCAACACCCGCAGCGGGTTGCGTTTGCCGTCGGCCGGAATGCCCCTGAAAACCTGTTTCTCCGCTTCCATGATCAACAGACCGCTGAAGGCCGGCCAGAAACGCCGGCCGATGCCTTCCCATGTGCGAGCGGAGCGCAGGACGAAACGGGCGCGGGTCGGCGGCATGAACAGCGCTTCCGTGTCGCCCATGACCTCGAATTGCGATCCGCGCAGGAGCGCCTTGAGCTGGCTGCGTGAATAGGGCCGGCCATAACCGAAGGGGGACAGTTCCGATTGCGACCATAGACCACGGCGGTTGGGTACGACGGCGATCATCCGTCCGCCGGGGGCCAGCACCCGCCAGGTTTCCCGGAGTAGGTCTCCGGGGTCGGAACAATGATCGAGTGCGTGAACCACAAGGGCTCGGTCAAAGGCGGCATCTGAAAACGGCAGCCGGTCGTCTTCCACCAGGGCTGCCGCATTATCCGCCTCTCGCGGCCAGGGAACGGCGCCCTGTTGGGCCGGCATGGCGGCGATGCAGCGTTCCGCGGTCGGCAGATAGGGCCGCATGAAAGGACCGGCATAGCCGACGCCCAGCAGGCTCCGGCCGTTCATGTCCGGCCAGAACGTGCGGATCTGCCCGCCGATCAGCACCCGCAGAAGCCGGCCGATGGGCAGATCGTAAAAGGTTCGCAGATCGGCGACGTCGAGATACATGCAGGATTCCGTTTCAGCGCCGATTCCTCACCAAACCCGGCGCCGCGAGATTGAAACGTGAACCGGATCGTTTCGCAAGGGTTTCGCACTTGTCGGCTTCGGCACAGTTTGTCACTGTTGGCCAAAATCCAGACAACCGTTTGACAAAGGTTCGTTTCATGTCCGCATCCAATGTTGAAATCCGCCAGTTTTCCTGCCTATCCGACAATTACGGCGTGTTGATTCACGATCCGGACAGTGGCACGACCATCGCGATCGATGTTCCGGACGCGGCCCCCTACCTGGCTGTTCTGGAGGAAACCGGTTGGAAACTGACCGATATCCTGATCACCCACCATCATTGGGATCACGTTCAGGGGCTGTCCGAGCTGAAGGAAAAGACCATGGCAACGGTGACCGGCCCCGAACGGTCGCGGGAGGTCATTTCCGGTCTCGACAAGACTGTGGAGGACGACGACGACATTCTCGCCGGGCCGTTCGAGATCAAGGCGATCGCGACGCCGGGGCATACGCTTGACCAGATCTCCTGGTACATCCCTTCCCTCAAGATCGCCCATACCGGCGACACGCTGTTCTCGCTCGGCTGCGGCCGGGTGTTCGAAGGCGACATGGAAATGATGTGGGCTTCGCTGGCAGGGCTGATCCGGAAGCTGCCCGCCGACACCACGATCTATTGCGGCCACGAATATACCGCCGCCAATGCGAAATTCGCCCTGACGATCGACCCGGAAAACGAGGCACTGAAAAAACGCGCCGCCGAGGTCGACACGCTGCGGTCCGCAGGCAAGCCGACCCTGCCGACCACCATGGGTCAAGAACTGGCGACAAATCCGTTCCTGCGCGCAAACGATCCGGGCATTCGGAAAAACCTGGGGCTGGAAGACGCGTCCGATGCCGAGGTCTTCGCCGAAATCAGGACGCGTAAGGACAACGCGTAATCCGATGTCGGGCTCGATAAAAAGCGATCTGACGGCCGATCAGGTCGTCGATCTGCTGAAAATGCAGCCACATCCGGAAGGCGGATTTTACGTCGAGACCTTCCGTGACGACGTCACCGATGCAAACGGTCGGGCGGCCTCGACGCTGATCTATTTTCTACTGCCGGAGGGGATCACTTCGCGCTGGCACAAGGTCGATGCGGTAGAGACCTGGCACCACTACGCCGGGGCACCGCTGGAACTTTCGATCAGTACGGACGGCAAGGCGGTAGAGGTTCTGGCCTTGGGGTCAGATCTGGCCTCCGGCCAGCGCCCGCAAGGCATCGTACCTCGGGACGGCTGGCAGCAGGCGCGGTCTCTCGGGGAATGGACCCTCGTCGGTTGCACGGTCGCGCCGGGTTTTCAGTTCGAGGGCTTCGAGATGGCGCCGGAAGGTTGGGAGCCGGGCCAAGGCCCCGCTTGACCCTGCTCAATGCAAAATAGCGGCCCCCGCGTAGTCTGTAAGGACCAAAGCGGAGGCGAGATTCTGATGAAACGGCTGTCTTCATTCCTCATTGCGGCCCTCCTGGCGCTGGGCACGTCGAATGCTGCCCTCGCCTATTCGGGCGAATATTTCGTCACCTGCAATCTCGACCCTTACGGCGACAATTTCCTGTCGCTCCGAACTTGCGGTTCGAGCCGGTGTCCGGAAATTGCCCGGCTCGGGCCGGATACGTTCATGATTTCCACGGACCCTTATGGCGAGCGCGGCTGGCGGCATGTGATTGTGCTCAACAGCCTGCAGGACCAAAGCTATTCCGGGCCGCGCGGCTGGGTCTATTCCAAATACATCTGCGCAGTCAGGTATTAAGCCAGCCCGGCAATCGCGTTGGCGAAGTCCTTCGCGGAGAATGCCTCCAGGTCTTCGACTCCCTCGCCGACGCCGATGAAATGCACGGGCAGCTGATGTTTGGCGGCGATGGCGACGAGGATGCCGCCGCGGGCGGTGCCGTCGAGCTTCGTCATGACGAGGCCGGTCACGCCGGCGACTCTGCCGAAGATTTCCACCTGGTTGAGGGCGTTCTGGCCAGTGGTCGCATCAAGGGTCAGGAGCACCGTGTGCGGCGCCTCCGGATCGTGCTTCTTGATGACACGGATGACCTTTTCCAGTTCGTCCATCAGCTCGGCCTTGTTCTGAAGCCGACCGGCGGTGTCGATCAGGAGAACGTCGACCGCTTTGTCCTTGGCTTCCCTCATGGCGTCGAAGGCAAGGCCGGCGGCATCGGCACCGGTGTCGCGGGAAATGACCTCCGCGCCGGTACGCTGGCCCCAGATTTTGAGCTGTTCGACAGCGGCCGCGCGGAAGGTGTCGCCTGCGGCGAGCATGACCTTCTTGCCTTCATTGGCGAGTTTCTGCGACAGCTTGCCGATGGTGGTGGTCTTTCCGGTGCCGTTGACGCCGACCATCAGGACCACATGCGGCTTTTTACCGGTGTCGAGATTGAGCGGATGGGCGACCGGTTCCAGCACCTTCTCGACTTCTTCCGACAGGATGGCGCGAACTTCTTCCGGTTCGATTTCCTTGTTGTAGCGCCCTTGCGAAAGACGGTCGGTGATCGCCATGGCGGTATCGACGCCGAGGTCGGCCTGGATGAGCACGTCTTCCAGCTCCTCCAGCATGGTGGCGTCGAGCTTGCGCTTGGTGAAGATCGAGGAAATGCCGTCGGTCAGCGCGGAGGACGAGCGGGACAGCCCGCTTTTCAGCTTCTGGAACCACGAGCGTTTCGGCTTTTCCTCCGGCTCGGCCGGCGGTGTGTCCACCGGCACGTCCGTCGTGACGGGCGCAATGACCGGCGTTTCGGGAACCCCTGTCTCGGGCTCGGCCGGTTCGTTCAGGCTTTCGGAGAGGCCCGGTTCTCGAGTTTCCCCGGTGTCACTGCCGGTGAAAAGCGTTTCTTCCGCATCCGCCGGTTCAGTAGGCGGTTCCGTCAGGTCGGGCGTTGCATCGAAACCGGTATCGTCCGGCTTCGAATCGGAAGCGGGAGCGTCTGCGGCCGGGTTCTCGGTGGACGATTCGAGACCTTCGGCTTCCGGCGTCTCGTTCTTGTCCTTGCCGCTGAAAAGCCGCCCCAGGAACCCGCGTTTCTTTTCGCTCATTTCCCCGCCTTGATCTGTTTGAGCCGTCAGGCCGCCCTGGACAGGACCTCGCCCAGGAGATGGCGGCCGGTATGTCCGGTAATCCGGGTGGTCAGGATGTCACCGGCATTACCGCCGGAAAGTTCGGTTTGCGTGAATTGCTCGGTCCGCCCCAGGCCTTCCTTCTCGATCAGGACCGGCCGGATTTTGCCGACTTCGGCGGCCAGATGGAGGCCGAGGACCTCTTCACCCTTGGCCCGAAGCCGGGCGCCGCGTTCCTTGACCAGCTGGCGCGGCAGCTGCGGCATGCGCGCCGCCGGTGTGCCGGGTCTAGCTGAAAAGGGAAACACGTGCAGATGGGTCAGGCCGCATTCGTCGACGATCCGCAACGAGTTTTGAAACATCTCCTCGGTCTCGGTCGGAAAGCCGGCGATGATATCGGCGCCGAAGACCACGTCCGGGCGCATGCGGCGCACGTCCTCGCAGAAGCGGATCGTGTCGGCGCGCAGGTGGCGGCGCTTCATCCGCTTCAGGATCATGTCGTCGCCGGCCTGCAGCGAAAGATGGAAATGCGGCATCAGCCGCTCTTCTTCGGCAATCGCGCGCATCAGCTCCTCGTCGGCCTCGATGGAATCGATCGAGGACAGGCGCAGGCGCTTCAGGTCCGGTACCAGCTTGAGGATCTTGGCGGTCAGCGTTCCGAGCTTCGGCGTTCCGGGCAGATCGGCGCCGTAGGAGGTGATGTCGACCCCGGTGAGCACGATTTCGTTGTAGCCGTTTTCCACCAGGCGCCGGATCTGGTCGATCACCACGCCCATGGGCACGGAGCGGGAATTGCCGCGGCCGTAGGGAATGATGCAAAAGGTGCAGCGGTGGTCGCAACCGTTCTGGACCTGGACGAAAGCGCGCGCGCGGCCTTCCAGCCCGTCGATCAGGTGACCTGCGGTTTCCTCGACACTCATGATGTCGTTGACGCGGACCTTTTCGCTCTCTTCGATGCCGAAATTCGCGACTTGGGCGTAGGAGGTGCGTTCCAGCTTTTCCGTATTGCCGAGAACCAGATCGACTTCGTCCATTTCGGAGAAGGTCGCGGTTTCGGTCTGGGCGGCGCAGCCGGTGACGATGATGCGGGCGTTCGGGTTGGCGCGGCGGGCCTTGCGCACGGCCTGTCGGGCCTGGCGAACGGCTTCATTGGTTACGGCGCAGGTGTTGATCAGGACCGCGTCTTCCAGTCCCGCGGCTTCCGCCTCGCGCTTCATGACCTCCGATTCGTATGAATTCAGCCGGCAGCCAAAGGTGACGACGTCAATACTCATGAGGCGGCGGCCCCTTCAGCCGGATCGCCGGAGGCGGTCCTGGTCCATTGAAGGGTCTCAAGGTCGATGTCGCCTTCGAATTCCACTTCCGTCGGCCCGGTCATCAGCACGTGATCGTCGCTTTCGCGCCATTCCAGTTCCAGCGGACCGCCGGGCAGATGAATGATCGACCTGCGCCCGGTCTTGCCGTCGCGCGCGGCGGCGACTGCCACGGCGCAGGCGGCTGTGCCGCAGGCGCGGGTGAGGCCCGCGCCGCGTTCCCAGACCTTCACCCGGATCTGGTTTTCATCGAATACATGGGCGAGCGAGATATTGGCGCCTTCCGGGAAGACCGGATGATGTTCCAGAAGCGGTCCGACCCGGGAGAGGTCATAGGCTTCGATGTCGTCGACCCAGAAGATTGCGTGCGGATTGCCCATGTTGACGACGGCCGGCGTGTGCAGGATCGGCTCGTCGATCGGGCCGATCTGAAGTTCGATGGCGCGCGTGTCGGCGAATTCCTCGGCCAGCGGGATCTGGTCCCAGTTGAGCCGCGGCTTGCCCATGTCGACGGTGACCATGCGCGGTGCATCGCCTGCAAATGCATGCAGAAGACCCGCATTTGTCTCGATGGAAGCGACGTCCTTGCCGGCTTCTTCCATCAGGAGGCGACCGATGCAGCGGGTGGCGTTACCGCAGGCATCCACCTGGGTGCCGTCGCAATTGTGGATCCGCATGAAGGCGTCGACGCCTGCGGTCGAGGGTTCCACCGTGATCATCTGATCGAAACCGATCCCGCTTGTCCGGTCGCCGAGCGCGGCGATGACATCGGGTGTCAGGCGCAACGGCTTATCACGCGCATCCCAGACCAGGAAGTCGTTGCCGAGACCGTTCATTTTCAAAAATGGCCTGTGCGCCATGTCCGTTTCGTTTCGTCAAAAGATCAGGAGGTTCGACCCTGTACCGGGCTTTCGTCCCCTATATGGCGGAAAGCCGGGCAAATTACCAGTGGGAGGCATACCTGAGTCTGATTTGCGTTAAAGGCCGGCTACATCAGAGGCTCTTTGCGTTGAAGGTATCGCAGGAGCGGATGTCGCCGGTCTGGAAGCCTTTCCTGAACCAGCGGACGCGCTGGGCGGAGGTTCCGTGATTGAAACTGTCGGGCACCACATAGCCCTGCGCCTGTTTCTGCAGCGTGTCGTCGCCGATGCGGCTGGCCGCGTTCAGCGCCTCCTCGATATCGCCTTCCTCGACGAAGCCCTTCTGGCGGGCGGCAAAGTGCGCCCAGATTCCGGCGAAGCAGTCCGCCTGAAGTTCGACGCGGACGGAGAGCGCATTGGCTTCGCGTTCGCTCATGGTGCGCCGCGCCTTCTGGTATTCCGGCAGGATGCCGAGCAGGTTCTGGATGTGGTGGCCGACCTCATGGGCCAGGACATAGGCGCGGGCGAAGTCCCCGGGTGCATTCAGCTGGCCGGCAAGCTGCTTGTAGAAGGAGAGGTCGATATAAACCTTCCGGTCCGCGCCGCAATAAAACGGTCCGGTGGCCGCACTGGCATAACCGCAGGCAGAGGGAACAGACCCGGAGAAGAGCACCAGCGTCGGCTCGGGATAATCCGCGTTGTGCTCTGCCAGGATTTGGCCCCATGTGGTTTCGGTATCGGCGAGGACGACGGAAACGAATTGCGCCGCCTCGTCATTGGCCGGTGTCTGCGGCGTTCCGGTCTCATAGGACGGGCTGTCGTAACCACCGCCACCGCCCTCGAGACCACTGAGCAGCGTCAGCGGATTGATGCCGGTCACCCAGGCAATCACCAGAACCACCAGGATTCCGGTCAGGCCCAGTCCGCCGCCGCGCCGTACCCGGCGTCCTGTCGGCAGGCGCAGGCGCGGGGTGCCGCCCCTGCCGCGACGGTCATCGATGTTGCTGCTTTGGCGTCGGCCTTTCCAGCGCATGGGCGTTTTTCACCTGTATTCGCGAGCGTTCCGTTCTGGATAGCAGGAAAGACCGGCGTCTTGAATTCAAAAAGACGTAGCGTGAGACCGGTTACGGGCCGGAAACGGTCATGACGGCGCCAACTGAAACCTGCGACAGGATCAGGCGCATATGTTCCGGAGAAACGGCGACACAGCCTTCGGTCGGCGTGTACCCTTCGCGGGCGATGTGAAAGAAGATGGCGCTGCCCCTGACCGGAACCGCCGGATACATGTTGCAGTCGAGGACGACGACGATGTCGTAAAGCCGGTCGTCCCGCCACATTTTCTCGTGGCTTGCGGCAAACGGCAATTCCACCGGGCGGTTGTAACGCGGATGGCCGGGATCGTCGCACCAGCCGTCTTGCCGCGCCAACGCTTCGAGTGGCAAGGCGGTTCGCGGCCGGGGCTGGCGGTCGGCGCGGTAATAGACATTCAAGAGCTCGAAGGTGCCGGTCGGCGTTGCCCCGTCGCCTTCATGCTTGAAGCGGGTAATGCCGGATCTCCCCAACGCACACGGAACCGTGATCCCGCCGAAGGTCAACACGCCGCGGGTCTTCAACCACGGCAACTGGCGGACTTCCAAGCATTGCACCTGATTTTTCATCTCTGCACCCTTCGGTTTTTCGCCGCCGCGAGGTCTGTGGCAAAGTCCTGATAAACCGAGACTAAAGCCCGCGTGAACAAGAATTGACGAGCAAATGCTTGTATGTCGAAAAATTCCCTTTCACAAAGGCGTCACCACACCCCATGTGTTATCTTGCCGCCGACTACGGGGCGAAAAGATTTGATTGGCGAGGACTTAAGCGATGACCGCGCGCACGATACTGATTGTCGATGATGATACCGAACTGCGCGAGGCGCTTGTCGAACAGCTGTCGCTTTACGACGAATTCGAAACGGTCCAGGCCGATTCGGCCGCAAGCGGGATCGCGATAGCCAAGGAAGAGCATGTCGATCTGCTTTTGATGGATGTGGGTCTGCCGGACATCGACGGCCGCGAAGCGGTCAAGCTTTTGCGGAAGAACGGGTTCAAGGCACCTGTCATCATGCTCACGGGCCATGACACGGATTCCGACACGATCCTGGGGCTGGAAGCCGGCGCCAACGATTATGTTCCCAAGCCGTTCAAATTCGCCGTGCTGCTCGCCCGGATCCGCGCGCATCTGCGCCAGCACGAGCAGAGCGAGGACGCGACCTTTTCCATCGGCCGCTATTCCTTTCGTCCCGCCGGGAAACTCATGCTCGACGAGAAGGGTTCCAAGGTCCGGCTGACGGAAAAGGAAACGTCTATCCTGAAGTTCCTGTACCGGGCAGGCGAGAAGCCGGTGACCCGGGACGTTCTTCTGCACGAGGTCTGGGGCTACAATTCCGGGGTCACCACGCACACGCTGGAGACGCATATCTACCGTCTCAGGCAGAAAATCGAACGCGACCCGTCCAATGCGGAGCTTTTGGTCACAGAAGCCGGTGGATATAAGCTTGTGCCCTGACCGTGAAAGGTCGTAAATCTGGGGCATGAGTCTCGTTGAAGATATCGCGATCCTGCAGAAAGTCCCGATTTTGTCGGATTTTGCCGACGAACAACTGCGCCTGCTTGCCTTCAGCGCGGAAAGTGCCGATTTCCGGGACGGACAACTGCTGTTCGACGAGGCCGACCGGGCTGACGGAGCCCTGCTGGTCGCCAGTGGCGAGGTCGCTCTGCAGAAGAAACGCGCCAAGAAGACCTACGAGGATGTGGATGTGGCCGGTCCGGGTACGCTGCTCGGCGAAAGCGCCCTGCTGGTGGATGCCATCCGCCCTTGCCGTGCGGTCGCGATCGGCGATGTGCGGGTCATTCGCATCCGCCGGGCCCTGTTCAAGCGCATGATCATGGAATTTCCCGAACTCGCCAGGCGCCTGTTCGAAGTCCAGGCCGCCCGGTTCCAGACGACCGCGAAAGCACTGGGGCCGATCGGAGAGCGCATGGCGGATCTGGAAAAGATCAACCAGTCCCGCGGCCTGCGCGGCACCAAAGACGGCTAGGCGGGTTCGATCCCGTCGCGGCTGGTCCGTGGGCGCGTCGTCAGACCTTTGCGAGTGATTCCACCAAAGAGCATCCGCAGCAACGGTAGGATTGCGACTGCGATGCCGATGATTGCGACCCAGACGGCTGGGCGGATGGCCGTTTCGACGTCGAAATTGGCCAGGAAAACCAGCTTGGGCGGAATGCCGGTGGCAAGGGCGTACCAGGTGTATTCGACACCGGCGGTTAGAGCCGCTGAGATGGCTGCGCACAGGGCAAGAACCCAGCTGCGGGAAATATCCAGTTTCGCGACGCCGGCGACGCGGTAGTTCATCAGGAGGATAAACAGTCCGGCCATCAGGGTCGGTTCGGTGACGTCCGATTTTGCCTGCAGGAAGAAGTGAATCAGGGCGAGCCCGCCGATCCCATAAGTGAGCCTGTGCAGGAGATTCCAGTTGCGTCCCAGTTTGCGCACGGCCGCATCGAAAGAGGTGGCGCCGAGAGCGATCAGTCCGAGCAAAGCCACAAAGCCGATGGTCAGGTAGATGCGAGCTATGATCTCGGACGCAACCTTGCCGAGGTGCCAGTTCTCCTGGGCGGCGTAGAAGCCAAGATGGAGAAGTGCGTAACACAGCACGGAGACGCCGATCATCCGCCGGACGCCGATCAGCCTGTTCCAGCCAAGAATCCGCCGGAAAGGGGTGATCGCGAGGGAGAGCAGCAGAAAACGGACAACCCACTTGCCGCTTTCATGGAGCGCGTATTCGAAGGGTTCCGGACGCATGGGGCCGAAGATGAGGTCGGCGAAGATCGTGATCGCGGGCAGGAACAGTCCGATAAAGACCACGAGGCGCAACGGCGAAAGCTGACCTTTTCGGTCGGTCCAGGGTGCATGGCGGAGCGGGGTCGTAGCGGCTGTCATGACTTGCATTTAGAGGGCAATGGGCGAAATTTCACCTAACGCCTGTTCAAGCCTCGGTGATGGCCGGGTGTTCGTATCTTGAAGCGACCGTGAAAAAATCAAAAGCTGGAAAAAGGTACAGCCCCCATCTCCCCCCTTGAGGGCGAGATGTCACCATAGGTGACAGAGGGGGGGGTAACGATGCGTGCGTCAGGCTCTGGCGCTGCGATATGCTGCGAGGCCGAACACACCCCTCTGTCCGCTATTGCGGACATCTCCCCCTCAAGGGGGGAGAATGGAGCAAGGGGCGTGGTTGTTTTTAAATCATCCAATCCGTGTAATGACGAAATCGGGCTTAGGTAATGGGATCAAGCCCAGGGATGGGCTTCGGCCAATTTCGTTTCGTAAGCGTCGATCTTCGGCGCCTTTTCCATGGTCAGGCCGATGTCGTCGAGGCCGTTCATGAGGCAATGCTTGCGGAACGGGTCGAGGTCGAAGGAGATCTCGCCGCCGTCCGGGCCCTTGATCACCTGGTTTTCCAGGTCGACCGTCATCGTGGAGTTGGAGCCGCGCGAAGCGTCGTCCATAAGCTTTTCCAGCTCGTCCTCGGAGACCTGGATCGGCAGGATGCCGTTCTTGAAGCAGTTGTTGTAGAAGATGTCGGCGAAAGACGTGGCGATCACGCAGCGGATGCCGAAGTCGAGAAGCGCCCAGGGTGCGTGTTCGCGCGAGGAGCCGCAGCCGAAATTGTCACCGGCGACCAGGATCTTTGCGTTCCGGTAGGCCGGTTTGTTCAGAACGAAATCCGGGTTTTCCGAGCCGTCATCGTTGTAGCGCATTTCGCTGAACAGAGCGGTCCCAAGACCGGTGCGCTTGATCGTCTTCAGGTACTGCTTCGGAATGATCATGTCCGTGTCGATGTTGATGATCGGCAGCGGTGCGGCGACACCGGTCAGCGTTTCGAACTTTTCCAAGGCAATTACTCCAGTGGTTTCTTGTCGTTATTCGGCCGGTTCCTGCGTCAGGCGGCCAGGCTGGTGGCCTCGTCGACGCCCAGCATCAGGTTGAGATTCTGCACGGCGGCGCCGGACGCGCCTTTGCCGAGATTGTCGTAGACGGCGATCAGGCAGGCCTGTGCCCGCGTGTCATTGGCAAAGACATGCAGGCGCATGCTGTTGGTGTCGTTCAGCCCTTGCGGGTTGAGGTCCGGCATCCGGTCGAGCTGGGCCAGCGGCGCAACCTCGACAAATCCGCCGGATATGCCGGCGAAATGGTCGGCGATGGCCGCATGCAGGTCCGCGCCGGTCGGCACTTTTTGAAGCGTCGACAGTTGCAACGGCACGCAGGTCAGCATGCCCTTGTAGTAGTTGCCCACCGACGGCGTGAACAGCGGCGTGGAGCTGAGCGCGGAAAAGCGCTGCATTTCCGGCAGATGCTTGTGATTGAAGGTCAGTCCGTAAGGCGCGAACATGTTCGCGCCGGTTCCGGCCGCCTCATAGTCGGCGATCATGGATTTGCCGCCGCCGGAATAGCCGGAAATGCCGTTATAGGTCAGCGCATGGTCCACGGGTAGCAGACCGGCCTCCACCAGCGGCCGGACCAGGGCGATCAGGCCCTGGGGCCAGCAGCCCGGGTTGGTCACCCTCTTGGCGGTCTTGATCTGTTCGGTCTGGTCCTTGTCCATTTCGGCAAAGCCGTAGGTCCAGCCGTCGGCGACCCGATGGGCGGACGACGCATCGATAACCCGGGTCGTGTCGCTTTCGATCATCGACACGCTTTCCCGCGCGGCATCGTCCGGCAGGCACAGGATGGCCGCGTCGGCGGAATTCAGGAGATCCGCGCGGGCGCTTGAGTCCTTGCGCAGATGGTCCGGGATCGACAGAAGTTCGATGTCAGGGCGCGTGGCGAGGCGCTCACGGATCTGCAAACCCGTCGTTCCTGCTTCGCCATCAATGAATACCCGCGCGACCATCGTCCCGGCTCCCTCTCCTGTGTTTCTCGCGAAAACCCGTGCCTCATACACCCAATCGGTGAAAATGTCACCGTTATTAGGGGCGCGCGAACTCAACGGGCCATTGAGTGATACTCATGATTGGGCCGCATGTCGGTTGCCGCCGCGACCCGGTTGGTCATGTTGAAGAAAGCGGCGACGGAGGCGATGTCAAAGATGTCCCGGTCGGTAAATCCGGCATCGCGCAGGCCCTGGCGGTCGGCGTCCAGAATTTCCGCCGGCCGTTCGGTCAGCTTGACAGCGAAATCCAGCATGGCACGGTGGCGTGTGGAAAGGTCGGCCACCCGGTAGTTCATCACCATGAGTTCACCGAGGACTGGATCTCCGGAGAGTTCGCGGACGGCGGCGCCATGAGCGGTCAGGCAATAAAAACAACGATTGACGGAAGATACCGCAACGGCAATCATTTCACGTTCAAGTTTCGATAGCTCGCATTCCGCCAACATGAGGTCGTTATACATATCCGTGAAGGCCCTGAGCTTCGCTTCGTCGAAGGCATAGGCTTTCAGAACATTTGGAACCATACCGAGCTTTTCCTGGCACAGATCGAAATAGGCCTGTGTCTTTTCGCTCAGCGGTGCAGTTGCCTCAATATCAAGAGCCGTCGGTTTTTCTGTCACGTTTATCTCCCCGTCGCAGACATTGTTTTAATTCGGTTCACCATATCAGGTTAGCATGGGTGTCCCGAAAGGGATAAAAATACGAAAGGGTTGGAAATGCCGGAGTCGCGCGAAGCCGAGAAGAAACAACTCATTGAAAAGGTCCATGCTTCTCTCGCCAAGGATGATCAGGCGCTTGCCGATTTCGCGGATGCCTTTTTTGCCCGTGGCGCCGCGGAAGACCTTGTCGCCTATACCTGCGAAGAGTTGTGCGGATTTGCGCGCCTGGCGTGGCGCGATTTCCAGTCTCACGACCTCGGGACCCACCGGGTCAGCATCACCAATCCCGACTTCGATGCGCCCGGCGACAAGGCCGGCGAACTGACCGTCATCGAGGTCGTCAACGACAATATGCCGTTCCTGGTCGATTCCGTCATGGACGAATTGCAGGAAAGCAGGCTCGAAGTCCATCTTGTGCTGCATCCGACCTATATCGTGGAACGGGACAAGAAGGGAAAGCTTCAGTCCGCCGTCCTGCCGAAACGCAAGGCGAAACGGTCCGACCGGCAGGAGAGCCTCATTCACATCCATGTGACGCGCATGGATTCAGAAGAGGCGAGAGACGCCCTGGAAGAGCGGCTCAACCTGGTTCTGAAGGACGTTCGCGCCGCGGTGCGCGACTTCAAGCCGATGCAGGAGCGGCTTGCGGAAGCCATCGATACCTACAAGACGACCGGAATTGCCGGCAACAATGACGAGATGTGGGAGGCCATTCATTTCCTGGAATGGCTGGAGAAGAACAACTTCATTTTCCTCGGTATGCGCGAGTACAAGTTTGAAGGCGGTGTGAAAGAAGGCGAACTTTCCCCTCATGTGGGAACCGGTCTGGGCCTCCTGGCCGACCCGGATGTCCGGGTTTTGCGCCGGGGATCCGAATTCGTCCAGATCACGCCGGAAATCCGCGAATTCCTGCTGAAGCCGGAACCGCTGATCATTGCCAAGGCCAATGTGAAGAGCCGAGTGCACCGGCGGGTGCATATGGACTACGTCGGCGCCAAGATCTTCGATGACGACGGCGCCATGGTCGGCGAGTTGCGCATCGTCGGCCTGTTCGCGTCGACGGCCTATACGGAACCGACCAGCACGATCCCCTTCCTGCGCCGGAAGGTCGCCAGCGTCCTGGCGCTTGCCGGCTACGATCAGGACAGCCATTCGGGCCGGGCGCTGATCAATGTGATGGAAGGGTTTCCCCGCGACGAGTTGTTCCAGATCGACAAGGACACCCTGTTCGACTTCGCGATCGCGATCCTGCAGCTCGACGAACGGCCGCGGATCCGGGTTCTGCCGCGCGTCGACAAGTTCGACCGCTATGTCTCGATCCTCTGTTTCGTGCCGCGCGACCGGTACACGACCGAAGTGCGCCTCAATATCAGCACCTATCTTTCCGGGGTCTACGAGGGCCGGCTTTCGGCCTGGTACGTGACCTATCTGGAAGGTCCGCTGGCGCGGGTGCATTTCATCATCGGCCGCGACAAGGGCAAGACGCCGACGCCGCCCCAGCCGGAGCTGGAAAGCGCGGTCGCCGATCTGATCCGGACCTGGCCTGACAGCCTGCGCGATGCGATGCGGGCCCGGTTCGATCCGGTCACGGCCCGGCATCTGGCGGAACGGTACGCGCTCGCCTTCCACGGCGGCTACAAGGAGGTCTACAACTCCGAGAGCGCCCTGTCCGATGTGGTCAAGGTCGAGGCCCTGTCGGAAGAGCGCAATACGGCGGTGACCTTCTTCCGCAATCAAGGTGAAAAAGATACCCGGCTGTCGCTCAAGGTCTATCACCAGGGGGCGCCGATCCCGCTTTCAGCCCGTGTGCCGCTTCTGGAAAACATGGGCTTCAAGGTCATCAACGAACGGACCTACCGGATCACCCCGACCGACCGGACCCTTTCCTATCTGCACGAGATGACGCTCGAGGCGGGTCGCGGTGGAGAGATCGATTTGACCGCCGATCTGAAGGAGCGTCTTGAGCGGCTGTTCATGGCCATCTGGCAGAATCGGGCCGAAAACGACGGCTACAACGGCCTCGTTCTTTCCGCGAATCTCGCCTGGAGGGATATCGCCGTTGTGCGCGCGCTTTCCAAATATCTGCGGCAGGCGGGTGTCCGGTTTTCCGAAGACTACATGTGGACCACGCTCAACAATTATCCGGACATCGCCGCGAAGCTGGTCGAGCTGTTTCATCTGCGCTTCACCCCCTCGACGGACGGCGACGACCGCACGCTCGGCACCGCCCGGCTGGAAAGCGAAATCAACAATGCGCTGGAGGCGGTTTCCAGCCTGGACGACGACCGGATCCTGCGCCGGTTCCAGAACGCGATCGATTCGATCCTGCGCACGAATTTCTATCAACTGGACAGCGCGGGCCAACCGAAGCCGACCTTCGCCTTCAAGGTGGATTCGCGCAAGATCATCGATCTGCCGCAGCCGCGTCCGTTCCGGGAAATCTTCGTTTACAGCCCCCGTGTGGAAGGCGTGCACCTGCGTTTCGGGCGGGTTGCCCGCGGCGGATTGCGCTGGTCCGACCGGCCGCAGGATTTCCGCACCGAAGTGCTCGGCCTGGTGAAGGCGCAGCAGGTCAAGAACGCGGTGATCGTGCCCGTGGGCGCGAAGGGCGGTTTCGTGCCCAAGCACCTGCCGGAAGGCGGCGACCGGGAGGCCGTCTTCAAGGAAGGCACCGAAAGCTACAAGACCTTCATCAATGCGTTGCTCGACGTCACGGACAATCTTGTCGACGACAAGGTGGTGCCGCCCAAGGATGTCCAGCGCTACGACGATGACGATCCCTATCTGGTCGTTGCCGCCGACAAGGGCACGGCCACGTTCTCCGATACGGCCAACGGAATTTCGGAAGGCCGTGATTTCTGGCTCGGCGATGCCTTCGCCTCCGGCGGGTCGGCCGGCTACGATCACAAGAAGATGGGCATTACCGCGCGCGGCGGGTGGGAAGCAGTCAAGCGGCATTTCCGCGAAATGGATTGGGACATTCAGACGGAGCCGTTCACGGCAGCCGGTGTCGGCGACATGTCCGGCGACGTTTTCGGTAACGGCATGCTCCTGTCCAAGGTGACCCGGCTGGTGGCGGCTTTCGATCACCGGGATATCTTCATCGACCCGGATCCGGATCCCGCGACAACCTGGGTGGAGCGCAAGCGCCTGTTCGACATGGGTCGGTCGTCCTGGCAGGACTATGACACGTCGCTTATTTCGAAGGGCGGCGGGGTGTTCTCCCGGTCCGCCAAGTCGATCGAGTTGTCGCGCGAGGCCCAGGAATTGCTCGGCATCGCCCGGACCAAGGCCACCCCGCAGGAAGTCATGTCGGCCATCCTGCGTTTGAAGGTGGATCTCCTATGGTTCGGCGGGATCGGCACCTATATCCGCGCGACGACCGAGACGGACGCGGATGCGGGCGACCGGGCCAACGATCCGATCCGGATCACGGCGCCGGATGTCGGGGCCAAGGTGATCGGCGAAGGCGCCAACCTGGGTCTGACCCAGTTGGCGCGTATCGAATTCCACCGCAAGGGCGGGCGCTGCAACTCCGACGCCATCGACAATTCCGCCGGCGTGAACTCCTCCGACATGGAGGTCAACATCAAGATCGCGCTGGGCGCGGCGGTGAAGGCCGGCAAGCTGACGATCGACGAGCGCAACACGCTGCTCGCGCATATGACCGATGAGGTCGCCGACCTCGTCCTGAGAAACAATTACCTGCAGACGCTTGCCATTTCGATGACCGAACGGCGCGGGACCGAGGATTTCGGCTTCCAGGTGCGCATGATGCGCCGGCTTGAACAGGCCGGTCTTCTGGATCGCCAGGTGGAACAGTTGCCCGACGAGGCGACCCTGGCGGAGATGGTGAAGACAGGCCAGACGCTGACCCGTGCCGAACTGGGCGTGCTGCTCGCCTATGCGAAGATCACGCTTTACGACGAATTGCTGGAAAGCACGGTTCCCGATGATGATTATCTCGGCCGGGAATTGTTCCGCTATTTCCCGGACGAGATGGCGGAAGCCTACTGCGACGAGATCAGCGGTCATCGGCTGCGGCGGGAAATCATCGCGACCATGCTTGCCAATTCGATGGTCAATCGCGGCGGTCCGACCTTCCTGACACGGTTGAAGGACCAAACCGGCGCGACGACGCAGGATATCGCAAACTGTTTTGTCGCCGTCCGCAACAGCTTCGATCTGACGGACCTCAACAATCAGATCGATGCGCTGGACACCAGGATCGACGGATCCGTCCAGCTTGAACTCTACGCTAAGGTCCAGGACCTGCTTCTGGAACGGGTGCTCTGGTTCAAGCGTCATGTGTCCTTCGAGCAGGGCATGGCCGATGTCGTCGATCGCTTCAGCCGCGGGATCGCCGATCTGCGGCCCCGCCTCAGGACGGCGGTCAGCGACGCTCTGGCACAGTCTCTCGATACCGAAGCCCAGCGCTATCAGGACGCAGGGGTTCCGGAAGCTCTGGCGCAGAGGATCGGCTGGCAACCGGTCGAAATCGCCATTCCGGACATCATCATGGTGGCGGAAGAAACAGCGGCGGCGCTCGATGTTGCCGCCAAGGCCTTCTTCGAGGTCGCGGAATTCTTCCATATCGAGGACATGCATGCGCTCGCCCGCGATCTTCTGCTGAATGATTACTACGACGGCCTTGCCCTTGATCGGGCCCGCTCCGCGCTGGGCTTTGCGCATCGGGATCTGGCCGTTCAGGCGATTTCAACGGGCGGTTTCGAGACCTGGCTTTCGACCCATGAAAAGGTCGTCGAGCGGACCATCCGGACGGTCAATGAAATTCTGGACGGCGATCTGACCGTGTCGAAATTCGCCGTAGCGGCAAGCCTTCTGGCCGAGGTGTCAAAGTAAGGGCTCCAATTTCGCCATTCCGGACAGAGCGTCAGCGGAGATCCGAGGCCGGCGATGCCGGCCTTTCCCGTGCCGAAGGTTTGAACCATGACTAACACGGACAGAGGGGCGGGATGCCTCGCCGTTGCCTCCTGGGCGCTGTTCGACTGGGCCGGGCAGCCGTTTTTCACGTTGGTCACGACCTTCGTCTTTGCGCCCTATTTTGCTTCTGCGCTGGCCGCGACGCCGGCAGAAGGCCAGACGTTGTGGGGTTATGCAACCGCAGCGGCCGGTCTCGCCATTGCGATCCCGGCTCCGGTCCTTGGGTCTGTCGCCGATGCGACCGGACACAGGAAGCCCTGGATTTTTGCCTTTTCCGTTCCCTTCGTCGTGGCCTGCATGATGCTTTGGTATGCCGCGCCGGGAGCGCCGTCGGGTGTTGCGATCGCGCTCATTGCGTTTGCCATCGCCACCTTGTCGATCGAGTTCGCCACCGTCTTCAACAATGCGATGATGCCCGACCTGGTGCCGCCGGAGCGGATCGGGCGCCTGTCCGGCGCCGGTTGGGCGACAGGCTATGCGGGCGGTTTGGTAAGCCTTGTCATTGCGCTCGGCTTTCTGGCGGCCAATCCGGAAACCGGCCATACGCTTCTTGGACTGGACCCCCTGTTCGGGCTCGATCCGGCGACCCGCGAGGGCGACCGGGCGGCTGGCCCGTTCTCGGCGCTCTGGTATCTGGTGTTCGTATTGCCTTTGTTCCTGTTCGTGCCGGATGCGCCGAAAAAGGCGCGGCTTGCGCCGGCCGTGCGCGCCGGTCTTGTCAATCTTGCAAAGACTTTCCGCGATGCGCGCGCCAACAAGGTGCTGTTCACCTTCCTGATTGCCAACATGATCTACAAGGACGGGCTGGTGGCGCTTTTTGCCTTTGGCGGGATCTATGCCGCCGGCCAGCTCGGCTGGGGGTCGATCCAGATCGGCAGCTTCGGCATTCTGTTGACGATCACGGGAACGATCGGCGCGGTCATCGGTGGGCGCCTGGACGACACCTATGGCCCGAAGGCGGTTCTTTTCGGCGCGCTGGGCATCCTGATCATCTCCGGCCTCGGTCTGATCTCTATCGACAGGGACACCGTGCTGTTCGTGATACCGGCGGTACCGGGTGCGCCGGGCAGTCTGTTCAGTTCGTTGCCGGAACAGATGTTCCTGGGGCTGGGGGCCTTGATCGGCGCGGCCGCCGGTCCGCTTCAGGCGGCATCGCGCAGCCTGCTGGTCGCGATCGCACCGAAGGAACAAATGACGCAGTTTTTCGGCCTTCTGGCCTTGTCAGGTAAGGTGACCAGCTTCATGGCGCCGCTGTCGGTCAGCCTGATGACCGCCTGGAGCGGTAGCCAGGCGGCGGGCATGTCCGCCATCCTGGGCTTTTTCGCCGTCGGCGGCTATCTGCTTTTCCTGACAAAGGAAAACCGCGCCGCCTGAAATCAGACGGCGCGGTTTGTGTTCGGTGGAGACCTGACGTCCGGCTCAGGCCACGTCGCGAACGCTGGACAGGAAAGCCTCGACTTCGCCTTTCAGCCGGTCCGTTTCGTCCTGAAGAACGTTTGCAGAGGAACTGACCTGGCGTGCGGCCTCGCCGGTGTCGTCGGCGGATGCGGACACCTTGATGATGTTGGATGCGACTTCCTGGGTGCCGTTGGAGGCTTCCTGGATGTTCCGGGCGATTTCCTCGGTGGCGATGCCCTGCTGTTCGACGGAGGTCTGGATGCTCGAGGCGATCTCGTTCATCTTTTCGATGGTTTCGGAAATTCCCCTGATGGCCTGCACGGCGCCCGACGTTTCAGACTGCACCGACTGAATGTGTGTCGCGATCTCCTCCGTCGCCCGGGCGGTCTGGTTGGCCAGTTCCTTCACTTCCGCGGCGACCACCGCGAAGCCCTTGCCCGCCTCGCCGGCACGAGCCGCCTCGATGGTGGCGTTGAGCGCCAGCAGGTTCGTCTGTTCGGCGACGTCCGTAATCAGCTTGACCACTTCGCTGATCCGATTGGCGGCTTCCGCCAGCCCCTCGATCTTGTTGTTGGTGGTCTGGGCCTGATCCACGGCCTCGCCGGCGATTTCGGTGGATTGCGTCATCTGGCGGCTGATTTCCTGCACCGAGGCCATCAGTTCCTCGGCCGCGGAGGCCACAGTTTCCACGTTCGTGGACGCTTCTTCGGATGCCGCGGCAACAGCCGTGCTCTTCACGCTGGTGTCGTCGGCGCCCTCGGTCAGGGTGACGGATGCCTGGTTCAGATCCGCCACCTGTGCAAGGACGGTTTGCGTCAACCGGGTGATCTTTTCGTCGAATTGTTCGGACAGGGAGCTGATCTGCGCAGCGCGCTCGATCTGCCTGCGCTGTTGTTCCTCTTGCTGTTCAGCGAGTTCCTCGGCCTCCTGGGCCTTGTCTCGAAAGAGTTCGAGTGCCTTGGAAATCTTTCCGATTTCATCGCCGCGTTCGGTATCGGCGATCGGCTCGTCATACCGGCGGTCCATCAGGGCCTGAATGCTGGAGACCGCACGTTCCAGGGGCCGGCGCACAATGGCATTTCCGACCAGGTAGATCGACAGAGCAACCACGAGAAGCAGGACGAGGCCAACCCCCGCGATCATGCCGGTGATTTTGGTGGAGGCGGCACTCAGGGTCTGTGTCGGTACGTTGACGACCACGGACATGGTCGCGCCGGTGTTACCGATCTCGACCGATTTGACGATCCGCAGGACATCGGTGCCGAGGGTGTTGGAATAGCCTTCGTAGTGGAAGTCCTTGCCCGCCTTGATCGCGGCCAGAAGCGCGTCGCCGTGGGCAAGGTCCGCTTCAGATCGGCCTTCGGCCCAGTCATTGCCGAGCAGGGCCGCATCAGGATGGGCGACCCACTGGCCGTTTTGCGACAGAAGATGAACGGAGCCCGTCCCCAGCGGTGTCTGTTTTCCAAGCGCATCCGACAGCGGAGTGAGCATGATGTCGCCACCGGCAACGCCGATCACCTTGCCATTGTCCTTCAGTGGTATGCTGAAAGACACACCTGTCACCGTCTTGCCGCCGGCTTCCCAGCTATAGGGATCGGTGACATGATTCTTGCCGGAGGCGTAGGGGATGGTGAACCAGAGGTTTTCGCCGGGCTTGCCGATCATCGGGTCGGTGAGCGACCGATATCCGATCTTGCCGTCCGGCATGCGGAAGAAATAGGGCAGCCATTCGCCCATCTTGCCGTATTTGTCCAACCCCTTGAATTCGGCATCCTTGCCGTCGAACTGGTCCTTGACGATGGCGCCCCAGGTTCCCGAGAGGTCCGGATTCGCAATCAGGTTCTCCTCGACCACGGCCATCCACTGCGCCCGGTCGGTGTTTCCGGCGCGCTTCAGTCCGTTGAGCGCGTTGGCGAGCGCTTCGGCGGATTTCAGCCCGTTTTCCATAGTCCGGCGGACGAGTTCAGCCTGTTCCGCTGCAACCGCTTCTGCCTGGGCCACCGCCTGGCTCTCGGTGGTGTGCGAAGCCTCCCAGGCGATGAAGCCAATTCCGGCGACCAGAGCGATAGCGAGCGTGAGGACGCTTACGCCAACCAGTTTTGTGGTGACTTTAGCTTTCTGAAACAATTTTCGGCTCCATGGGAAATTCACGACGGCTCAATGCCCAGCCGGCGAGGTAATCTGACCAGAATCCACGGATAGAAGATATTGATTAATAAGTTCTGTCCGAAACCCTGGGTTACTTGTCATTCAGGAAGGAATTACTTGTAAAAAATACAAAGGCAGCCGCCTAAATATTAGGCGGCTGCCTGATTTTTGCGCCGGAAACCTTTTACCAGGTCAGTGGCGGAAGTGCCGCATGCCGGTGAGGACCATGGCGAGACCCGCCTCATCGGCTGCTGCGATCACTTCGTCGTCGCGCATGGAACCGCCCGGCTGGATGACAGCCGTTGCGCCGGCCTCGGCCGCAGAAAGCAGACCGTCCGCGAAGGGGAAGAAGGCATCCGAGGCGACCACGCAGCCCTTGGTGAGCGGTTCGGAGAGGCCGGCCGCTTCGGTTGCATCCAGGGCCTTGCGGGCCGCGATTCGCGCGGAATCCACCCGGCTCATCTGGCCGGCGCCGACGCCGACCGTGGCGCCGTCTTTTGCGTAAACGATGGCATTTGACTTGACGTGCTTGGCGACGCGGAAAGCGAATTTCAGGTCCGCCAGTTCCTGCGCGCTCGGTGCACGTTTGGTGACGACCTTGAGGTCCAGATCGTCAATGACGCCATTGTCGCGGGACTGGGCAAGCAGACCGCCGGCAACGGTTTTCACGAACAGACCCTTGGCGCGGGGATCGGCCAGACCACCGGTGAGCAGCAGGCGCAGGTTCTTCTTGGAGGCGATGATTTCCTGCGCGGCTTCGTCCGCATCCGGTGCAATGATCACCTCGGTGAAGATCTTGACGATTTCCTCGGCGGCTGTCGCATCAAGGGTCTTGTTCAGGGCGACGATACCGCCGAAGGCGGAGACCGGATCGCAGCGCAGGGCCAGTTCGTAAGCATCCTTGAGGGTTGCCGCTTCGGCGACGCCGCAGGGGTTGGCATGCTTGATAATGGCAACGGCGGCGGTACGGGCCGGATCGAATTCGCTGACCAGTTCGAAAGCGGCGTCGGTGTCGTTGATGTTGTTGTAGGAGAGCGTCTTGCCCTGGATCTGGCGGGCGGTGGCGACGCCCGGTCGTTCTTCGCCGGTCTTGTAGAAGCCGGCCGTCTGATGCGGGTTCTCGCCGTAGCGCATGACTTCGGCGAGCTTTCCGCCGACGGCTCGGTAGGACGGCGTTTCCTCGCCGAGCTGATCGGCCATCCAGTTAGAGACGGCCGCGTCATAGGCGGCGGTGCGTGCGAAGGCCTTCAGGGCGAGCTTCTTGCGCAGCTCGATCGGCGACTGACCATTGTTCTTGTCCAGTTCGGCGATCACCTCGTCATAATCGGCCGGATCGGTCACGACCGTAACATAGGCGTGGTTCTTGGCGGCCGCGCGGGTCATGGCCGGACCACCGATGTCGATGTTCTCGATGCCGGTGGCGTAATCCGCGCCTTTGGCGACGACATCCTCGAACGGATAGAGATTGCCGCAGAACAGGTCGATGCCTGTGATGCCATGGTCGGCCATCGCCTTCCGGTGATCGGCGTCATCGCGGATCGAGAGCAGACCGCCATGAACGGCCGGATGCAGCGTCTTCACTCGGCCGTCCATGATTTCCGGAAAGCCGGTGACCTCGGAAATGTCGAGCACGGCAAGACCGGCTTCCTTGAGCGCCTTGTAGGAGCCTCCGGTAGAGACCAGTTCCACGCCACGATCCGCAAGCGCCTTTGCAAAGTCGATCAGTCCGGTCTTGTCGAAAACGGAAAGAAGCGCGCGCTTGACGGGAACGAGCGGCGGTACGGGGACGCTTTTGGAAACAATGGCCATCGATTTGCCTCGTGATGTGGGATTTGGCGTCGCCCTATCACGAAAGCCAGTAGACCGAAAGATACCTGGCTCAAATCGAGTGGCTAATAGTGCACGCGACAGCCATTCCCTGAGCGACTGATCGCGGCGGTGAAGTGTTCGCTGCCGGCGTAACCTGGGTGGCCGTTGCATACGTTGGCCAAAATCACAGCTTCGGGGCGACTGGGCTCGCCAGGCCTGCCCGTCCCTGAAGCATCATCCAGGTAGCGCGGGGCCAGGTCTTGTTCTAACAATCAAACCGTTAGTGACCTAGACCGGAATTTGTCGATGCGCATTACCCACCGCCAGCTTGAGGCGTTCGTCCAGTTTATGGAGGTTGGTACAGTCACGGGAGCGGCCGGCCGCCTCTTTGTCTCTCAACCGGCCATGAGCAAGATGCTGGCCGGCCTGGAGATCGATCTCGGACTGACCCTGTTCCAGCGCGAGAAGAAGCGCCTGTTGCCCACCGATGAGGCGCAACTCCTCTACAAGGAAGTGCGCCGGCTCATGGCTTCGTTGAGCGACGTCGAACGTTTCGCGAGGGATCTGCGCGAGTACCGGACCGGCGAATTGCGAATCATCTCGGCGACCTCCATCGGACATACACTGATCGCCGAGGCAACGGCGGAGTTCGGCGCCGAATTTCCGGATGTCTACATCAAGATCGACACCTCGACGGCCGTTGGCAGCGACGTGTTGCGTCAGAATGTCGATCTTGGTTTTTCCGTCACTCAGTTTCACCATCCGTCCCTGCACACCGAACCGCTGTTTCATGCGGCCTCGGTTTGCGTGTTGCCCGTGGGCCATCCGCTTGCTGAGCGCGACGTTATCGGGCCGGGCGATCTCGAAGGCGCCGAATTCGTTTCCTTTACCCGCGACAGCCGAATGCGCCACCTGACCGATGCGGTGTTCGAACAACAACGGGTTTCGCGCAAGATGCGGCTCGAGGTGTTCACGTCCGCCGAGGCCAATTCGCTGGTCAGCCGTGGGCTGGGCGTGGCGATTGTCGAACCGCTGGCCGTTCACCACGGCGTTTGGCCCAATCTCGTCATTCGTCCCTTCGAACCGAAACTCGAATTCACCTTTTCGGTGATGCGCCCTCAGGATCGTGGCGATGCCGCCATTGCCGACCGCTTCATGGACGTGCTGAACCGCCGTATCAAGCTGCTGGCCGAGGCGTCCGCCAACAGTTCGACCACCTTGTCTGTCCGACTGCCGCAATCGCGCCCGCGTCGCGAAAACGCCGGCTGAAAAGCCGGCGTTCGATCTTGCTGGCGATGCCGGAAGGTCGGTCACATATCGAGATCGAGCCGCAGGAAATTGAGGGCATTGCCGCCCAGCCATCCGCCCTGCACATCGTCCGGCAGCGGCAGGGCGCGTACTTCCTCGATCGTCCGCTCCAGCGGCATCATAGGCCAGGCGCTACCCCAGATGATCCGATCCTTCAGCACCGTGCGGCCATATTGTAGAAGCGGCCCATAGCCCGAATGTTCGGTGGTGAGCAGCCTGGGCCGAACCGCGACGAGGCCGATGGAAAGATTGGCGTGTCGCCAGGCGACCGACAGGAGTTCCATCACCCACGGCCAGCCCGGCGGCGAGGCGCAGACGCGCAGTTCCGGAAAATCGCACAGCACCCGGTCGAGCGCGTCGGGCCGGCCGAATTCGGGCGAGCTCTTCAGAGAGAAATTGACACCCGTGTGAATGTTGACCGGAATATCCAGCTCGATGCACTTGGCATAGAGCGGATACATGCGCCGGTCGTCGATGGCGAGCCTGTTCTCGAAACACTGCAGGTTGAGGCCGCGCAGGCCCAGATCGCAAACCGCATGCTCCAGCTCGCGCACGGCGACCATACCCTTGTTCGGGTCGACGCCGGCAAAACCGATGAACCGGCCCGGATATTCCGTGCAAATGCGCGCGACATCCTCATTGCGTACCCGCCCGCCGAAGGTCGTCTCCACGTCGCGGGCCTTGATGACCGTTCGGACAATCCCGGCCGTATCGCATTGGGCGAAAAAGGTTTCCAGATCGATATCGTCGTTTCGTCCGGCCGCCTGTTCGCTCGTGGCATAAACCCGGCGGTAATTCGCCAGATGTTCGCCCTGCTGAAGCCGCAGTTCCGGCAGTGGCGGCGTCGCGCCGTAGTCGATAATGGGAGCGTTCATAACAACCGCCTTTCTCAACGCCACACGCCGTCGACCCGGTCGTAGGAACCGGTACGATGATCGTTTCGCGCCTTTTGCAATTCGGATTTGGCTACCTTGAAAGATGCAGTTCTCGGCATTTCGGCAATGAATTCGAAATAGCGCGGCAGCTTGAAACTGGCGAGCCGCGGCCCGGCATAGGCCATGATCCGCTCGACCATGGCACTGTCGCCGGCATGCCCGTTGTGCAGGCTCACATAGGCCTTGACTTCCTCACCGCGCATTTCGTCGGGCACGGCGATCAGCGCGACCTCCTCGATCTCGTCCATGTCACGCAATACGCCCTCCACTTCCCTGCAGGCGATATTCTCGCCGCTGCGGCGGATCATGTCCTTCTTTCGCCCGACGATATAATGATAGCCGCGCGTGTCGCGGCGAAAGAGATCGCCGGTATGAAACCAGCCGTCCCTGAGTGCTGCCGCACTCGCTTCGGGCTGGCGAAAATATCCCAGAAACAACCCGGGCCCGCCGATCAGCAATTCGCCGATCTCGCCATCGGGCAGGTCGTGTCCGGCCTCGTCGACGATCCGCGTGCGACGAAACGGCGTCGGAATTCCGCAACTGCCCGAACCGACCATGTCGGTCGCCTCCATCGGCATGTAGAGGCCCGAGCCGATCTCGGTCATTCCGAAGGCCTCGCGCGCGATCAGTCCGTAGCGGGCTTCGAGCGCGGCATGGGCCGAGGCACGCACGCCGTAGATATTTGCGCGGACAACCTCGTTTTGATTGTCATGCGGGGCTGGCGGCTGTTTGGTCGCCGCCTCGGGAAAGAGACAAAACCGGATCCGGTGCTCGGCCAGCCAGAGCGAAAAACGACTGGCGCTCTGCTTGCGCCCGACGAACAGCGTGCCGCGCTGATAGATCGTCATCAACAGCAGCCATTGCGGATCCATGTAGGAGAACGGCGTGGTCGCCAGTATGCGGGCGTAGCGCCGGCCGTCGCGCCAGGCATTCACCATGCCGGTGGTCAGCCAGTAGCGATGGGTCAGCATGCAGCCCTTCGGCAGGCCGGTCGTGCCGGATGTGTACTGGATGTTGACCAGGTCGTCACGGTCGATCGCCGGTTGCGGACAGTGTGCGTCGTCGGCCGCGGCGATATCCGCTTCCCAGTCCCGGTCGCCTTGGCCGCCGACGATCCGCACGGCATCGTCGGGCAGAACACCGCGCATCTCGCCGTCGAGCAGATCCAGATAATCGCGATGGATCACCAGCCGTTCAGCGCCCGAATTCTCCACCGCATAGCGCAGTTCGCGAGCACTGTAGCGCGTGTTGACCGGCACCATCACCGCGCCGATGCGCGCGAGCCCCAGCCAGGTCAGCGGCATTGCCGGCACGTTGGGCAGCATCACCGCGACCATGTCGCCGCGCGCCACGCCCCAGCGGGCCAATGCCGCACCCACCTTGCGGCTCGTCTCCGCCACCTCGCCATAGTCGTGCGAAATACCCTCGTCGAAAAAGGTCCATAGAATGCGGTCGGCGCAGTCCGCCGCGCCCTGGTCCAGAAGATCGCCGATCGAGGTCGGCATTTCGGCTGCCTCGATTATGGCGCGACGTTCTTCGGGTGTTTGATCCGGGCGGGTAAGTGGCACGGGGGTGGGCATGGAAATCGGCTATCCTTGTCTGAGATCGGCCACGGGCCAGCCCGCGGCTTCCAGAAGGTGTAACGCGACGCCGAAAGCGCCCACAAATACCGAATGACTCCCAACTTATAACCAGAAAGCATGATCGACGAGTTGGATAAATCAGCAGTTGAGGTGGCAGGAAGCGGTGCATCGTCCGCTTGACGATGAAGAACATTACCTTTCGGAATGACATTCGAAAAAAACAATCTTTGACTGTCCCCCCCACCAGCGGGTGATGATTGCCACCATGATCCTGGACAAACAAATGAGCCGGCCGGTGGCACCTACAAAGACCGACGACACCATTCTCGAACTGAACAACGTGACCCGTACCTTTGGCGCGTTCAAAGCGGTCCGGGGCGTTTCCCTTAAGATCCGCCGCGGCGAGTTCGTTACCCTTCTCGGACCCAGCGGCTGCGGCAAGAGCACCATCCTGCGCATGATCGCCGGCTTCGAGACGCCCAGTTCCGGTACCATCCAGATGAACGGCGCCGACATTTCGAAAAAACGCCCCTACGAACGTGCCGTCGGCCTCGTCTTCCAGAATCTGGCGCTCTTTCCTCATCTCAACGTCTTCGACAATGTCGCTTTCGGCCTGCGCGCCCATGGCGTCGGCAAGGCGGAGATTGCCGACAAGGTAATGGCCATGCTCGGACTGGTCGATCTCGCCGATTTCGCCCGTCGGCCGGTCGGCCGCATCAGCGGCGGCCAGCGCCAGCGGGTCGCCCTTGCCCGTTCTCTGGTGACCGAACCCGACGTTCTTCTGCTCGACGAACCGCTTTCCGCGCTCGACCTCAAGCTCCGCCGTCAGCTTCAGACCGAGTTGAAGACGATCCAGCAGCAAACCGGCATAACCTTCATCTTCGTCACCCACGACCAGGAAGAAGCCCTGTCGATGTCCGACAGGATCGCCGTGATGAATGCGGGCCTCGTCGAGCAGTTCAGTCCGGCGGTGGAAACCTACCATTTTCCGCAAACCGAATTCGTTGCCCGATTTGTCGGCGAGACCAACCTGTTTCACGGCCGGCTGGCAACCGACGATGGCGGTAAGCGGATCCTGCGTTTCGACGACCCGCCCTTCGAGACAGCTCTGCCGGAAGACCTGTCAGAAGACTTGCCGGAATTCGCGCCAGGACAGGCGGTTGCCCTTTCGGTGCGGCCCGAACATGTCCGCATCGAAACCGCCGACGGCGCTGGAGACTGCGTTCGTCATACCGGCCAAGTGGTTTCGCACAGTTTCTCCGGGGCAAGCCTGACCTACACGATCCGAACGGGCGGTCGCGACGTTCTGGCGCAAGCAATTTTCAGGCCCGGCGGCCGCCACCCCCTGCCGGTCGGAGAAGCCGTCACCATCGGGTGGGAGATGGACCAGGTTCGACTGATCCCCGCATCCCCGCAACATCAAGAGCACTGATAACAAAGGAGGACACCATGAAGCTTACACGGCGCACACTCATCCAGGCGGCCGCCGCCGCGGTACCGCTGGCCACCCTGCCGCGCTTTGCCCGTGCCGGCGAGGGCCCGATCCTGCACGCTTCGTGGGGCGGCGGCGTCGGCGATACCTGGCAGAAGGCTTTCGCAACCCCCTACCAGACCGAGACCGGTACCGACGTTCGCATCGTCGAAATTCCGAACCCCGAAGCGCAGTTCCGTGCCCAGGCCGGCGCGCCGCAATACCACAGCGGCATCTGCACCTATGTTCAGGCCAACAACCTGATGCGCGACGGCCTGGTCGAAACCTTCGACCTCGAAGAACTGCCCGAGATGCAGAACATCGACAAGAAGTACTGGCTGACCACGCCGGACGGAAAACTGGCCGGCGTCACGCCCTATTTCGCCTATTACGGCATCGGCATGAACGCCAACGAGGCCAAGGTCGAGGACTTCTCATCGTGGAAAAACCTTGCCGATCCCGAATGGAAGGGTCGCATCGGCCTGACCCGGCCGATCTATCTTTCGACCTACGACCTGACGATCATGTCGAAGGCGATGGGCGGCGACGAATTTCACATCGACGGCGGCATGGAACTGCTGAAGGGCACGGCGAAGAACATGTTGAGCGTGGCCAGTTCGCTTGCCCAGCAAAACGCCATGCTGGAACGCGGCGAAGTGGCGGCCATGCCGTTCTATTCGGTGCGCGTATGGAGCCTGAACGAGGCCGGCGCCGATTATGTCCGGATCGTCCTTCCGGACGAAGGCGCGTTGCTGCTCCCCTATGTCATCGTCGCGCCGAAAGGCGTCGCCGACCGTGACATGGTGGCCAAATGGCTCAATTACATCGCCAGTGCCGCGCCGCAGGAACGCGGTGTCGCGCTGTCGGGCTACATCCCGGGCAACATCAATGCCAAGGCGACGGACGAGATCGTCAGGAAGCTCGGCATGCCCTTCGACGAATTGCGCGCCAAGCTCTACCAGCCGGACTGGGACTTCATTGCCCGGCACCAGAAGGAACGCGTCGACGCCATCGAAAAGATGATGGCCGAACTGTAAGGCCCTTACACTAGACAAAGGCGGCCGCCGATCCGGCGTCCGCCCGTCCGCAGCCTCTCGAACGCCCGTCTGGAAAAAATGAACCGCAAGCTCTCAACCGGTCTGCTTCTTCTGCCCTCCGCTGCGCTGATCGGCATTTTCGCCATTGGCCTTCTGGCGCTGGTCAAGGCCTCGGTGGTCATCGACGGCACCTTCGACCTAAAGCACTATCGTGATTTTCTTGAGCGGCAGGATTACCTCGACATGTTGGCCCGTACGCTGCTGATCGCCGGGCTGACGACGTTCTTCAGCCTGCTGATCGGCTTCCCGACGGCCTATTTCATCGCCCGCAACCGCGCCAACCGCAATTTCCTGCTAATGCTGGTGATCTTCCCCTGGCTGGTCAGCATCGTCGTGCGCTCCTATGGCTGGATGGTGATTCTCGGCCCGCGCGGCATGGTCAACTGGCTGTTGTCGGCGATCGGATTGACCGAAGCTCCCGTCAAGCTGATGTACAATCTTTTCGGCGTCGTCCTGGGCCTGACCCATGTGCTCGCGCCCTTCATGATCATCGCCATCCTGTCGGTACTGATGCAGGTTCCGCGCACGCTGGAAGAGGCGGCCGCCAGCCTGGGCTCCAAACCGCTGCACAGCTTCCGAAGCGTCATTCTGCCGTTGGCGACACCGGGCATCCTCACCGGCGTAACGCTGGTCTATCTGATGGCCACCGGTGCCATCGTTACGCCGCTGATGCTCGGCAGCCTCAAGAACACGATGCTCGGCACCAAGATCTTCGAGGAGGTCATGCATTTCTTCGACTATCCCAAAGCAGCTGCGCTCGCGACCGTCCTGCTGATCACCGCGCTCGCCGTCGTCCTGCCGCTGCAATGGCTCGAACGACGCATCAACCAACGTCATGGCGAGGGAGTGTCGCGATGAACCGGCTTTCCGTATCGCGCGTCGTCGGGATCGGCACGCTTCTGTTCCTGCCGCTGCCCATCGTCATCGTGGTGATCGTCTCCTTCACCTCGGCTGGCTACCTTTCCTTTCCCATTCCCGGCCTGTCGCTGCGATGGTATGTGGAGTTTCTCGGGTCCGCCGACTGGCTGGCCGTGCTTGGCACCAGCGCGCTGCTGGCGTTCATCGCGGCCTTCGTCAGCACGGCGGCCAGCTTCGCCGCCGCCTGGGCGATCGTGCGCGGCGGCATGCGCGGCGGCGCTGCCTACGAAACGGCGCTGTTGACCCCGCTGATCTTCCCTCATGCCGCTATCGGCGTGATCATGATCGTCATCCTTTCGACAATCGGCTGGCTGGGCTCCTTCATCGGCCTGGTGCTCGTCCACTGCGTTCTCACCATACCTTACGCCTACCGGCCCATCGCCGCGTCGCTTCGCAAATCCGACCCGTCGCTGGAAGAAGCGGCCATGAGCCTCGGCGCCCGCCCGCTGCGCACCTTCTTTCTGGTCACGCTGCCGGCCGCGCGGTCCGGCCTCATAACCTCGCTGCTGTTCAGCTTCATCATCTCCTTCGACGAGGTGACGGTGAGCATGTTCCTGGTCGGCCCCTTCGTGATGACGCTGCCGGTGCAGGTCTTCAGCGAGGTCCTGGAAAGCGCCAGCCCGGTGGTTGCCGCCGTCTCGGCAACGCTGGTGCTGTTCACGATGCTGCTTGTCTTCGTGCTCGACCGTTTCGTCGGCATCGAATTCTTCGTTGAACGCGATTGATGCAATCATGCCCGGACGGAACGACCGACCGGCAGGAACAGGAGGAAACCGGATGGCGCAGGATAAGGCCCACTGGATGAAAAGCGCCGCCGAGATAGCGGCGGAGGTACGCACCGGCAGGCTTTCGGCCAGCGCCGTGATGGATGCGGTGCTTGCCCGCATCGCCGATGTCGACGGCCGGGTCAACGCCTATGCCACGGTCGATCCCGATCAGGCACGGCGCGGCGCGGCGGCCGTCGACGAAGCGGTCGCGCGCGGCGAGGATCCCGGTCCGCTCGCCGGCGTTCCTTTCTCGGTCAAGGACCTGGTCGAGACGGCCGGTATGGAAACGGCCTTCGGTTCGCATGTCTTCGCGGGCAACGTGCCCGACAAGGACGCCGTCGCGGTCGCGCGCCTGCGTCAAGCCGGCGCCATCCTGATCGGCAAGACCAATACGCCCGAATTCGGCATCAAGGCGCTGACCAACAACCCGCGCCATGGCTACACCCGCAATCCCTGGGATCTCGAACGGTCGCCGGGCGGATCGAGCGGTGGGGCGACAGCCGCCGTCGCCGCGGGCATGGGCCCGCTCGGCATGACCACCGACGGCGCCGGTTCGTCGCGCATTCCCGCCGCGGTCTGCGGCGTCCTGGGCCTCAAGCCGACGCTTGGCCGGGTCGCCAACGAAACCGCGATCGAACTGTTTTCGACGTTCGTCAATCTGGGCCTTGCGACCCGCACCGTCGCCGACATGGCGGCGGGCCTGACCGCGATGAGCGGTCCCGACGACGGCGATCCCTGGTCGATTGGCCACGCGCCCGCCGTCTTCGCTGTGCCCGAAAACCCGTATCGCGCACTTAAGGGGCTGAAGGTGCTGGTCTTCCGCCGCATGGGCAACCGGCTTGTCGACCATGGCGTCGAGGCGCTGCTCGACGCGCGCCTTGCCTTCCTCAAGGCGGAAGGTGCGGAAATCTCGGAGGGGCCGGACGACTTCGACTGGTCGAAGGCCAGCCAGTTGACCGCCATGCGTGCCTATCAGCGCGCCCGGCTGGGCTGGCTGCTGGAGGCCCATGAGGATGTTATCGATCCCGTCCTCACGGCCGCTCTCAAGGAGGCGGCGCATCAGGATCTCGCCGCCGTCCAGGCCGCACCGGGCCAACGCTCGGGCCTTTTCCGCCGGGTGCAGGCATTGTTCGAGCCGCATGACGTGCTCGTCACGCCGACCGTTTCCGCCCCGCCGCCCCATTTCCGGCACACGCAGGACGACCCGATCACCATCAACAACGAGCTGGCCGGGCCTCTGCGCGCCAACTGGTATGGCTACACGGGAACCTTCAACCACACTGGCCATCCGGCCATGTCGATCCCGATGGGTTATACGCAGGACGGTCTGCCGGCCGGAATGCAGGTGGTGGGTCGTTGGTTCGACGAGCAGAGACTGATCGATATCGCCGCCGCCTGCGAGGCCCGCCATCCCTGGGTGGACGAATGGCCGACGCTCTGACGACATGCGCCGCCGCCGCGCGGGGCATTTCCACTATTCCCTTCTGGTGGGAGGATGCGCCACCCGAACCGAGTCCTGACCCCCTGCCCGAAACAACGGACGTGGTGGTCGTCGGCGGAGGCTTCACGGGTCTTAATGCGGCGATCGCCCTCCGTCGCGGCGGTATGGACGTCACCGTGCTCGAGGCGACGGATTTCGGCCGTGGCGCCAGCACCCGCAATGCCGGCCATGTGAGCAGCGGGGTCAATCTCGGCAAGGGGTCCTCTTCGGCGGTGCGCTCGCCCATGGAACGCACGCTCGCGCCGGACCTGCTCGCCGCCGTTCGCGCCGAAGCGGCCGCCTCATTCGATTTTCTTGAAGCCCGTGTCAGCGAACTGCCGCTCGACGCCTTCTATCGTCGCTCCGGCCGCTTTGTCGGCGCGGTCAGCCAACGCCATTTCGACGGGCTGGGCGAGAAGGCCGAAAGGCTTGGCGGACATCTGGTATCACGCGCGGACCAGACGCGCGAGATCGGTTCGACCGCCTATCGGGGCGGTATGGTGATCCCACGTTCCGGCCAGCTTCACCCGGCCCGCTATCTGCACGGCCTGGTCGCGCTGGCGCGCGCAGAGGGCGCGGCTCTGGTCTCCAGGGCCGCGGCTGAAAGCATCGAACGCAAGGGCGCGGCCCTGGTCATCCGTACCGCGCGCGGACCCATTCGCTGCAAGGATGTCCTCATCGCCACCAATGGCTATACCGGCATGTTGCTGCCGTGGCTGCGACGCCGGGTCATTCCGGCCGCCAGTTACATCGTCGTCACCGAACCGCTGCCAGCCGGGCTGATGGGCCGGCTGCTGCCCGAGCGTCGCACCTATGCCGATACGCGGCGGCTGCTCAACTATTTCCGGCCAACGCCGGACGGTCGGCGACTGCTGTTCGGCGGACGCGCGACCTTGCGCCAGCGCGATCCCGCATTGGTGGCGGAAGACCTGCGCGACCGCCTTGTCGCCATCTTTCCGGAATTGGGTGCCGTTTCGATCAGTCACGCCTGGACCGGCACTATCGCCTTCACCTTCGATTTCATGCCGCATCTCGGTCGCCGCGACGGCATTGCCTATGCGCTCGGCTGCAATGGCAGCGGCGTGGCGATGCTGAGCTATCTCGGCCATCGCGCCGGCGAGGCGATGCTGAGGAGGCCGCCCTCGGCCTTCTGGAACCTGGATTTCCCGACGACACCCCTCTATCGCCAGACGCCCTGGTTCCTGCCGCTGATGTCCGGTTACCAGCGTGTTCGCGACTGGCTGGACACGTATCAGGGCTGAACGCGGCGCCCGTCAGGCATCCTCGACCCAGGGTTCGGCGAACGGGTTGTCGGCTGATGCTCTAATCGAAGGGAAGCTCGGCTTCCGGTTCGGTTTCGGTTTCCAGCGGGCCGGGCTTGGCGACGGCGGTCCTGCGGAATTGCCAGGACTGGGCGGGTGCTTCTCCCAGGCGGCCGGACAGCACGATCTGCATCGTCTTGCGATGGCCGAAGACATCGGACAGATAAATCGATTCTTCCAGGGACAGTTCGGAGCCCGGCGCATCGAATTCCCAGGCCTCGCCGTCCCGGCAGATCAAAAGCACCGATGTTCCGCTGCGCAGCAGGTTGGCCCGAACCTGCGGATGGAGATGGAAGCGGATCGCATAAGTGTGGCTAGGCTCGACCGACCCGACCGGCGTGAACGTATCGATGCCGTCGAGGACGGTTCCATCGCCGGCCAGCCGCAGGTCCCTAACGTGAATGATGCCGAATTCCCGGGCGTATCCGTCATGGGAAGCGGTGATGTGAATGCCGGCGTCATCGTCGGAACGGTCGACTTCCACGGTTTTGGGCCCCGACATGACGGGAGCACCCAGCCAGTTGTTCAGATACCTGTCGGACAGGAAGCGGCAGGAGGAGGTATCCTCGATCGTTGCCGTGGAATGGGCCGCGGTCGAACGGCCCACCTCGCGCCAGATATCGTTCGACTTGGGCGAGACGCCGCAATTGACGACGATCCGGTTGAGGCGGCTGGAGAATTCGAAGGACAGGCAGCCGGCATGAGCATCCTCGCTCAGCAGAAGCTCGGGCGGTTTGCCCGTGTCCGTGATCACGACCGTCTCTCCGCCCATCAGCCGCTGGTAACCGGAATGGGGGGCATTCGAGGGTGGCGCGCCGCGGGCATCGTCATAGGCCATGATCGTTGCCACAAGGTCGTTCGGCGTGGATCCCATACCGTTGAAATGGGCGAAGGCGCCGTCACCATGGCGGAAGAACCGCATCATCGGCATCATCCGGTCAACGGACTGGAGCATGGTTGCCGGCAATTCCAGCCCTTGCGATACCAGCGCCTGCCGGACCGGGAGAAGGTCGGTAAGGATGTCGATAATGGCTCTGGGATTGCGGGAAATGTGCCCGCCGTCAGGAAGGATCTGCTGTTTCAGCTCCTGATCGAGCCGGCGGATGGCCTGGCGTATGTAACGCCCCTGTCCGGACATAGAAACGCTGGCGGCGGTGATGGCAATGGCGACATGCAGCTGTTCGACGCCTTCATCGGCCTCGTTGATCGTCTTGCGCAGGAATCTGACCTGCCGACCGAGGGAGCGCAGGAAGCGTTCGTAGAAACTATGGTCGCCGTCTTCCAGGAGAAACGGCGACTGGGCGAGCCAGGACATGACCCGCCGGGCCACGACCGGCGTTTCCCAGCCGATGGCATGGCGCCGGCCGCAGTGCTTGATCCAGTCGTCGACAAGCGCACGGGCATTCTGCCGCGCGACCTGGCTGTTGGAAGCTCTGAGATCGCGCAACCAGCCGAAACTGTGCAGCTCGCGCTGCCAGTCGGGATGCGCCGGCATGATTTCGAATGGGGAAAGGCCCTGGGTTTCGATCAGATGACCTGAAAACAGAAACCGCCCGCCATAGATGTCGGCCGCATTGGTGGCATCGGTCGTGCGCAGGTCCTGAGGCGCGATCGTCAACCGCTGCGGGACCCTTGCCATGGGATGCAGGCGGAAGAACGGTCCACCGTGGAGCCACCTGAGCCCGCGCTGCCAGACATAGTGCGCCATCAGCCGCCAGATGCGGCTTTTTTCCAGGACGGTATCCATGGTCATGGGGGAAACCCACCAACTCTATGAACGCACGCGCGAATACTGAAATCCTTTTCTACGGAGCCTTATACCAAGCGGTAAGGTTATTAAATCATTTCGATTATGAGGGAATGAACGGTTTAAGTGCCGTTAAAGCCGTTTCAATCGTGCGGCAAAAAAGCCGTCCAGCCCACCAGGGATGCTTTCCGTACCGGTCAGATGGGAGGGAAGCGTTCTCAGGTAGCCTTCCGATGTAATGCACTGGGAAAGCCCGCCGATTTCGTCGGCAAGGACCGGGATCAGCTCAAAACCCGCCACTTCCGAAAGAAAGGCGCCGATTTGCCCCTCCCCCTCGGACCGTTCCAGGGAGCAGGTGCAATAGACGAGCAGGCCGCCGGGCTTCAGCCAACCGGCTACACGACGCAGCAGCTCCGCCTGGATTTCGGCCAGTTTCTCAATGTCTCTGGGCCGCTTGATCCAGGCCACGTCCGGATGACGGCGGATCGTTCCAGTCGCGCTGCAGGGTGCGTCGAGAAGAAGCGCGTCAAAGGGGGCTTCCGGTTCCCACTCCCGCAGATCCGATGCGACGATCTCCGCCGTCAGGTTCAGTCGGGCAAGGTTTTCGCCGACCCGCTTCAGGCGACTTTTGGAAATGTCGACGGCGGTCACGTTTGCGCCGGCTGCGGCAAGCTGCGCCGTTTTGCCGCCGGGCGCAGCGCACAGGTCCGCGACCTGTTTGCCTTCGATGTCTCCGAGCAGCCTGGCAGGAAGGGAGGCTGCGGCGTCCTGCACCCACCAGGCGCCTTCATCGAAGCCGTCCAGCTTGTCGACGGCGCCTTTCTTCGACAGCCGAACCGTCCCGGCGCCGACAACCGTTCCTTCGAGGCGCTGCGCCCAGGTATCCGGATCCTGTTTGACGGTGAGATCGAGCGCGGCTTCGCGTTTATGGGCGGCAGCAATGGCGCGGGCCTGCTCTTCGCCGTAGGTTTCCGCCCAGCTTTCGAACAGCCAATCCGGCGTGTTCAGCCGATCCGCATCGAGATCGGCGGTGATCTCCTCCTGCTCGCGACCAAGCCGGCGCAGGACACCGTTGACGAGGCCCTTGTAAGGACGCGCTCTCTTGTCGACGGAAGCGTGATCGACGGCAAGGGAAACAGAGGCCCGGTCGGGAATATCGAGATAGAGCATCTGGGCGATGGCGACATGGAGAATGTCGAGCACGCGCCCGGTCTTTTCCGGAATGTCCCGGTCGAGGAGACGGTTCAGAATTTCGGAGATTTCGCCCCGGTGGCGAAGCGCGGCGCCGACGATCGCGCGCACCAGAGACCTGTCGTTGACGGCAAGGGCGCGAAAGCCGGAATGGCCCGATCCCGTGTCCAGCTCGCCGTCGAGCGGGCGATATTTGTGAACCACATTGCCGAGAATGTCCGCGGCGACCTTTCGCGCGGCAAATCCGGGTTTTTCACGGTTTTCAGCGCCGTTTTGCGCGCCTTGTTTTTGTTTTGGGCGGGTTGGCTTTGCCAAGGACGTTTCCGGTTTTTGTGCTTTTGAAGCGAAAAAAGAGAAGCGCCGCGACCGATTGCCGGCCGCGGCGTGCATACATTGATCATAAGCGCAGGCTTCGTTTCGTAAAAGCGCTTTCTTGTCTGGTATTTTCCAAGGGGCTTCTAGCCCCATGGGCCTTTCGGGCGGCGGGGTTCCCGAGGCGCGGCCCCCCAGGGACCGGGTGCGCCGGAGCCAGACGGGTTGGGGCCGGAGGGGCGGGATGCCGGCTCGGCATCATATCCGCCGCGCACCTGGCCGTATCCGCTGCCGCCCATGCCCGAAGCCGCTAGCTTGCGCAGCTCGTTGATGCGGTTGTCCGTGTTCGGGTGGGTGGAAAACAGGTTGTCCATCCGTTCGCCCGACAGGGGATTGATGATGAACATAGGCGCGGTCGCCGGATTGTGTTCCGCGTCCGGATTGTGAATGTGTTCCACGCCGCCTGCGATCTTGTGAAGCGCGGAGGCCAGCCACATGGGTTGACCGCAGATTTCCGCGCCCATCCGGTCGGCGGCATATTCACGGTTCCGCGAAATTGCCATCTGGACCAGCATCGCGGCAAGCGGGGCGACGATCATCGCCAGCAGCACGCCGACAAAGCCGAACGGATTGTTGTTGTCCCTGTTGCCGCCGAAGAAAAACGCGAAATTCGCCAGCATGGAAATCGCACCGGCGATGGTCGCGGTGATGGTCATGATCAGCGTGTCATGGTTCTTCACGTGGGCCAGTTCGTGGGCCATGACGCCTGCGACTTCTTCGGCCGACAGGATGTTCAACAGGCCGGTGGTTGCCGCAACCGCGGCATTTTCCGGGTTTCGGCCGGTCGCAAAGGCGTTCGGCTGGGGGTTGTCGATCAGGTAGACTTTCGGCATCGGCAGGCCGGCGTTGGCCGCCAGCTGCCGGACGATGCGGTAGTATTCGGGCGCTGTGCGCTCGTCCACTTCCTGCGCATGATGCATGCGCAGGACCATCTTGTCGGAATTCCAGTAGCTGAACATGTTCATCCCGGCGGCGATCACCAGCGCGATCACCATGCCGCTCTGGCCGCCGATCATGTAGCCGATGCCCATGAACAGGGCGGTCATCGCCGCCAGGAGCATTGCCGTCTTGATGTAGTTCATCTCGCCTTTTCCGTCGTGCCCGTCGGGCACGGTCCTTTTTGCAATTGGGGGCGAGGCCTTATATAGCCTCATATCGAGTTAGAAATGGGGATGTTCCGCCGTTGCTTCAAGCTGAAAGCGGGGCAGATCCGGAGAAACCGGGAGGACCACGATGACCGGGGACAGCGACGCAAATCCGGAATTCAAGGTTGCCGCCGATGCGCCGTCTCTCGGCACGCAGCTGGAAGAGGCGCCGAAGCGCCGCTTCGAAGACCTGCCGCCGGCCGCCCAACGGGCGTTGAAGGAAGCGGAAGCACGCCGAAAGGACATCGACGCTAAACAGGCGGGAATGGCGAAGGAAGTCAATGGCCGTGGCGGCCTGGAGCCGACCCGCTATGACGACTGGGAAATCAAGGGTCTGACTTCGGATTTTTAGGTCCTAGTCTGAATCGCTGTCTTTCCAGGCCAGTGTCCGGACTTCGCCGGCGATCGCTTCCGCCAGCGGCTGCTGCATGTCCGGATCCAGGTGAACCGCGTCGACCGCGCTCACCGTGACCACGGATCCGGTGTCGAAGAACGCCGCGCCGTAATCGGCGGCGATCCGCTTGTAGTCGTCCTTCAGCTTTATCGATTCGGCCCGGCTCGCTTTGCCGGAAAACATCGGTTCCAGCGGTGATTTTGAAAAATCGCCGAGCGGCGGCGGCGCCATCAGCAGCACCTTCGGCGCGCGTCCTTCCGGATCGTCGGTCGGTTGGCGGGCATAATCCAGAAGGCGGGACATGGCGTGGGCGATGGCGCCCGCGCTCATGCCGAAACGGGTCTGCAGATCGTTGGTGCCGAGCATGATGATCAGGATATCGATCGGCATGTGGGTCTTGCGGACGGTCGCGAGATGGGCAAGGCCGTTCTTGTCGCCGCGGACCGGATCGTCGAACACCGTCGTCCGGCCGTTGAGGCCTTCCTCGATCACGTAAAATTCGTCGCCGAGTTCTTTCTGCAGGAGCCGTGTCCAGCGGACATCGTGGCCGTAGCGGGTGCGTTCACCCGGTTTGAAGCCCCAGGTCAGGGAATCGCCGAAGCAGACGACGCTGACCGGTGTGCCGGACTGGCTCATGTTCAAAGACCTTCTTCTAACGTGCGTTTTCGAAAGACCTTAATCAGCGCGGACCGGGCCAGCAAGGCAGCGTATTTTTCTGTTCGGTTCTTTCGCAGAAAAATCGTTGGTTAACAGGCGCTTTACCAAGCAGCGGCTAGGGTAGGGGCAGTTTCGCGTATCGAATGGCCAGGACATTCATGACTGCCTCCATTGCCAGCTACCGGCGCGGTGCCGCCCTGCCGGTCTCAAACCCGTTCCAGCGCCTTGCCGCCCTGCTCGACGGCGAGGAACCCGGCATGCCGCCGATCATCATGACGATCGGCGAGCCGCAGCATGCGTTTCCGGATTTCACCGGCGAGGTTCTCCTGGAGAACCTGGCGGATTTCCGACGTTATCCGTCGATCAACGGAACGCCGGACTTTCGCGGCGCGGTCGCCGACTGGCTGGACCGGCGCTATGGCCTGGAGGGCATGGTCGACCGGGATCGGGGCGTCCTGCCGCTCAACGGGTCACGGGAAGGTCTTTCATTCGGTGCGATCGCGGCACGGGATCAACTGGCAAAGGGAATCGACCACCCGGTGGTGATCCTGCCCAATCCGTTCTATCAGACCTATGCGGCGGCCGCCCATATCGCGGATGCGCGGAGCTTGCTGCTCGATGCGGACGCGGGACACAGCTTCCTGCCGGACCTCGACAGCCTCGATCCGGACCTGCTTGATCAGACGGTCGCCTTCTACATTGCCTCCCCCACCAATCCGGAAGGGTCGATTGCCGATATCGGCTATCTGAAACGTCTGATCGGACTTGCCCGCAAGCACCGCTTCTTCATCTTTGCCGACGAGTGCTACTCGGAAATCTACCGCGATACGCCTCCGCCGGGCATTCTGGAAGCCGCCAAGGATCTCGGCGGCGGGCTCGACAAAGTCATTGTCCTGAATTCCCTTTCGAAGCGGTCGAATCTGGCCGGCCTGCGCTGCGGATTTGCAGCCGGAGACCCGGATTTCCTGGAAAAATGGGCGAAGTTCCGAGGTCTCGCAGCCCCCCAGGTGCCGCTGCCCAACCAGGCGGTTGCGGTCAGAGCCTATGGCGACGAGGCGCATGTGATCGAAAACCGCAGGCTCTACAACGAGAAATTTGCTGCCGCCGAACGGTATCTTGCGTCGATCCTTGGACCGGTGACGCCCGAAGCCGGCTTCTTCCTGTGGCTCGACATTTCCCGCTGGGGCGATTCGGTTTCCGTGACCCGCGATCTCTGGCGCGATGTGGGCGTCAAGGTTCTTCCCGGCGGCTATCTGGCCTCCGATCAGGACGACGGCACCAATCCGGGCCGGAGCTACATCCGTGTCGGTCTGTGCGCGCCGCTTGAAATAACGCAAACCGCTCTTGAACGGCTGGCGAACTGGCTCGGAGACAAGACACTGAGAAATACGACAACGGGGAACGGGGCATGAGACGGGCAACGGCCATGCGCGGCAACGGGCGGCGCGCCTCTATCGACCTTCTGGACACGCAGAGCCCGATCAAGCGCTTTGTGAAACGCAATGTTGCCGGTTTCTGCGGACTTTGCGTAATTGCGTTTGCTGCTGCGCTGGCGGCCGCATTGGCGACTTGGTCTGTCACAGACCCGAGCCTGAATCATGCCACGCAAGAACCGGTGCGGAACGCGCTGGGCACGCCCGGAGCGATCATCGCCGACATCCTGATGCAGACCATCGGCCTGGCCACCGCCGTGTTTCTGGTGCCGGTCGTGCTGTGGGGTTGGCGGCTCCTGGCCGGACATGCGCTGCGCATCGGCCGAAAGCGGCTCGTCTACTGGTTCGCCGGGTCCGTTCTGGCGGCCGGCGCGCTTGCGGCCCTTCCGGTTCCCGAAAGCTGGCCGCTGCCGACCGGACTTGGTGGATTTTTCGGCGATGCGGTCCATGTCGTTCCGGGAATGATCACCGATAACTTCACCGAAGGTGCGGCGACCATCATCGGCGTTCTCGGGCTCGGATTGCCCGCCATCTTCCTCCTGGTTTCGGCAACAGGGCTGCTCGGACGTACGGAAGCGGAAATGGAAGCGGCCGGTGGCAAGGCCAAGGCAACCGGTCATGGCAAGTCGCTGGAAGACGATCTCGGGCTCGATGACGAGGACGGCGGCGATTCGCGAATCGGGCTCTTCATGGCGGCCACCCTGGGTCTGCTCGGCCATTGGTCGCTGATGGCCTTTTCCTTTGCCCGGCGCCTCACCGGCCGGCCCATGGGCCGGCAGGCGCACGAGGAAGACTGGGACGAGGAAGACGAGGTCTACGAACCGGAAGATACGCGCCAGCGGGGTGCTCTGAATGCGTTCCGCCGCGCCCTCGCGGGCAAGCTGATGCCCGACGACGATGACGGACTGTCCGAATTCTATGAGCGCGGGCGCACCACGCATGAAGACGATTCGGACGTGGATATCTTCGAAGACGACGAGGGCGAAAGCTTCGCACCCGACGATCTGCTGATCGACAAGGGTCCGGTGCCCGACCGCGAGGCGGCGGCACCGGTCGGCATTGCCGGGCCGAAGCAGCCCGAGGCCGCATCCGGTCGCGTGATCCCGCCCGCGCCCCGGCCGAAGCAGGGCAAGCGGGTGGTCGCCGAAGCGCAGCCGTCCTTCCTCGGTGCACCGGAAGAATACGAGCTTCCGCCGCTCCGCCTGCTCGCCGAACCCAAATCCGGCGGCAAGATCCCTGGACTCTCGTCCGACGCGCTGGAACAGAATGCCCGGATCCTGGAAGGGGTTCTGGAGGATTTCGGTGTGCGCGGCGAAATCATCGAGGTTCGTCCCGGTCCCGTGGTGACGCTTTATGAGCTGGAGCCGGCGCCGGGCATCAAGTCCTCCCGCGTCATCGGTCTGGCCGACGATATCGCCCGGTCCATGAGCGCGATTTCTGCCCGTGTCGCGGTTATTCCGGGCAAGAACGCCATCGGTATCGAATTGCCAAACTCCCGCCGCGAGACGGTTTATCTGCGTGAGCTTCTGGCCGCACAGGATTTCGAGAAATCCAAATCGAAACTCGCGCTGGCGCTGGGCAAGACGATCAACGGCGAAAGCGTCGTTGCCGATCTGGCGCGCATGCCGCACCTGCTTGTGGCCGGGACGACCGGTTCGGGCAAGTCGGTGTCGATCAACACCATGATCCTGTCGCTGCTTTACCGGCTGACGCCGGATGACTGCAAGCTGATCATGATCGACCCGAAGATGCTGGAACTGTCGATCTATGACGGCATTCCGCATCTGCTGACACCGGTGGTGACCGATCCGAAAAAAGCCGTTGTCGCCTTGAAGTGGACCGTCCGCGAGATGGAGGACCGCTACAAGAAGATGTCCAAGGTGGGTGTGCGAAACATCGACGGCTACAACACCCGAATCAAGCAGGCGCTCGATAAGGGTGAAAGCTTCACACGCACCGTCCAGACCGGCTTCGACCGGGATACCGGGCAGCCGATCTACGAAGAAGAAGAGCTGCCGCTCGAAACAATGCCTTACATCGTCGTGGTGGTCGACGAAATGGCCGACCTGATGATGGTCGCGGGCAAGGATATCGAAGGCGCGATCCAGCGCCTTGCCCAGATGGCCCGTGCAGCCGGCATTCACCTGATCATGGCGACCCAGCGTCCGTCGGTGGATGTGATCACCGGTACGATCAAGGCGAACTTCCCAACGCGTATTTCCTTCCAGGTGACGTCGAAGATCGACAGCCGCACGATCCTTGGTGAAATGGGCGCGGAACAGCTCCTCGGCATGGGCGACATGCTGTTCATGGCCGGCGGCGGCCGGATCCAGCGTGTCCACGGACCGTTCGTGTCCGACGACGAGGTCGAAGAGATCGTCGCCCACCTGAAAGTTCAGGGAACGCCGCAGTATCTGGAAGCGGTCACCGAGGAAGACGATGAAACGGACAGTCCTTATGACGGTGGCCTTGCCGGCGGGGATGAGGGCAACGACCTTTACGACCGCGCCGTTGCCATCGTCCTGCGGGACAAGAAGGCCTCGACCTCCTATGTCCAGCGCCGGCTGTCGATCGGCTACAACCGCGCCGCTTCGCTGATCGAGCGAATGGAGCAGGAAGGCCTGATCAGTTCGGCAAACCATGCCGGAAAACGTGAAATCCTTGTGCAGAACGGGGTGGAAGACGATCTTTAGGTCATGGGATGCCCAAGCTTTGCCACAAGAAGAGGCTAATCAGGCTGAAACGACTCACATTACCGATGCAGGAAACGACATGCCGATCCGCAAATTCGCATTTGTCCTGAAGACGCTGATTGTCGCCGCCGGTCTGGCGCTTGTTGCCGGTGGTCCGGCCCTTGCGCTCAGCAAGGACGAGGCAAAGACCCTTCAGGATGTGAACGCCTATTTCAATTCGGTCAAAACCATGCACGGCGATTTCGTCCAGTTCGGTCCCGAAGGCAGCCAGTCGGACGGCAAATTCTATATCGCCCGGCCCGGCAAGGTGCGCTTCTATTACAATCCGCCGGCCAAGCTCGACATCATCGCCGACGGCAAGTCCGTTTCGGTCAGAGACCGGAAGATGGCGACTCAGGACATCTGGCCGCTGAGCCAGACACCGTTGCGTTTTCTTCTGTCGGATGACATCGATCTGCAAAAGGACACGAATATCACAAACGTTCTGGTCGAAGACGACCTGGTTACGGTGACCCTGACCGACCAGACGACCTTCAATTCCGGCGTGCTGACCCTGATCTTCGATGCCAAGACCTATGAATTGAAGCAATGGACGGTGCGCGATGCGCAGGGCTACGAAACCTCTGTCGCCGTCTATAACGTTGTCGCCAACGGCCCGACCAACCCTGACCTGTTCAAGATCGATTACCTGGCGAACGCCCGGCAGGGCCGCGACTAGAACACAGACAGGATATCCTGGCCTTGTCGAAGCAGGCTGACACTGCTGCCGGGTCGACCCCTCTCGTGGCCCGGCTTCTGGCGCACTATTGCCAAAGAAACGGCCTGCGGCTCGAAATCGATGCCGGGATCGGCCACGCAGGTTACATTGAGGCGCCGAACGGACGCCGGTCCTGGTTCAAGGGAACCCATTTCGATCTCAATTCCCTGGGCGCCGCGGAGATTGCCCGCGACAAGGCTTATGCCGCGCATTTTCTAAAGCAGGCGGGTTTTCATGTTCCGCGGGGCATTCTTGTCAGCGCTCCGGCCATGATCAATGCCATACGCCGGAGAAATCCGGCCCGGGCCGAAAAAATGACAAGTCCGGCGCAGGCGCTGAGCTTCGCAGAAGAGGTTGGATTACCCGTTTTCATCAAACCTAACGACGGCCGGGAAGGTGTCGATGTGGTCAAGGTTTCCAGCCCCTATCAGCTTGAAACCGGCCTGGCCCGCCTGTTCCGGCACCACGATCACCTGCTCGTTCAGGAAGCGGTTTTGGGTCGGGATATCCGGATCGTCGTTCTGGAAGGCAAGGTGCTTTGCGCTATCGAGCGCCGGCCGGCGGAAGTCGGTGGTGATGGTGTGCGCACAGTCGAGGCCTTGCTGGCGCGGATGCCCGGTCAGACGCGGGCGGATTTCCGGCTTCTGGCTGAACTTGCCGAACAGGGCCTGACCCTGGAATCGGTTCCGCAAACGGGTCAAAGCGTCCGTCTTCTGCCGGCGGCCAATCTGTCGTCCGGGGGGACGGGATCGATTGTAACCGATGCGCTGTCCGGCGCGTTCAAGGAGATTGCGGTTTCGGCCGGTAAGGTTCTTGGCCTGACCTATTTCGGTGTGGACATGTTGGCGCCGGATCCGTCCGATCCGGCGGGCGGTTACACCATCCTGGAAGTCAACGCCGCGCCGGGCCTCAACCAGTTGCACCGGCTCGGGGCCGAACAGGCAGACGTTGCCGAAGCCGCTTACGAACAGGTGTTCGACGCTCTTGCCCGAAGGCTGGCTTGCTAATAATCGCCGAGCTTGATGTCCGGCGCATATTCGCCGGGGACGTCCTTGGTCACCGCCTGGCCACAGATGGTGCGGCCGCGGGCCGCATCATAGGTGAGCGACGGCGAACCGGAAAGCTCCCAGCCCTTGTTGAGCGCCTGGGTCACGCGATGACAGAATTCGCTGTCATCGACACCGGTGATGAAGCGGTAAAGTCTCATGATATCCGTCTCTTCTCAGGCTTCGGAACGGGCCGCGATCGCATCGGCGATGGCGATGACCCGCAGGCCCATGTCCGCATGTAGCCGCTCGACCATCTTGCCGTCCACCTGAATTGCACCCTTGCTGGCGTTTTCCGGCTGATCGAAGATCTCGTTGATCTTGCGCGCCCAGGCGACTTCTTCTTCCGACGGGCTGAAAGCCGCGTGGCAGGCCTTGATCTGCTTTGGGTGGATCAGGGTCTTGCCATCCATGCCCATTTCAACCCCCTGGACGCATTCCGCGGCAAAGCCGTCCAGGTCGGAGAAATTGTTGTAGACGCCGTCGAGAATATCGATGCCGCCGGTGCGGGCGGCGGCCACGCAGGTCATCAGCCAGGGCATCATCACCGCCCGGCCCGGATTGAGCTTGGCGCGGGTTTCCTTGGCAAGATCGTTGGTGCCCATGACGAAACAGGACAGGCGGACTTCCGGATCGCGGCCGCAGGCGGCAATGGCTGCTGCGTTGAGCATGGCGAGCGGTGTTTCCATCATCGCCCAGAGCCTGACGTTTTGAGGCGCGTTGCCGAGTGCCAGCTTGTGGGCGGCCCGCTCCAGGTCGGCCGGGCTGTTGACCTTCGGAACCAGGATTGCATCGGGCTTAGCGTCGATCGCCGCCTTGAGGTCGTCCTCGCCCCAGGCCGTATCCAGGCCGTTGATGCGGATGACGACTTCTCGGTCGCCGTAACCGCCGCCCTGAACCGCCGTCACGATCTGGGACCGCGCCTCAGCCTTCATATCGGGTGCGACCGCGTCCTCGAGGTCGAGGATCAGGCAGTCGACATCTAGGCTCTTGGCCTTTTCCAGCGCGCGGGTATTGGAACCGGGCATGTAAAGGGCAGAACGGCGCGGGCGGATGGATGTCGTCATCGGAGGGTCTCTCGGTTCCGGAACTGTTTGCAGCCAACTTAGAGGAAGGCGATGCAGGATGGAATTCACCTAAGGGTGGAAGATCGATCCTTTGGAGACAGGCGCGCCCTTTGTCTTGACACGCATCGAAATCCGACCGGGATCAGACTTTGACAGCGGCTTTGGAGCGTGCGGATTTACCGAAGATCATGTCCTTGGCCGCGATGACGGCGCCGACGGTAATGGCGATGCAGGCAAGCACGATTGAGAGCGTAAAGGCGCCAAAACCGAAGAGGATCAAAAGCAGGGTGGAGAGAAGCGGGGCCGAATAGGCCGCGGCTCCGAGCACCTGAATATCGCCGCGCTTGACCCCGATATCCCAGGTGAAAAAGGCAAGCCCGACCGGAAACAGGCCGAGGCCGGCAACGGACAGCCATTCGGTCGTCCCGTCCGGCCAGACGGTCTGTTCCAGAAAGACGTGGCAGAGAGCGGACAAAAGGGCGGTCATCAGGCAGAAGCCGGCCACCGCTTCGGTCGGGACATTGCCGAGCCGGCGGGACAGGACCGAATAGGACGACCAGAACAGCGATGATGTGACGGCCGCGCCGTAACCGAGCGCGGAGCCGCCATCGAGAGACAGGCCCTCGCCACCGGTAATCAGCAGAGCGGCACCTCCCAGGCCCAGGATGGTTCCGATAACGTGATGGAGCCTCAGTCTTTCGCCCGGCAGGAAGGCGGAAAAGACCACGATCAGCAGTGGCCAGGTGTAGTTGATCAGATTGGCATCGACCGGAGGCGCGTTACGGATCGCCGTGAAGTAGAAAAAATGAAAGCCGAAAAGACCCAGGGTACCAAAAGCCCAGACCTTCAGGGGCTGGCGCAGCAGACGAAGTTTTCCCCTTATGATCAGCCATAGGACGGCAAGTGTGCCGGAGAGGCCGAAACACAGGGCATTCAGAAGAAACGGGGGAACGTTACCCGATCCGGCGCCGAAGAGGCCAAGAGTCGCCCACATCAGGATGGCGCTCAGTCCGACAAGTGTCGCGCGCAGCCGACCGTCATGAGCTGACATGAGTGCCTGTTTCCTTCTGGTTGGAGGTTCATTGCCGGGGCATATGGCGGACAAGCGCGCCAATTCGCAACCGGAATTTTACCGGGGTGCTTGATTGTCGGTCGCGTTTCGGGACATCTTGCGCTCACACATACCGATCAGCTCCCGGAGATCTTATGAGCAAAACGGACATCAGGGCCATCAGGTCCGACGAGGCCCATAAACTTGCACCGCTCATTGCCGAAAATGCCCAGGCTCTGAAACGGGGCGCGCCACGGCGTCCCGACGATTACTACGCGGAACGCATTCTCGCCGACAAGACAGCCGAGGTGATCGGCGCATTCCAGAAGGACCAGCTGGTCGGTTTCGCGGTCTTCTTCGACCTGCCGGAATTGATAACAGGTCTGCGCATCGGCCAGCTCGAGGATATCTACGTGCATCCGGATTTCCGAAAGCAGGGCATCGGCCGCAAGATGGTCGAAACCCTGGTGGCGGAAGGCCAGAGCCGCGGCTGGCTGCAGCTGCGCTGGATGGTGCCGGGCAAGAACGTTCCGGCCGTGACGCTTTACGAAAAGATCGCCGAGCCCGATCACCGCAAGAGCTATGTCATCCCGATCGACCGGGTCGCGGGCGATTAGAGTAATTAATCTCAGGTCATCCCTGCTGTAAGCGGCGGGATCGTGATGCCGAGCGGCACGATCCCGACCCGGAGTGCGCCGTTATCTATTGTCAGTGGCAGCCGGGTAACTTCCACCCCTTCTGGGTTCGTTTCGCGGACACCGAAGGCCATGGCGGTTCCCTTCAATGTGGCAGGTATGCCGGTTTCGGCGGGAAACAGGCGTGCGAGCAGGTCGTCCGACTGATCGATTCCCTTGATCATCAGATCGACCTTCCCCGACAGGGTGCCGTCGGCCGCCAGCCGGAGATGGCCGCTTGTGGTGATTTCGGTCAGTTCCGATTTCAACGACATCCAGACAAGATCGATGGGCAGTGATCCGTCGTCATCGTGGGGAAGCGCGGCCAGCGGCGCGCCTGAGAAGAGTTCGAGGCCGTTTTCCAGGCGCAGGTGCACGCGGGCATCGACCGGAGCGCCAATCCCGTCCGGTTGTTCGATCTGTAATCCGTCCGACGATGCAAAGGCCTCGATGGCATTGGGTGTCTCTGGAACCGGCCGGGCATGAAATCCGACCGTTTTGGCGTTGAGGCCGCCGAAGTCGACGCCGGTCGAGGCGAGATTGAAATCCTTGACGGAGGCATCGACCTTGCGAATGCCGTTCCCGGATACCCGAACGCTTGAAAGCGCCGATGCCCAGGTGGCCGCCAGAGCTTCTCCCTGGAACGGGATACCCGCGGCGGCCGGGCCGTCGGCTTCGAAAATCACGTGCCAGGGATTGTAGACCAGGGCGACGGCTTCCAGGCGTTTCAGCGATACGGACAGGCCTGAGGCGTCGGTGATTACCGGTTCGAGGCAGCCGATTTCAAACCGGAAGGGAAATCCGCCGATTTCCCGTTTACCGCAGGCAATCCGGTTTCCTGAACTGTTGACGATGCTGAGTTCGGTGGTGATCCGTTGATCCACGAGGCCGCGGATGTAGAACCAGCCGCCGGACCAGGCTGCGATCACGACGGCAACCACTGCCGCCATCAGCGTGTAGCGGAATTTCAGATTTTTTTTCTGTCCGGCGCCCAAGGCGGTCTCCTGCGATCCTGCTTCAAAAATCGGCCGCGGCTGGGTGCCACCCGTTGCACGGGCCGCCGGCCATTGTTATGTGAGCGGCAACAATGACCATTTAACGGACGGATATGAGCGATTTTTGGGTCTTTGGCTATGGGTCTTTGATGTGGAATCCAGGCTTCGACCACGATATGGCGCGGCCGGCCCTCTTACGCGGGGCCCATCGATCGCTTTGCGTCTATTCCTGGGTTCATCGGGGAACCGAGGAGAATCCGGGTCTTGTCTTCGGCCTGGATCACGGCGGGGCCTGCCGTGGGATGGCGTTTCGGGTTCACGGCGGCAACCGGGAAGAGACCATCGCTTATCTGCGGGCGCGAGAACAGGTGACCGGCGTTTATCTGGAAAGCTGGCGCAAGATCTCTCTTGGCGGTGGAGAAATGGTTGAAGCGCTGACCTATGTCGTCGACCGAAAGCATCCGCAATATGCCGGTGCCTTGCCGCTGGCGGATCAGCTTGGCATCGTTACCGGTGCAGTCGGAAAATCCGGTCGCAATCCGGACTACGTTCTGAGCACCGCGGCGCACCTGGAAGAGCTGGGGATTGCAGATCACAACGTCGGCTGGCTCGCTGAGCAGTTAAAAGGCTGACTTGGTTCCGGCGCTTATTCACCCTCTTCCGGAAACGACAGGTCGTTCAGGATCGAACGGCGCATTCCGGCATTTTCCGCAAGGAGATGCACGAATACGTCCGACCTTGCCAACCTGCCCTTGGTGAGACGCGGGCCGTGACGCTTGCCGTGCCGGTCGATCTCGCCGAGCCAGACCGGACAATCGCTCTTTCTTTTTCCCGACTGCGGATCCGGTTTTGCAAGCAGGATCACAACGGCCTGTCGGCAATCCTCAAGATCGGCGACAGACATTTTCGTGAATATGTAGCGCTGCCCGCTACGGCCGGCGAAATAGCTATAGCGCTCCGCCTGGGCGAGCCCGCTTAAAAAGCCGGGAGAGGAGTTGGAACCGGTAACTGACGTCGTAGACATGCTGCATCTTAGAACATAAGAGGAACATTGACAAACGCCAATTGAGCACGTTCGCCGCTTGTTCTTTCATATGGGAATCGAAACGATTCAGCGCAATCCTATGTTTCCGCGTTCGCGGCCTTCCGGTTCCGGTCGTAGACGGAGAGCATAGGCGTGGGGTTCTCGGCGGTTCGCGCTTCTTCACACAGCCGCGTGGTTGCGGTTTCGATGGTGTCCACGAGGGTATTATGAAAGGCACGGGGCCCAAGACCCGGTGCGATCGGCGGCAGAAATTCGACCAGCACCGTTCCGGGATAGATGATCCAGGACGCGCGCGGCCAGTAGAGCCCGGCGTTGAGTGCGACGGGCAGAACCGGGCAGTTCAGATCCTTGTAAAGATGGGCGATGCCGAACTTGAACTGCGGTTCCGCGCCCGCCGGGCGCCTTGTTCCTTCGGGAAAGATCATGATTTGCCGTTTGTCGGCAATGGTCTTCTTGGCGGCCTCGACCATGGCCGCCAGGGCCGCTGCGCGTTTGCCGCGGTTGATCGGGATCTGCTGGTATTTGGCGGTATACCACCCGAAAATCGGAATCCAGCGCAGTTCCCGCTTCAGGATATAGGTCGCATTCGGCACGTGTGGAATCAGCGCGAAGGTTTCCCACGCCGACTGGTGTTTGGACGCAACGATATAGCCGCCCCGGGGAATGTTCTCTTTGCCGCGAACCTCGACCTTAAGGCCGACGATCAGGCGCAGCAGAAGCAGCATGAGGTTGGCCCAGAACGGAACGATCCACCAGCCCCACTTGCGCGGCAGCAGGAGCACCGGGGAGCCGATGACCATCAGGCCAAGGGTGACCGTGTAAAACAGGATCTGGAAGAGTGAGGAACGCAGAAAAAGCATGGCACCTGGGGCAATGAAGAGCGCGGGCCCTGCCGGCCACCTCCGTCAGGAGCGAAGCGAGCGCAGGGCGTTCTGGCCGAGGATCCGAAAGCTTGCGAGGGTATACTTCACATATTCGCGCAAGAGAAGCCGGATTGTCGCCGGTTCGCGATACCACGACTTCAGATCCATTCCGGAGGGTTGCACGGGATAGGGGATCAGACGCACATCCGGCAAGGCGCGCTGCAGTTCCACCTCGGCGCGGGGCAGGTGATAGGCACTGGTCACGAGCAGGAGCGATGAAAACGCGTGCTTGTGCGCCCAGTTTGCGGTTTCGATGGCATTGCCTTCCGTATTCAGCGCTAGCCGGTCCAGGTCGACGCAGCAGTCGAACAGCGCCATATCGCTGCCGGTCATGGTGGAGATCTGCGCCACGGTCGTTCCCGGGTGCACGCCCGAGATCAATAGGCGTTCGGCGCGATTTTCCTCCAGCAGGCGGATCGCGTGAGAGACGCGCTCGGTACCCCCGGTCAGAACGACGATGGCATCCGCCCTGCTATCGTCTGGCATGGAAATCGAAGCCACCGTGTCCGCAAAGCGGATGAAGGAAACCGTTGTGACTATCAGAAGGAGGATGCACAGGAACGGCAGGACAAGGCGTAAACTTCTCCTGCGCCGGCGGGCCTTTCCGGCCGGTGTCGAAATGCCGCTTTCCGTATACGGTTCGGCCTGTGTCTGCATGCCGCTGACTCTGCAGGCTTCCGCCCGATTGTCGTCGTCGGCAGTCCGCATACTGCTCATAACGGCATTATCATAGATGATTCGGCATTTTTGCGGGCAAATTAGGTCACTTTCGGGAAAAAGCTGAAGACCATTTTCTCAATCCGCCTTCGCCAGATGGGCCTTGACCGCCAGACCGGATGTGAGAGCGGTCAGAACGGCGACCAGAAAGACGATTCCGACGACCCCGAGATAGCCCGGCAGGCTGACCGAAACGGAACCGAAAAGAGCCGACAGCTGGTCGGAACTCGCCTGCCCGGCGGTTTCGCGGGTGAACATGTCGAGCATGATGAAGCAAAGCGATGCGGCCGCCCCTCCGGTGACCCCGCCCTTCAGGCCGAGAAGCAGAAAATGGCGCTGGAACTCCCGCGCGATGAAGCTGTCTTCCGCGCCGACGAAGTGGAGCACGGAAACGACATCCTTGTTGCCGGCCATGGCCGCCTGGGTCGCGAAGACCACGCTCAGCACCATGGAGGCCATGACCAGCGCCAGGATCGCGAAACCGGCAATAACGACGGCGCCCGCCATGGCTGACAGTCGCGAGGTCCAGACCGAATGATCGTCGAGGCTTGCCCCCGCGACCTGGCTCTCCAGGGCCTGGCGGAGCTGGTTGAGATCGAGGGCGGACGGGTCGTCTACGGTGATTTCGATGAGCCGCGGAACCGGCAGGCTGTCCAGCTCCAGTCCTTCGCCGAGCCAGGGTTGAAGCAGGGCCTTCGTTTCATCGTCCGACAGGGCACGGACAGAGCCGACACCGGCGAATTCCTGGGTAAGGGCGACGGCCTTGTCGATTTCCCGAATCATGTCGACACCGTCGGCCGGGCGGATCTGGACGGTGACTTCGCGGACCAGGTCGTTCTGCCATGCATCGGCGGCGTCCCAGACGATGGAAACCGCACCGACGGTCAGGCAGGCGAGGAAACTCATGATGGCAACCACCAGGGTCAGCGCGCGCCCGGCGACGGATTGCGGCGGTACGATCGCTGCTGCCGGCCGCAGTTTCCGGTCGGCGGCGGAAACTCTGCCGCCGGTTTCGGTGTTTTTGGGCGGCAGCTTCGGGCGCAGGGGTTTGCGCGGCGCCTTGACGGCGTTCCGGATCTTTTTCCGCGCCGTTTGTTTTTTCACCGTGGCCATCTCGGCAGGCCTCTATTCAGGAGCTCGTGTTAATCGAATATGGAAAGACGGCCATCCGCCAGTACCATACGCCGTGCGTCCACCTGTTCCAACAAGGCAATATCGTGGGTTGCAATCACGACGGACGTGCCGAGCTTGTTCAGTTCGATAAAGAGGCGCAGCAGTCTGCGCGCCAAAGGCGGATCGACGTTGCCGGTCGGCTCGTCCGCCAGGAGCATGTCCGGCCGGGTAATCAGAGCCCGGGCGATTGCGGCACGCTGTTTTTCCCCACCTGACAGAACGGGCGGGAGCACATGCATCCGGTCGCCAAGGCCGACCCATTTGAGAAGTTCGATCACATCCGCACGGTATTCGGACTCTTCCTTGCCGAGCACACGCAGGGGCAAGGCGACGTTTTCGTAAGTGGTCAGATGGTCGAGCAGGCGGAAATCCTGAAACACGACCCCGATCTTGCGGCGCAGTTCCGGCAGTTCCTGCTTCGCTATGACCGACAGATCCTTGTTGAAAACCTTGATCAGGCCGCGGGTGGGCCGAAGGGACATGAAAAGCAATCTGATCAAGCTGGTTTTTCCAGCGCCGGACGGTCCGGTCAGGAACTGGAACGACTGAGGTTCGATCTCAAAGGTCAAATCCCGCAGGATTTCCGGCCCCATTCCATATCTCAGCCCGACATTTTCAAAGCGGATCACCCGTTACCTCCTGAAACCGGCAAACGCTACCGCGGTCCCGTTAACGCTTCATTAAACATATAAAGGTCCTTTAGAAACGAAAGGCTGTAGTTACAAATTAACGGTTGGCATCGCCACAGGGAAAATGGGCCAGTTTTAGGAGTGAGGAGGAGGATATGCGGGGCATATTCGACGACGAACGACGCGGAAATGGCCCATTTTCCCTGTGGCCCCTTCGGGGTTGGGCCAAAATCGCCCCTGAATAAGTCGAAAATGTTCGAAAGTGGGCCACACTTTCCTGCGCTTTTCTCCTTTTCAGGAACGATTTTAGCCCAACGCTGCTAAGCGTTAATTTGTAACTACAGCCCCAGGTCGGAGTGTGTGGATATGTTGCCTGACCGGAATTTGTACCGGAATTTCGACCAGATCGGCTACACTTGAAAGTCCTTATGACACGCAAGGCGAAGGGTCTTCTCGAATGAAGATCAAATGCCCCGACTGCAAGACTGCCTACGACATCAAGCCCGAGATTCTTGGCGAAGAAGGGCGCAGCGTCAAATGCGCGCGCTGTGGCAACCGCTGGTTTGTCGGTCCCAAGAGAGACAATGATCTTGAGCTGAACCCCGAATCGCCGCTGACGGACGTCGATGATACGGACGAAGCCGACTGGATGGCGGACGAGGCCGAGGAAAAGCGTGCGGCCGAAGAAAAGGGATCGGAGGCCGACGCTCTCGACGAAGACTCAGATGAGGATAACGGGAGTATCGACCGGGACGACACAGGGGACACCGGCGGCGGGTTTTCCCCGGAAGACGAGGACGAAGACGAGGCGGAAGAGCCCGCCAACCTCAAACCCAAGCCGAAACCCGAGCCGCGCAACGTCCTTCCGAAAGACGAAGATGAGGAGGATGATGCCAAGGATCCGACACAGCAACCCGTCGATATCGAGACGCTGGCCAAGCGTCCGAAGATCATCGTCAACCCGAACAAGTTCAAGCGGAGCGTTATCGGTCCCGCCCTGAAATGGCTTGCACGGCGGAATTACCGCCGTATCGCAGGGATTGCCCTTTTTGTTGGAGCGCTGGCGATATGCTCGTTTCTGGTTCTGATCCGCGATCAGATCGTCCGGGATGCGCCGGATCTGGCGAGCCTGTTCGAATTCGTCGGCCTTGAAGTCAACCTGCGGGGTCTCGAATTCCGAGATCTCAGAACTTTTTCGGAAGTCGCCGAAGGCAAGCAGGTTCTCGTCGTCGAAGGAACGATCCGCAACATCGGCGAGGAACAGACGCCGGTTCCAGCCGTCCGGCTGTCGATCCGCGGGACGGATCTGCAGGAAATTTATGCCTGGACCGTCGAACCGCGGACAACCATGTTAAAAGGACTGGATGAAACCCGGTTCAGGACCATCCTGTCAAACCCGCCGGACGGCGCGTCGGATATCATGGTTCGCTTTATCGACCGCGGCCGGAAACAGGTAATACTTGAGTAAGATGACTGTCACTATAAACACGCTCTTTGACGAAGACACCATCGCCGCCAGGGTCGATGCCCTTGCCAGAGAGATCGCGGATATGCGGCCGGAACGCCTTCTGGTGGTGGCGGTGCTGAAGGGAAGTTTCATATTCGCCGCGGATCTTGTCCGGGCGATGCACCGTGCGGGACTGACGCCGGAGATGGAGTTCATGCACCTGTCGAGTTACGGCGCCGGCACGGAAGGGGCCGAAGTTCGTATTTTGCGGGATGTGGAAAGCGACGTTAACGGGCGGGATATAATATTGGTGGATGATATCCTGGAATCCGGACGGACCCTGAGCTTCGCCAAGGAGCGGCTTGCGAAGCGCGGTGCCCGATCGGTACGGATCGCGGCGCTTCTGGACAAGCCGGAAAACCGCAAAGCCGCCATTTCCGCGGATTATGTCGGGTTTATCTGTCCCGACAAATTCGTCGTCGGTTATGGCATGGATATGGGGCATGCGTGGCGGCAGTTGCCGTTTATCGGATATGTCGTTCCGGACGATGAAATGTCGGCCGGTGAAACCAGAGGAGAGTGACCATGGCTCGCGTCCTTCTGACGGAAGATGACGAAGCCGTCCGGAGCTTTGTAAAAAGGGCTCTGGAACTGGATGGCCATAATGTGAAAGCCGTTGAAGACGGTGGCGAGGCGGTCGAAGTCCTCACCCGGGAGAAGGGGGAGTTCGATCTGCTCCTGTCGGATATCAAGATGCCGGTCATGGACGGGATTGCGCTGGCGCTGCATACGGCGCGCGACTGGCCGGATATGCCGATCCTCCTGATGACGGGCTTTGCCGATCAGCGCGAGCGGGCGAACGGTCTCGACGAACTCGTTCACGACGTGGTGACCAAGCCGTTTTCTCTTGCCGATATCCGCCGCGCGGTGCGCGAGGCGCTGTCCGGTGCGGCACACGAGGAAACCCGCTACTACGCTTGAATTCAGAATCTGAACTGAAAAAAAGCCCCGGTCATTGCTGATCGGGGCTTTTTGTTTTCCTGGTCACGGTATGCCCTAATACCGTTTCAGAAGCCGTTCCAGATAATCGAGTTCGAGTTTCGGCCGTGACGGATCGGAAAAGCGGCGACGCAACTCTTCCAGGATGCGGCGGGCACGCTGGACGTCGATCTCGTCTGGAACCTTCACGCGATTGCCGAAATCGGCGCCATCGGTCCGTCGGGGGCGGCCGAGGGGATCCTCGTCACCCGGCCCGCGGCCTTCCGCCATTCCGGGGCCCTGGCCCTGGTTCATCATCTGCTCGGTGAGGCCCTGAGCGCCCCGGCGCAGGGCGTCGAGCGCATTGCCCTGTTCTCCCACGGCCTGTTCGCCCTGACCCTTGCCGAGCGACTGTTCCGCCTCGCCCATGGAGTCACCGGCTTCGCCGAGTTCCTTGTTTTCGCCCATGCCGTTCTGGGCGAGCTGGTCCATGAGTTCCTGCAGTTGCTCGGCCAGATTGCCCTGGTCCTGCTGCAACTGCTCCAGGAGCTTGCCCAGTTGTTCTTCCGTCATCCGCTGGCCCGGGCCGTCCTGTTGGCCCTGTTGGCCTTGCTGACTCCGCTTGCCCTGTCGCTGCTGGTCGCGGTTGAGCTCGTTGGTCTGGTCCATCAGCTGCTGTTGGCGCCGGATCATCTTGCCGAGCTCATTCAGCATCTGCATCATTTCGCTGGTCATCTGGTCCTGCATCATCTGCGGCCGGCCGGCCTGCAGGTTTTCCAGCATCTGCTGCATCTGGGCGAGCAATTCGCGGGCAGCGTCGCGTGATCCGGTGCGGGCCAGTTCCTCGATCCGGTTCAGCATTTCGTTCAGGTCCTGCTGGCTGAGCGTCTGCTGATTGGAATTGAACGGCTGCATGACCTGCGGGTTGCGGCGCATCTGTTCCGCCAGCGCCTGCATGTATTCGCTGAGGGCCTCGCGCAGCTGCTGGGTGAGCTTGGCGATCTCCTCCTCGCTGGCACCTTCTTCCAGAGCCTTGCGCAGCGCTTCCTGGGCGTTGCGGAGGTTGCGTTCTGCGACGGACAGGTCACCGTCCTCGATGGTCAGCGCCAGATCCCACAGAAGCGGCAAGAGGTTCTTCAGATCCTCGTCGGTTCTGGCCTTGACCAGTTGCCGGTAGGCGAAATCCATCCCCAGATAGGTGCGCGTTTCCATATTGAACACGTCCGGGGCCAGCATCAGGGCATCGAAGGCGATCAGTACCCGCTCGATGCTGTTGGCGTCGAGCGCCAGATCCCGGCGCTGTTCGACCACCGCGCGCGCCAGAGGCTTTCGGAAGAGCCGCTGCGGCAGCTTGAAACGGTGCGGCGCAGAGGTTCCGACCTGTCCGGCTTCGTCGCGTGCGGTCAGAACCAAATCGACTTCAGAGCCCGCCCAGGGGTGGGACGTCAGGTCCCGGATCGTTTCACCGGTCTTTGCCGTTCCGGTCCAGGCCGGAAGGGACAGGGGAAACTGCGGTGCCTCGACCAGCGGACGCGGTGTCTTGGTGCCTGCGGATTTGCCCGGAACCGGGCTGATGGCGGCTTCGGCGGCAACCACGCCGTAATCGTCCTTGACCAGATAGGAGAATTTCAGCGCGCCGCTTAACTGTTCTTCCGGATCGTTGTCGAGGCGGATCATCGGCGGCTCGTCGGGCTTGACCTGGAAGGCCCAGCTTTTCACGAGGGTGTCGTCTTTCAGCATGTCGACGCGGCCGGATTCCGCCAGCGTCAACCGCCGCTCAACTGGCAGACCCGATTCCGGGTCGCCGTTTTCCGCCTCCGGTTCAATGGGCGTGGGCGCTTCGCCGGAGCCATCGCTGACGAACCGCATGGATAGACCGGTTTCGCCCTGGGAGCGCACCACAAGGACAGAGCCCTCCGGAATGCCGATGGCAGAGCCGGGATCCCTGAGCGCCGCGCTGTCTCCGGTCAGATAGACCGGGGGTTCGCTGGTGTAGAGCGGCGGGGTGACCCAGGCATCGAGCCGGCTTGCGATTTCCTCCGCATCGATCGGGCTGCGAAAGGCGGAGCCAAGCCGTTCCCAACGCTGGCCGCTGGTCGAGGCAAAGCCGATGATCACAAGGATCAGGGCCACGACGCGCACGGCATAGGGGTCACGCCGATAGGCCCGCGGATCGGGCAAGCGGGTGCGCATGGCGGCCAGGGCGCGCATCATGCGTTTCTTGTGCAGAGCCCAGAGGGCTGCAGTTTCCGGATTGCTTTCGCCGGCGGACAGGTCGTCCTCGATCGCGGTCAGAGGCCGGTGCGACTGGCCGCTGTCGCGCTCGATACGGTGCAGGGCCGCCTCGCGGGAGGGCCATTTCACGGCGAGAAGATCGCGGCAGGACCAGATGAACAGGGCGGCAAAGCCGACGATGCCGATCAGTCGTGCCCAGAACGGCAGATAAAGCCACAGACCAAGCCAGGACAGGCCGATGAAAAAGCCAAGAACCACAAGGGGAGGCAGGGAGGCGCGCCAGATGGTTTCGACAAGCAGCGCCAGCCGGCTGCGGAAGACGAGCCTGTTCAGCTTCGCATCCACCTCAGCCCTGCTCAGGCCTTGATCGGCCGGACGGGTACTCGATTCCGGTTTGCCGCTTTGCTCCAACAGGGTGCCTCCGGTTTGTCCCCCCATCGAACCCCGACCATACGCTGTTTCCGCGCAGGGACATATTACGGTGTAGACTGGGGCAAATGCGGGGCTCCGGCAAGTTGTCGAAACAACTAAGTGGAAAACCCGAGGTCACGAATTGTTGAGCCAGTCGGGCAGGTGGTCCAGGCCGATCAGTTCGTCGTAGCTCTGCCGTGGCCGGATAACGGCGAATTGGTCTTCATTTACCATCACTTCGGGAACGAGCAGGCGCGAATTGTAGGTGCCCGCCTGAACCGCGCCATAGGCGCCGGCGGAATAGATCGCCAGCATTTCTCCGGCCCGGATCTCCGGCATATCCCGGTCATGGGCAAGGTAGTCCCCGGTTTCGCAGACCGGTCCGACGATATCCGCCTTGATTCGACGGGTCCGGGCGGTCAGGTCTTGAACCGGACGCACCTCATGATAGGCGTCGTAAAGGGTCGGGCGGATCAGGTCGTTCATCGCCGCATCGACGATGACGAAGGTCTTGTCCGCGCCGTCCTTCACATAGATGACACTGGTGACGAGAATGCCGGCATTGCCGGCAATCAGCCGCCCGGGTTCGAAGATAACCCGGCAATCGAGGCGCTTGACGTGCTTCTTGACTACTTCGGCATAGGCGTCCGGGTGGGGAGGCGGCTCGTTGTCGGTCATGTAGGGAATGCCGAGACCGCCGCCCAGGTCGACGTGATCGATGGCATGACCTTCCGCGCGCAGATCGGTGATCAGCTCGCCAAGAAGGGCAAAGGCATTGTCGAACGGCTGCAGCTTCGTGATCTGCGAACCGATATGCATGTCGATACCGGACACCTGGATGCCCGGCAGCTCCGCGGCTTCGTGGTAGACTGCACGGGCCCGCTGCCAGGGGATGCCGAACTTGTTCTCGGCCTTGCCGGTGGAAATCTTGGCGTGGGTCATGGCGTCCACGTCGGGGTTGATGCGCAGGGACACCCGCGCGGTCTTGCCCTTTTCGCTTGCCACCCGTGACAGCTGGACCAGTTCCGGCTCGGATTCCACGTTGAAGCAGAGGATGTCCTGATCGAGCGCATAGGCCTGTTCGGCTTCGGTCTTGCCGACGCCGGAAAACAGGATCCTGTCGCCCGGCACCCCGGCGGCGCGCGCCCGGCGCAGCTCGCCTTCTGAGACGACATCCATGCCCGCGCCAAGGCGCGCCAGGGTCGTCAGCACCGCCTGGTTCGAATTCGCCTTCATGGCATAGCAGACAAGCGAGGGAATATCGCCAAAGGCAGAGGCAAAGACGTTGTAATGACGGGTCAGCGTCGCCGCAGAATAGCAGTAAAACGGCGTGCCGACTTCGGCCGCGATCTTTTCGACCGGCACGTCCTCGGCGTGGAGAGCGCCGTTTTTATAATCGAAATGGTGCACGGGATGTCCTCGAATGAACCAGGGGCATGGAGGGCCACAGGGGCGCCGACTGATTGCTGCGGCTACCTGATCAGGAAGTCCAGCGGAAAGCTGTCTCTTGCCGGTTTGACGTCCTGTTGCTCAGGTGCCGGGCCGGCCGGGTCGATCTGTCCGGTTTCGCCGGAGGTTCCCGTCGCCGCGGGGGCTCCCGGGACATCCAGGGCGCCACGCCGTCCGCAGCCGCCCAGTGCCAGCGTGAGCGCGAGCGCACACAACAACAGCGCCTTGGATCCGCGATGCATGGTTATGGTCGCCCCTTTGCTCAATTCGTGCATTCCACCTTTTTCCTCGCATGGGCGCTGTCGCTCGGCAAGGCCGATTTCACCCTTCGGTGCGTTATTTGCCGCGGGCAAGGTCCTTCAGCCAGCGGCGCGCCTGCTTGCGGACATTGACGGGAGAGGTTCCGCCGTAGCTGGTCCGGCTTCTGACCGATTTGTCGACAGATAGAACCGAATAGATCTCAGGCGTGATTTTCGGTTCCACCGCCTGCATGTCCTCAAGCGAAACCTTGTGCAGTTCGATGTTCTTTTCCACGGCGATGGCCACGATCCGGCCGGTGACATGGTGGGCGTCGCGGAACGGCAGGCCGAGGACCCGGACCAGCCAGTCCGCGAGGTCAGTTGCCGTCGAATAGCCGGAGCCGGCAGCCTTTTTCATCACCTTGGTGACCGGCTCCAGATCCTTCACCATGCCGGTCATGGCCGCCAGGGCCAAGGAGATGCTGGCCAGACCGTCGAAGGCCTGTTCCTTGTCTTCCTGCATGTCCTTGGAATAGGCGAGCGGAAGCCCCTTCATCATGGTCAGGAGCGCCTGAAGGGATCCGTAGATACGCCCGGTCTTGGCGCGCACCAGTTCGGCCGCATCCGGGTTCTTCTTCTGCGGCATGATCGAGGAGCCGGTGGAGAACTTGTCGGACAGCTTGATGAAGCCGAATTGGGCGGAACACCAGATGACGATTTCTTCCGCGAGGCGCGACAGGTGCATGGCGCAGAGCGAGGCCGCGGCCAGCGCTTCGATCACGAAATCCCGGTCGGAAACCGCGTCCAGCGAATTGGCGGTCGGGCGGTCGAAGCCAAGGCTTTCCGCGGTCGCATGACGGTCGATCGGAAAGGACGTGCCAGCCAGGGCGGCTGCGCCGAGCGGGCTTTCGTTCATGCGCTTGCGGGCATCGCGGACCCGGCCGCGGTCGCGGGAAAACATTTCCACATAAGCCAGCAGATGATGGCCGAAGGTGACCGGCTGGGCCGACTGGAGATGGGTGAAACCGGGCATGACATCGCCGGCATGGGTCTCCGCCTTTTCGGCGAGCGCCTGCATCAGGTCGGTCAGCTGTTCATCGAGCGTGTCGAGTGTGTCGCGCACCCAGAGCCGGAAGTCGGTCGCCACCTGGTCGTTGCGGGAGCGGGCCGTATGTAGCCGGCCTGCCGCCGGACCGATCAGTTCGGCCAGGCGCGCCTCGATATTCATATGGATATCTTCGAGGGCTCGGGAGAACTTGAACTCGCCGCTTTCGATTTCTGACAGGATCGTGTCTAGACCTTGAACGATCTTGTCCGCATCGTCCTGCGTGACGATTTGACAAGCCGCCAGCATGAGCACATGGGCTTTCGATCCGGCAATGTCTTGCCTATATAGCTTGCGGTCGTAATCGATGGAGGCGTTGATTTCCTCCATGATGGCATCCGGCCCTTCGGCAAACCGGCCGCCCCACATGCGATTGCTCATGCCCTGTCCCTTTAATCACGCCCCTTGCGAGGTTTTGAAGAATGACTAAGCCGACCGAACCCGGACAACGCTCCAATCGACGTCTGATCGCCGCAGGCATTGCCGGCACAGCCGCCGTGCTTGCGGCGGTATACGTGATCGTCGGGCCGAATGGCAACACGAACGATTCGCAAAGCTGCGCGGTGGAAATGGCGCTGGCGGAGCAGACAAAGCCGTTTGCCACCGGCGAGGTCGCGGCCTTTCGTCCCGCGGAGCGGCCTCTCGCGCTTTCGGAGCTGACGTTCGACGGGCCGGACGGAAAGCGGATGAGCATGGGCGATTTCAAGGACCGCACCATTCTCTTGAACCTGTGGGCGACATGGTGCGCGCCCTGCCGGAAGGAAATGCCGGCGCTCGACGCGCTTCAGGCGGATATGGGTGGTGAGGATTTTCAGGTGGTCGCGGTGAACGTGGATCGCGGCGGTCCGGAGAAGCCGAAGGCCTTCTGGAAGGAAATTGGCGTGAGCCGCCTCGATTACTACAGCGACGCCAGCAATGGCATCCTCAAGGATCTCAAGGCGAAGGCTCGGGCGACGGGCTTGCCGACGACGATTCTCGTCGGTCCCTCGGGATGCGAGATCGGAACAATGTATGGCCCCGCCGAATGGGCATCCGGCGAGGCCAAGGCACTTCTGACCGCCGCCTTGAAGACGAAGGCCGAATAATCGATTTCGAAGCGTCAGGCGGTGATATCGACTGCCTGACCGAGCCCGGGAATCTGCCGCTGGTCGCGACGGGCTTGCTGTTCGGTCGACTGGGCGTCTTCGACCCGTTCCGCGACCGCCCGCTCCTGCTCGTTCGCATCGCGAATGGCGTTCGTGGCCAGTTCACTGCGGATATTGGCAGCCTGAGCGGCGGACGAGCCTGCGCTGGAAACGCTATCCATGTTATTTCTCCTGTTCGGCGCGGCGGGAGTGCGCGCTCTAATTCAGACGCTGACGTCCAACCTGAGACCCAGACCTTGTTGAGCCTCGCGGGACTCGACGCGCTTTTGGGCCTTCTCGGCCTGCCGCGTCAGATTTTCAGCCCTGTTGGCGCTGAAGTCCGCCTGTCTTCGGACGACTTCCGCAACAGTTCTTTCCTTGCGGGCGCTGATCCGTTCAATTTGTTCCGCCACCTTCTGGGGTTGCGATGTCGCCGCAGAAGAGGCGGAGGCGGCCTGCTGGCCGAATCCAATTCCTTCCGGCATCGTTCTTTCCACTTCTTGGAACCGACTTGCAGGATATTTAAAGCGAGTAACAGTAAATAAAAGTAAATCTTCGCGTTAATTGGATTGCATGCCTTACAGCATGTTTTTTACATAAAAAATATTTAAATAAAAATTTATCGAACTTTGGGTAAGTTTTTGACCGTGAACGAAAATAACTTCAATCAGAAACAAATAAAAAAAGCCGCTCATTCGAACGGCTTTGATGCTTTTCAGATCGGAGATCGGTATCAGGCGGTCACGTCGACCGCATTGCCCATGCCGGGTGGGGGAGCACTGGTCGTCTGCGCCAGGCTTTCGGCTCCGGACTGAAGCAAAGCGACGACACTCGCATCCTGGGCTGCGGCCATCTTCATCATTTGCGCCTGAAGGGCCTGCTGTGTTTGCGCCTGCGATGTCACCGCGTAGGTCGCGGCAATGCCAGTACTGTCCATTCCGGTCTCCAACGGTTCGTCCGTTTTTAGGTTAAAGGCCGTTAAGACAAGGTAAATAAAAGATTATCGGAAACGTTAAATCAGTGCCTTTCGGCGGATTTTGCCAGAGGGCGTGCGCGGCAGGGATGTGACGAAGCGGTAGGCTTTCGGGCGTTTGTATTCCGCGAGCCGGTCATGCGCCCAGTCGGCCAGGGCGGTTTCGTCATGCCAGGCCGCGTGTCTGGGAACGACGAAGGCGGTGATCAGGCTGACGCCTTCGCGCACCGGTACGGCCGTCACCGCGACTTCAAGGACGTCCGGATGCGCGCTGAGCGTGCGTTCGACCTCTTCCGGCGCCACGCGGTAACCGAAGGCGTTCATGAGATCGTCGGCACGGCCTTCGTACCAGTAATAACCGTCCTTATCCGCACGCGCCCGGTCGCCGGTCAGAAACCAACCGGCCCGGAAGGCGGCCGCCGTTTCTTCGGGACGGTTCCAGTAACCGAGCATCAGGCCGGTTTCGCTTTCGTGCACCGCCAGAAGGCCTGGCTCGTCGATGGCGGCGAATTCCTCGCCCTCGCCGTCTTCGGCAAGGATGGCGACTTTTCGTCCTGTCTGGGGTTTCCCGGGCGATCCGGGCCGGGTCGGGACCGCAGGGCCGCTGGAGATGTAGGTGGAAATCTCACTCATGCCGAGCGCTTCAAAAAGCGGGCGTCCCGTGCGGTCGACCCATTCCTGGTGAAGGCCCGCCGGCAGTGCTTCGCCTGCGGTCAGGCCGTGGCGCAGGAATGGAAAGGATCCGGTGCCGACATTGCCGTATTTCAGAAGGCGCCGGTACAGGCTCGGGACGGCGGCAAACAGGGTCGCCTTGCAGCTTTCGATAAGGCCCGGCCAGATTTCCGGGTCGCGCGGGCCATCATAGACCAGGCTCGTGGCGCCGTTGGCCCAGGGATCCATCAGACCGACGCCGAGCGTATAGGTCCAGTTGAAGGCGCCGGCATGCAGCAGCCGGTCGGCGGAGAAGATGCCGTACCAGTCCTTGTACATCGGTGTGCGCCCAATGGCGGCGCGTTGCGCATGGAGGACGCCCTTCGGCGTGCCGCTGGTGCCGGAGGTATAGATCAGGAAGGCCGGATCGTCGGCTTTCGTATCCGCGTATTCCCCACCGTTGAATGCCTTGAGCGCCGCCAGGTCCTCCGGGCCCAGGACCAGCGCTCTGCCTTGGGGAAGGGCTGTGCGCCCGTCATGGAGGACGGCCGCCGCACCGCTGTCTTCAAGGATTGCGGTTGCCTCTGCCGAGGTCAGCATCTCTGAGGTGGGGATCGGCACGAAGCCGCCGGCGATCGCGCCGAAGAAGACCAGTGGGAAGTCACTGGAATGGCCAAGCCGCAGCAGGATGCGGTCGCCGCGCTTCAGGCCTTTTTCGGTCAGTCCGCCCGCGACGGAAAGAATGGTTCTTTCAATCTCGCCGTAAGTCCAGCGTTCTTTCTGGACGCCGTTCGGGCCGACCACCTCCAACGCGACCGCTCCGGGTTCGGGCGATGCGTTGGTCAGGCAATAGCAGGCAAGATTCATTCAGGCATCAGTCCGGCCATGAAAGGCCTTAGCGGGTCGGAACCGGAGTTTCGCCGCGATAATCGTAGAACCCGCGCTGGGTCTTGCGGCCCAGCCAGCCGGCTTCGACGTATTTCACCAGCAGAGGGCACGGACGGTACTTGGTGTCGGCGAGGCCTTCGTAAAGCACCTGCATGATCGACAGACAGGTGTCGAGACCGATGAAGTCGGCCAGCTGCAGCGGCCCCATCGGGTGATTGGCGCCGAGCTTCATGGCCTTGTCGATCGATTCCACCGATCCGACCCCCTCGTAGAGGGTGTAGATGGCTTCGTTGATCATCGGCAGCAGGATGCGATTGACCATGAAGGCCGGAAAATCTTCCGCGACGGCGATCTGCTTGCCGAGACGGTCGACGAAGGCTTTCGCCGATTCGAAGGTTTCGTCTTCGGTCGCGATGCCGCGCACCAGTTCGACCAGTTCCATAAGCGGCACCGGGTTCATGAAATGAATCCCGATAAACCGTTCCGGGCGGTCCGTGGACGCCGCCAGCCGAGTGATGGAAATGGAAGAGGTGTTGGTTGCCAGCATCGCTTCCGGCTTCAGGATCGGGCAAAGCTGGGAAAAGATCTTGCGCTTGACCTGCTCGTTCTCGACGGCCGACTCGATGACCAGATCGACATCGCTCAGTAGATCGAGATCAACCGCGGGTGTGATCCGGTCCAGGGCGGACGTCCGAACGTCTTCGGAAATCTGTTCTTTCTGAACCTGCCGGGCCATGTTGCCATTGATTGAGGCGAGCCCCGATTCGATCTTTTCCATGGAGAGATCGCTCAAGGCCACGTCGAACCCGGCCAGAGCGCAGACATGGGCGATTCCGCTGCCCATCTGACCAGCTCCAATCACACCGACTTTCTTGATTTCGACCACCATCGTTCATTCCGATCCTTGAGTGACAATCCGTCCGGAAGCCCTGCCGGGCTATTTTTGGCAAGTATAATCCCGAACGGCAAGAACCCTTGGGCGGATTTCGTCATTTCCGCCCAAGGGAGAGTTAAGTAGTTGCGATCCGCCGATTACTCGACAGCTGCCTTCAGCTCCGGCAGAACGTCGAAGAGATCGGCGACCAGGCCGTAGTCGGCGACCTGGAAAATCGGCGCCTCTTCGTCCTTGTTGATGGCCACGATCACTTTCGAATCCTTCATGCCGGCCAGGTGCTGGATGGCACCGGAAATACCGCAGGCGATGTAGAGTTCCGGGGCGACCACCTTGCCGGTCTGACCGACCTGCCAGTCGTTCGGGGCATAGCCCGCGTCGACGGCGGCACGGGATGCGCCGACGGCGGCACCCAGTGCATCGGCCACCGGCATGATGACTTCCTGGAACTTTTCTTCGGAACCGAGCGCGCGGCCGCCGGAGATGATGATCTTTGCAGACGTCAGTTCCGGACGGTCGGACTTGGACAGTTCCTCGCCGACGAAGTCGGACAGGCCTGCCGCTGCGGGGGCGGACGCTGCCTCAACCGGTGCGGAACCGCCTTCCTCGGCAGCGGCGAAGGTCGAGGTCCGGACCGTGATCACCTTCTTCGGATCGCCGGACTTCACCGTCTGGATGGCGTTGCCGGCGTAGATCGGGCGTTCGAACGTGTCCGCGTCGATCACCTTGATGACGTCGGAGATTTGCATCACGTCGAGCAGGGCCGCAACGCGGGGCAGGATGTTCTTGCCGTTGGCTGTGGCCGGCGCGACGATGGCGTCATAGGAGCCTGCGAGATCGACGATCAGGGCGGCCATCGGCTCTGCGAGCTGGTGGGCGAGATCGTCGCTGTCCGCGGTCAGGACCTTGGCAACGCCGGTCAGTTTGGCGGCTGCGTCGGCAACCGGACCGACATCCTTGCCGGCCACGAGCAGATGAACGTCGCCACCCAGTGCGACAGCAGCGGTCAGGGCCTTGGCGGTGGCATCGTTGAGCGCGCCGCCGGCATGTTCGGCCACAAGAAGTGTTGTCATTGGTTATCCTCCTGGGCGCGTCTTAAAGGACGCCGGCTTCGTTCTTGAGCTTGTCGACGAGTTCGGCCACGGAGCCGACCTTCACACCGGCCTGCCGGGATGCTGGCTCGGCGGTGGAGACGACGGTCAGGCGCGGAGCGATATCAACGCCGAAGTCGTCCGGGGTCTTTTCGTCGATCGGCTTTTTCTTCGCTTTCATGATGTTCGGCAGGGACGCGTAGCGCGGCTCGTTGAGGCGCAGGTCCGTGGTCACGATGGCCGGCATCTTCAGCTTGATCGTCTGCAGGCCGCCGTCGACTTCGCGGGTGACATCGACGGTCCCGTCGCCGAGATCGACCTTGGACGCGAACGTGCCCTGGGCCCAGCCGAGCAGAGCCGCCAGCATCTGGCCGGTCTGGTTGCAGTCATCGTCGATGGCCTGCTTGCCGAGGATCACAAGACCGGGCTCTTCGGCTTCGACGATGCCTTTCAGGATCTTGGCGACCGCAAGCGGCTCGGTGGTTTCATCCGTCTTGACGAGGATGCCGCGATCGGCGCCCATGGCCAGACCCGTGCGAAGGGTTTCGGTCGCCTGCTGCGGGCCAACGGAAACGACGATGACTTCTTCCGCCTTGCCGGCCTCTTTCAGGCGCAGGGCTTCTTCAACGGCGATCTCGTCGAAGGGGTTCATCGACATCTTGACGTTGGCAAGATCAACACCGGAACCATCCGCTTTGACACGGACTTTAACATTGTAGTCAATTACCCGCTTAACGGGCACTAGGATTTTCATAAGGTTTCAACCTCCGCTGGGTGGGCAGGGATGCCGCACCGCATCATTCGGCTTCGCCATCGCAGGGACAAAGGGTCATAAACTGCAGTTTTCGGCCAATCCTGGCGCATGACGCGGGACGGTAATCACCTGTCGTTCATGTGTCAACGATGGCGTTGCGGAAGTTTGCGAAATCGGGTTTCATTTTGACTTCCTGTGGCTGCCAATTGTACCCATGTAAACTTTCGCTCCACTCAACTTGATCCCGCGGCCGCGACCATAACCGGGACGGACCGGCGTGCCAATTCCTCATTATGAGGAGGTGAACACGATATCCGGTCCGAAAAGCGGCGTGAAGCGCAGCATAAGCGACCCGGTGCCTTCATAGGTTTTGGAGATGGCCGGTCATAGGCCCAAGTGAGGAGCTCCGGTTACGAGCCCTGGTCATGACCCCCGCTCACAGGTTCTTGTCGAACAGCGGCACGCCTCTCCGGCGCAGGAAAAGCACCAGAATCGCTCCGGTGATCAATCCGCCGATATGAGCGGACCAGGCCACATTGCTGTCCTGGTCGACCACTACGTTATAGACCTGCAGAACGATCCAGGCGCCCAGAACCCAGCGGGCGGACAGGCGCAAGGGGATTCGGCCGAGGGCGAGAATCCAGATCTTCACATGCGGGTGAAGCATCAGATAGGCAACGATGATGCCTGCAGTCGCGCCCGAGGCGCCGATCAGCGGTGCGTCCGAGCCGAAGGACGTGATTGCATAGGCAAAGCCGGCGCCTGCTGCACAGGCGAGGTAAAACACCAGATAGCGGACATGACCCATGGCGTCTTCCACATTGTCGCCGAAGACCCACAGGAACAGCATGTTGCCGATCAGGTGCATCCAGTCGCCGTGAAGAAAGGCGTAGGTGACCAGGGTCGCGGCATCGGGAACCGCCTGCAGGTCCGGTGTCAGGTCCTTCATGTCGAACAGGACGCTGGAGATCAGGCCGTAGCTGTAATCGGAAATGGTGGCCGCATCGCCGAAGCCGGCGTGCTGAATGACGACGAAAACGAAGACATTTGCCGCGAGCAACGCCCAGTTCACGAAGGGCTTGTAAACGTGCTTGATCTTGTTGTGGTCGTGCAACGGTATGAACATCGGCGGCCCTCTTGGAACGCCGGGAATACATGTTCAGACGTTCAGCGGTTTTGACCGGGAACCCATAGCACGTCGCCGTCGCCTTTCGAATTCAGGAATCGCGAGGCAACGAAAAAGAAATCCGACAGGCGGTTCATGTAGCGGATGGCGCAGGGGTTGATCTTTTCCCGGGCCTGCAGCTCGACCATCAGGCGTTCCGCGCGCCGCGAGACGGTGCGCGCCAGATGAAGATGGGCCGCGGCCGGGCTTCCCCCGGGCAGGACGAAAGAGCGCAAGGGCTGCAGGTCGGCGTTGAGCCGGTCGATCGCCTCTTCCAGGGCGCCCACCTGGCCCTCCGTCAGGCGCAGCGGTTCATAGCCCAGGTCCTCGTCCGTTTCCGGCGTGGCAAGGTCGGCGCCAAGATCGAACAGGTCGTTCTGGATTCGTCCGAGGAGTGCGTCTACGTCGTCAGCGCTGCCGGCAGTGTGAAGGCGGACGAGGCCGACGATGGCATTGGTTTCGTCTACCGTGCCGTAGGCTTCGATACGCAGATCGTTCTTCGGTCGGCGCTCGCCGGTGCCGAGTGCGGTCGTGCCATCGTCGCCGGTCTTCGTGTAGATCTTGTTCAGAACGACCATGTGCCTGAATGTCCTAGTGCGCGGGACCGAAGAAATAAATCCCGGTCATGATGACGACGATGACGAGGAACTGCAGGCCGACGCGCCAGCGCATCAGCATCTGAGACCGGTTGCCCGGACCGCCTCGCAGCATGTTCCAGATTCCCAGCAGAAGCACGATGGTCACTGCCGCCATTCCGATCGGCACCAGTGCGTTATAGAGAGTTTCCATTTCCATTCCTGTATCTGACCGCGAACGGCCGACAATGTGTCCGGTTCAGAGACATGGCCGGCGAGCGGACGAGGTCATTCCTCCGATTTCGCAGCGGCCAGACACGCCCGGTCCAACAATCTCGTCGGAAGCAGCCGTTTTGCCACACCCATGACCGTCGTCGGTATCGTGACATAATAGCGCGGTTTCGGCCGCTTGGCTTCAAGCGCATGAATCAGACGCTTGACCACGGCCGAAGGCGGGAGCTTGAACGGCCCGGGTTCGCCCTTTTTCATGCGCTTGCGCCGTTTCTCATAAGACTTGCGATGGGGCGAGGCCTTCATGGTCTCCTTCCCGATCCAGCGGTCGAAATTGGCGAGGGCATTCGGTGTGAAACGGGTGTCGATCGGTCCGGGCTCGATCAGGCTGACGTGAATTCCTGTCCCCCAAAGTTCCTGGCGTAAAGTGTCGGTATAGGCCTCGAGGGCGAATTTCGATGCGGTATAGGCGCCACGATATTTCAACGCGACGAGCCCCAGAACCGAGGAACACTGGACGATACGGCCGCCCCTGTTGAGGCGCATGGAGGGAATGATGCGTTGGGTCAGATCGTGCCAGCCAATGAAATTGGCCTCGAACAGGCTGCGCAGGGCGGCGACAGGCATGTCTTCCAGGGCGCCGGGCACCGCATAGGCCCCGTTGTTGAACAGGGCATCGAGCTTGCCGTCACAGGCTTCGAGGACCGAATCGGCGGCGGTCATGATGCTGTCGGGATCCTCGTAATCCAGACGGAAGGCCTCGAAGCCTTTTTGTTTCAGACGCTCCACGTCCTCGGCCTTGCGTGCCGTGGCGAAAACACGCCAGTCCCGCCCCCGCATCAGATGCGCCGCAGCCTCGCCGATCCCGGACGAACATCCCGTGATCAGGAGCGTCCGGGGTTTTCTGTACATCAACAGATCGTCAGACATGCGCGGGCGTCGATCGCTTCATATAGGGTTGTCAGTTGTGCCGATTGTAACAGGTGTTAGAGCGGTTCGCCTGATAGCAGTTTCGGGGAGGGACCGGCAAATCCGGCGGCTTCCTTGATGAAGTGCGTTTTAAGGCCCGGCATGCGGTCGACAAGACCCAGTCCGAAATCCCGCATCCCTCGGAGGATGTCGTTGTCGTTGGAAAAGAGCCGGTTGAGCACATCGGTGACCACGCCCATCTGGAACGTGTCGAACCGGCGCCAGCGCTGATAGCGTTCCAGAACGTCGAGCGCACCGATATCCTGGCCCAGGCGACGCGCTTCGATCAGGACCTCCGACAGGGCGGCCACATCGCGGAAGCCCATGTTCAGGCCCTGGCCGGCAATGGGGTGAATGCCGTGGGCGGCATCTCCGGCAAGAGCGAAGCGCGGTTTGACGAAGTCGCGGGCAAGACGCAGGCCCAGCGGATAGGCGTGACGCGGCCCGTCGAGTTCGATTTTCCCGAGATGATGGCCGAATCGGCGCTCCAGCTCGATCTCGAAAGTGAAATCGTCGCTGGCCACGAGCCGTTTTGCGTCGGCGGTGCGTTCGGTCCAGACAAGGGATGAACGGTTCCCGGGCAGGGGCAAAATCGCGAAGGGGCCCGCAGGCAGGAAATGTTCTTCGGCGCGGCCGTTGTGCGGCCGCTCGTGCCGGACGGTGGTCACGATGCCGGACTGGCCGTAGTCCCAGTAAACGGTGCGGATGCCGGCAAGATCGCGCAACTTTGAACGGACGCCGTCTGCGGCAATCAGAAGGCGGGTCGGCAGGGTCTGGCCGCTCGCCAGGGTCAGGGAAACATGATCGTTGGTGTTATGGAAGGTTTCGGCGCTGTCGGGCGCATGAAAGGTCACGCCGGCATCAGTGGCAGCCTCGTAGAGTGCGGGCAACATGGCGCCGTTCGGCACCATGTGGGCGAAGGGTTCGCCTTCGGCCGTTTCTCCGTCGAAGGTCAGGAACACTGGCCGGACCACGTCGCGCACCTTGCTGTCGGTCACGATCATTTCGTTGATCGGCTGGGCGGAGGGCAGGATTTTCTGCCAGACGCCGAGCTGGTCGAGCATGCGGCAGGCGGCCGCCGCGATGGCTGAGGCCCTCGGATCCTTTGCCAGGGTCTCGGTCGGTTTGGGGTCGATAACGGCCACTTTCAGGGTGGGGTCGGCCTGTTTGAGTGCAAGTGCAAGCGACAGACCCACATAGCCGCCTCCAGCGACGACAACATCCTGCATTTCGGTAGTCTTGCCGGTTTTTACCATCATCCGTCTCCCGGATCGTTCCTTAAGGGCACCTTGACTTATGTGCCGCGGCTCGCCCATCTCAGTGGCACGCCATCCCCATATGGCGATCAATTCGACATCTTTAACAGGGATTGCGCCGATGAACACGGCCATTGACACACTTCTTGAAATTCTCGACCTGGAGCCGCTGGAGCACAACCTGTTTCGTGGTCGCAGCCCACAGGTGGGATGGCAGCGGGTGTTTGGCGGTCAGGTTATCGGCCAGGCGCTGGTCGCGGCCTCCAGGACGGTTGTCGAAGACCGGCATGTGCATTCCCTCCACGGCTATTTCATGCGCCCGGGCGATCCGTCGGTTCCGATCATCTACGAAGTCGACCGGATTCGCGACGGCGGCAGTTTCACCACGCGCCGGGTGGTGGCGATCCAGCACGGCAAGGCGATTTTTTCCATGTCGGCATCCTTTCAGGTGATCGAAGACGGCATGGAGCACCAGATCGAGATGCCGGATGTGCCGCGGCCGGAAGACCTGCCGAGCGAGCGGGAACTGAGGGAAAAATTTATCGAGGCGGCTCCGGAAAACGTGCGCAACTACTGGAAGCGGGAACGGCCGATTGAAATGCGTCCTGTCGACCTGACCCATTATTTTTCCGACAAACCGCTGCCGCCGGTGCAGCATGTCTGGGTCCGGGCGACCGATACCCTGCCGGACGATCCGCGCATCCATCAGTGCGTGCTTGCCTATGCGTCCGACCTGACGCTTCTGGACACGGCTCTGCATCCGCACGGGCTTTCGGTCTTCAGCGACCGGGTCCAATGCGCGAGCCTGGACCATGCCATGTGGTTCCATCGGCCGTTCAAGGCCGATGAATGGCTGCTTTATTCCTGCGATAGCCCGTCGAGTTCGGGCGCGCGCGGCTTCAACCGGGGATCCCTGTTCGACCTGGACGGCAGGCTGGTGGCCTCCACCACACAGGAAGGTCTGATGCGGCTCAGAACCAAACCGTGATGTTCTAATTCCGGACTGGACTGGTGAAGCCCGAGACGGCCAGCGGATTATTTGTCATGGCCTCGGCGTCCGGCGTGTCGGGCAGGAGCGCGCCGGAAAAGGCCTCGAACATCTTGCGTACGAAGCCTTCTGAAAGATCGTAGGTGATGAAGACCATGCGCGTGCGGTGGTCGTCATCCGGCCAGCCTTCCAGGGTCGCGGGCGGGTGGAAGACGTGCTGGACGCCATGGATCACCACCGGGCGATCCGGATCCTCGGCAATCTGCACGATGCCCTTGACCCTGAGCAGTTTCGGTCCGTGGGCGGAGCGCAGCAGGTCGAGAAACATTTCCAGCGCGGAGGCGGAGACCGGCCGGTCGGTGGACAGGGTAAAGGCGCGAATCTTGTCGTCGTGGCGGTTCACGTCATGCTCGTGATGATCGTGCCCGTGATGATCGTGACTATGTCCATGGTGATGGTGCCCATGATGGTGATGCCCGTGATCATGGTCGTGCGCAGTCTCGTAGGCCTGGGCGTTCAGCCAATTGGCGACATCGGGTATTTTTGTTTCCGGATTGTAGAGGCCGGCATCGAACAGGCGGTCGGGTGTCGCTTCCCCTTCCTGAGTGTCGAGCAGCCGAGCTCCCGGATTGAGGTGTGCGAGCCGTTCCTTCAACGCGCCGAACTGGTCGTGCGCTTCCTGCGTCTCGATCAGATCGGTCTTGGTCAGGACCAGCCGGTCGGCGACGGCCACCTGGCGGCGGGCTTCCTCGTGAGTGTGGAGCGTTTCCAGGCCGTTGACCGCATCGACCAGGGTGACGACACTTTCCAGCCGGTAGCGCATGACCAGATAGGGATGCAGCATGATCGTGTGCAGGATCGGGGCCGGATCGGCGAGCCCGGTGGTTTCGATGACCACCCGCGCCAGGCGGTCCATGCGGCCGTTGTCGAGGCGCCTCAAGAGGTTTTCAAGCGTCGTGACCAGGTCGCCGCGAATGGTGCAGCACAGGCATCCGGACGAGAGTTCCAGAATGCCGTCGCCTGCCTGATCGACCAGCAGGTGGTCGAGGCCGATTTCGCCGAATTCGTTGATGATGACCGCCGTATCCGCCATGGCCGGGTCTTTCAGGATCCGGTTCAGGAGGGTCGTCTTGCCGGATCCCAGAAATCCGGTGATAACCGACAGCGGGATCGGCGGTTTCGGACCGCGCTGTGGCGTATCGGTCTTTTTGTCGGCAGGGGTTTTGGTCATGGGACAGGTGGCTCCAACCCTCTGGTCCCGGCTAGATACCGGGACCTTCAGGCAGTCACCTAGGATGTACGGAAAAGAAAATCCAGCCCCAGCGAGGGAGATCCTCAGGCCGACAGGTCCTCGACCTTCTTCATTTCTTCTTTCAGATCGACTGGACCAAGATCGTCTTCGGTGTCGTCTGTTTCCGCTTCCGTAGCTTCAGATCCTGCGGCCGCGGGATCCAGGACCGAGCGGACGGACTTGGCTGCCTTGCGCAGGATTTCGATGATGTCGTCGACGGAGCGGCCTTCTTCCAGCTGGGTCGCGCTAAGCTCCGCAAGATCGGCCAGCGCCCGGATCGTTGCGGAAGAGTTCGGTTCAGCCATGGAAATGCTCCATAAAATAAAGGGCTTCTGCCCAGCATGGGCCGCGAAGACTTTCCTGAAGCTGATCAGGAGGGCGCCGCAGCAGACGCTATTCTGAACATATTGTTAATTTTAACGGTTAACATCGCGTTAACGTAGGGACATGCGGGGCTTGTGGCACGTCGATGGTTGGTCCCCAGGTTTGGTCCAGGTTCCTTACCCTAAGGCTTCGGAGCCGGTACGGCGATTCCGGTTCCCTTCTGGAACAGGGATCCCGGGGCCGCCATCGGAGCGTCTGTTTCCGCCTTGACGAAATCCTTCTGGGCGACTGCGCCGGGGGCGGCCGCTTTCGCCGCGGATTTCAGCTTGATTTCCAGGATCCGGAGGGGATTGGGGGTCGGAAGCGGTATGCCTTCCTTCGGCAGCACGGGACTGAACGTCCCTCCGGCCGCCATGGCCGCTGCGGTCGGAGTTGCGTCTTCGGGGATGTGAAGGTCGACCGGAATCGGCGCATAGGCGATCCGGCGCGGGCCGATGGTGCGGTCCATCACCTTGCGCCAATCGATTTTTCCATTCGCAAGCTTGACCGAAGCGTCCACTTTTCCGCCGCTTTTTTCAGACTTGCTTCCCTTGCCGAGCCGGAGACCGGGTATCGCCGGGCCTCTGTCGTTGCTGCGGGAGGCGTAGGACAGGACGGGGCTGCGGCTTTCCCCGCTCTGCATATCAAACTGCGCCATGATGCCTTTGGCACCGGGTTTTTTATTGCGTTTGCAATAATGGTCCGCCGGCGGATTGCCGCCCTGGCGGGGCAGGGTCTTCAGCGTGTACCGCCCGGACCGTTTCCCGAAACCCTTGTCCATCAGATCGCGGGTGAAGGCGATGCGTTCCAGGCCGGAAGCTGCGCCGAGCACAACGGCAATCAGCGTGCGGCCTTTGCGGGTAACGGAGGCGGCGACATTGTAACCGGCATTGCAGATGTAGCCGGTTTTCATGCCGTTCGCGCCGCGGACCCGCATCAGAAATTCACGATTGGCCGACCGCAGTGTCTTCTTGCCGAACTTGATGCCGGGATGATTGTAATAATTCTGAGCCTGCGGAAAATCGCGCCGGAGGGCCTGGGCCAGGATCGCCATGTCACGTGCGGTGGTGATCTGGCGGTTGTCGGGAAGGCCGTTCGGATTGACGAAGACCGTGTCCTGCATCCCCAGGCGGCGGGCTTCGGCATTCATCATGTCGATGAAAGCGGGTTCGGACCCGCCGATCGCTTCGCCCAGGGCAACGGCGATGTCGTTCGCCGACTTGATCAGAATGATCTTGAGGGCGGTCTCGACGGTGAATTGCGTACCGACCTTGAACCCCATCTTGCTGGGCGGTTCCTTGATCGAATTCGCCGACTGGACCACGACAGAATTCAGTGACGCCTTGCCGTCGCGGATCGCCTTGAAGGTCACATAGGCGGTCATCATCTTCGTCAGCGATGCAGGATACCATTTCCGGGTGGCGTCCTGTTCAGCCAGCACGGAGCCGGTTTTGGCATCGATCAGGATATAGGTGCCGATTTCCGCACGAAGCGGAGCGGTTGAAAAAGCCAGGATGGAGAGGGCGAAAGCCAATCCGAACACGTGTAACCGGGAGTGCAGCAATCTTTCGAACACCATATCCTCGCTGATCGATTCACGGTCTCAGGCTTCGGTCGCCTGCCGGTCGAATTTCAGGTATCGGGCGGAGACTGTTTTACGCCCCAGCTTTAAAGCGATGTTTAAGATCCTGATTGTCGGTCGGCTCCCAGCCAAGCCCATTCATAGACGATCCGGCCGGCCGAATGCAAAAACTAACCTCATGAAATTTGCAGAATTGGCGCGATTTTGGGCATTCGCTTAAAAATTCATCCCTTTTCGCGGATCAAAACCGATCGCCACCGTCGTAGTACGCGCGGGAATCGGAGATGGCCTCCTGTTTGCATCAAACGCGTGGAAACGCGGATGCAGGCTGGACGGCTTGCATTCGCCGGGCAACCTGTTTCAAGTGGAGAACGTCTTCCCCGCGCTATCGGGGTTCGTCTGCGGCAAGGCCAGTTCATTTATGTATGACGCTGCAATCGTGAATCCGATCAATGATATCGCACCCCGTATGCAGCGGGTGAGCGGACGGGGTCATGTTGCCTTCAAGAATGCGTCGGGCGTGACCCGCCTCAGCGATCTCCACCAAAGCGGTTCGGCCAAAATCCGGCTGCCGAAGGTCTATGACGGTATTCCCGTTGCCGTGCTGATCAATACATCGGGCGGCCTGACCGGGGGCGACCGGTTGACCTACGAGGCGGTCGTCGGTGCCGGGGGGCACGCGATCGTGACCAGCCAGGCGGCCGAACGGGCCTATCGCAGTTCCGGTGGCGTGGCCGGGATTGAAAACCGACTCACCGCCGGCAACGGCGCCACCCTGGAATGGCTGCCGCAGGAAACCATTCTGTTCAACGCGTCTGGCCTGCATCGATCCATGACCGTGGATCTTGGCGGCGACGCCCGCCTGCTTGCCATCGAATCGGTTGTTCTTGGACGGACCGCGATGGGAGAAACCGTCGATCGGGTCAGCTTCCGCGATCGCTGGCGGATTCACCGGGACGGCCGCCTTGTCTTTGCCGATGATGCCCGGCTTGAAGGCGACGGGTGCGACCTTCTCAAGGGCCCGGCAACGGCGGGCGGCGGACTGGCTTTCGCCACGCTGGTCGATTGCGCGGTGGATGCGGATACGCGTCTCGGTCTGGCGCGAGACGCGCTGGGCCAACTGAAAATACGGGCCGCGGCGAGCGCCTGGAACGGCGTTCTGGTCGCGCGATTCGTCGGCGCCGACGGCCGGGCGCTGCGCGATAGCCTGATAACATTTCTTGAAACCTACCGTTCAGCGGGCCTGCCGAGGGTCTGGCATTGCTGAATCTGGACTACCACCGAAGGGGAGGTCGTTTTGAATCTCACGCCACGTGAAAAAGACAAACTGCTGATCGCGACTGCGGCCATGGTTGCCCGCCGCCGCCTGGAACGGGGCGTCAAGCTGAACTATCCGGAAGCGATTGCGCTGATCACCGATTTCGTGGTCGAGGGCGCCCGGGACGGACGCACCGTCGCAGACCTGATGGAAGCCGGCGCCAAGGTGCTGACCCGCGATCAGGTGATGGAAGGGATTGCCGAGATGATCCACGACGTCCAGGTCGAGGCAACCTTTCCCGACGGGACCAAGCTCGTCACCGTCCACGATCCGATCCGCTGATTTTTCCCGAAGGAGCATGAGATGAAACGGATCATCCCGGGCCTCTTCGCCCTCGGATTTTCAAACGCCGCTGCCTTGGCCCATTCGGGCCTGCAGGAGCACGCGCATCCGCACAATGATGCCGCCAGTTATTTCACCATCGAGACCCTGGTGATCTTCGCCCTGGGTCTCAGCATCGGCGGCACCGTCGCCTGGTTCCGCCGCCGCAAGGAGACGAACAAATGATTCCCGGAGAACTTTTTCCCGCCGAAGGCGAAATCGAACTGAACGCGGGCCTGGAGACGGTCACGCTGGACGTCTCGAACACAGGCGACCGGCCGATCCAGGTGGGCAGCCACTATCATTTCCACGAGACCAATGAAGGCCTCTCGTTCGACCGGGAAAAGGCCCGTGGTATGCGCCTCGATATCCCGGCGGGAACCGCCGTGCGCTTCGAACCCGGCCAGAGCCGGTCGGTGACGCTGGTGGCGTTTCGCGGCGACCGGACGGTCTACGGCTTTAACCAGAAGATCATGGGTGCGCTGTGAAAACCGGACCAGTCGCGGCAATGGCAGTCTTTTTGATGTCCGTGGGCGTCGCCGCCGCCCAGCAAAACATCGACTGCGGTTATCCGCTGAACCAAAGCGAGATGACCTATTGCGCCGAGAAGGGCTGGCATGAGGCGGATGCGGAGCTGAACGCCGTCTACAAGGACGCCATGGCGTCGATGCGCGAGATGGACAGCTATCTGGACGCCTCGCTGAAGGGCGCGGCCGATGCACTGAAGGACGCGCAACGGGCGTGGCTCCCCTATCGGGACAAGGCCTGCAAGTCCTACGGCTTTCAGGCGCGCGGAGGCTCGATGGAGCCCATGCTGATCTTCGCCTGCATGGCAACGATGACCAAGGCGCGAACAGAAGAATTAAAGGACCTCATAGGCGGGCTTGGGAATTAGAGCGAGCTAAACCCAGACCATTGCCAGAGGGCTGACTTTTCAGGAGAAACCTATGCCTTACAAGATGCCCCGCGCCGCTTATGCGGACATGTTCGGTCCGACGACCGGAGACCGGATCCGTCTTGCCGACACGGACCTGATCATCGAGGTGGAAAAGGATTTCACCACCTACGGCGAGGAAGTGAAATTCGGCGGCGGCAAGGTGATCCGCGACGGCATGGGCCAGTCGCAGCAGCCGCGCTCCGCCGGTGCGGTCGACACGGTGATCACCAACGCGCTGATCGTCGACCACTGGGGTATCGTCAAGGCGGACGTCGGTCTGAAGGACGGGCGGATCGTCGGCATCGGCAAGGCCGGCAATCCGGACGTCCAGCCGGACGTCGATATTGTCGTCGGACCGGGCACGGAGGCAATTGCGGGCGAAGGCAAGATCCTCACCGCGGGCGCGCTCGACGTGCACATCCATTTCATTTGCCCGCAGCAGATCGACGACGCGCTGATGTCGGGCGTCACCACCATGCTCGGCGGCGGCACGGGCCCGGCGACCGGCACCAATGCCACCACCTGTACGCCGGGATCCTGGCACATCACCCGCATGATGCAGGCGGCCGATGCGTTTCCGATGAATCTGGCCTTTGCCGGCAAGGGCAATGCCTCGCTGCCGGCGGCTCTGGAAGAGCAGATCCTGGCCGGTGCCTGCGCGCTGAAGCTGCACGAGGACTGGGGCACGACACCGGCGGCAATCGACAATTGTCTTGCCGTTGCCGACGAATACGACGTCCAGGTGATGATCCACACCGATACGCTGAATGAGAGCGGCTTCGTGGAAAACACCACGGCGGCGTTCAAGAACCGCACGATCCATGCGTTCCATACCGAAGGTGCCGGTGGGGGGCATGCCCCGGACATCATCAAGGTCTGCGGCGAGATGAACGTGCTGCCGTCCTCGACCAATCCGACCCGGCCGTACACGACGAATACCATCGACGAGCATCTCGATATGCTCATGGTCTGCCACCACCTGGATGCCTCGATCCCGGAAGACGTGGCCTTCGCCGAAAGCCGGATCCGCAAGGAAACCATTGCCGCGGAGGATATCCTTCACGACATGGGGGCCTTTTCGATCATCGCCTCCGACAGCCAGGCCATGGGGCGTGTCGGCGAGGTGATCATCCGCACCCTGCAGACGGCGCACAAGATGAAGGTACAGCGCGGCCGCCTCTCTGAGGAAGCGGGCGAAAACGACAATTTCCGGGTCAAGCGCTACATCTCCAAGGTCACCATCAACCCGGCGATCGCCCATGGTCTCGATCAGCACATCGGTTCGGTCGAGGTCGGCAAGCTTGCCGATCTGGTGTTGTGGAATCCGGCTTTCTTCGGTGTGAAACCGGACATGGTCTTGAAGCTCGGGACCATCGCGGCCGCCCCCATGGGCGATCCGAATGCCTCGATCCCGACGCCGCAGCCGGTCCATTACCGGCCGATGTTCGGCGCCTTCGGCAAGTCGCTGACCCAGAGCCGGATCACCTTCGTTTCCCAGGCGGCCTATGACAACGGCGTCAAGGACAAGGCGGGTCTCGACAGTGTCGTCTTGCCGGTGAAGAACACCCGGGGCGGAATTTCCAAGAAATCCATGGTGCTCAACGACGCGATGCCGCATATCGAGGTTCATCCGGAAACCTATGAAGTGCGCGCCGATGGTGAGTTGCTGACCTGCGAACCGGCGGACGAGCTTCCGATGGCCCAGCGGTATTTCCTGTTCTAAGCTTGGCAGGAGATCCACGGTATCGGCGTTTCGGAATGACGGCGGAAGACATCACCATCGAACTGGGCAGCGATCCGTCCGGAGGCTGCCCCTGTTGCGATCCGGAAGCTTGTTATCCGCAAGGCTATGTCACCAGGGGTGGGCAGCCGCATGCGATCTATTTCGCCGACTGGGACTATGGTGCGAGCGGTGCTGTCGAGCTGCTGATTTCCGTTGGTAACTGGGAAAAGGACAGCAAACCCGCGGACCGTTGTGCGGCGGCCTTCCGGGGGCGATTGGCGGATGGCGTTACCCGCTGGACCGGGTTCGACGCGGGCCTGAGCCTGTGGCGGGATGTCGGAATGGTCGGCCAATTGTTGACGGATGAAGAGGCTGCCCGTGAGCCGGATTTCCGCCAACTGGCCGAGGCAATCGCGGCCGGAGATGCCCGCGTCCAAAAAGCGCTTTCGGAAACCGAGGGGACATCGAAAGCAATGCTGAGGCCGGTGCACCGGAGCGGCGGATCTTTCGCGGCGCAGGCAGCGCCGAAACAATCGGAACCGGACTGAGATCCGAGGAGAGAAACGGAATGTACAAGGTCATCGGGGCATTTCAGTCGCGCGTGATGCGCGTGTTATGGACCCTTGAAGAGCTCGGCGCGCCTTATGAACACGATCCGGCCGCGCCGCGTTCGGAAACCGTTCTGGCCCTCAATCCCGCGGGCAAAATCCCGATCCTGATCGACGGGGACGCGGTGCTGACCGATTCCGTCGCGATTTGTACCTATCTTGCCGACAAGCACGGCAAGCTGACCTTTCCGGCAGGCACTGTCGAGCGGGCCCGTCAGGACAGCTTCACCCAGTTCGGCGTCGACGAACTGGACGGGGCGCTGTGGACGGCGGCGAAGAACTCCTTCATTCATCCCGAAGAGGTGCGGGTTCCGGAAATCAAGGCGGTTTGCAGGCTCGAATTCAGCAGGGCGCTCGAAACCCTGGAACAGCGCCTGGGCGACGGCCCTTACCTCATGGGCGAGACCTTCACCATCGCCGATATCATCACCGGCCATTGTTCCGGGTGGGCGCTTGCCGCCAAGTTCGATCTGCCTGAGGAAGGGCCGCTGTTTGAGTACTTCAAGCGCTTGCGGGAACGGCCCGCGTTTCAGCGCCTTGTGGCAAAGCTAAAGGGTGCGTCATGATCCGTGTTGCCGAGATTCTGACCGCCGGTACCTGGGACGGCTCTCCCGCCGATACCATCACCCTGGAACGGGAAGACCGGCATCGTCGCCGGGCCGTCATGACCGGTGCGGGCGGGCTGTCCTTCCTGCTCGATCAACCGAGCGCGGTCACCCTGCATCATGGCGATGGCCTGAAGCTGGAAGACGGCCGGATCGTGGAAGTGCGGGCCGCACCCGAGGACCTCGTCGAGATCGAAGCCGACGATATGGGACATCTTGTCAAGATTGCCTGGCATCTCGGCAATCGGCATCTGCCGACCCAGCTCATGGGAACGACACTGCGCATCCGCCGTGATCATGTGATCGAGGATATGGTGACCCGCCTCGGTGGCCGGCTGACGCCGCTGCAGGGACCGTTCGATCCGGAAGGCGGCGCCTACGGACATGGCCAGACCCATGGTCACGATCATGATCACAGTCATAGTCACAGTCATGGGCATGATCAGGACCACGGGCATTCGCACGGGCACAGTCATCACCATGGTCATAGCCATACCCATGACCACTGAACCTGTCTCTCTCGCTTCGCTCTATCGGCTGCTGGCTTTCCTGTCCCCGGCCTTTCCGGTCGGCGCCTTCACCTACAGCCACGGCCTGGAACAGGTGATCGAGGACGACGATGTCTGCGATGCGGCGAGCCTGGAAGCCTGGATTCTGGATATTCTGAAATACGGATCCGGGCGAAGCGATGCCATTCTCCTGAAGGAAACCATGCGCGCGGCAAAGCAGGGCAATGAGGCGACCGTTCGGGAGCTAATTGATCTCGGTCTCGCACTGCAACCGTCGAAGGAGCGGCACCTGGAAACCAGCGCGCAAGGCTCGGCCTTCATCGATGCGGTTCTTAAGGCTTGGGCGCCGGAAACGGACGGACCGGCGGCAGGCCTGTTTACCCGATTGACCGATCCGTCCGGCCCGGACAGACCGACGCTGTGGCCCTATCCGGTCGCGGTCGGTCTGGTCGCGGCGGCCTGGGAGATTCCGGTCGAAGCAACCGTAACCGGTTTTCTGCATGCCTTCATGGCCAATGTCATTTCGGCGGCAGTGCGTGCGGTGCCGCTCGGCCAGAGCGACGGCCAGCGGGTTCTGGCAAAGCTCGAACCGGCGGTTGCCGGGATCACAGACGAAGCGCTCCGGTCCGGTCTCGATGATCTCGGCACCAGCACCTTTCTCGGCGACATCGCCTCCATGGCGCATGAAACGAAGTATTCCAGGCTGTTTCGTTCATGACTCCCGGCCTCTTTTCCCAGGTATCCGACAATGGGTATCGGTATTTTCGGAGTTATCCCAATGACCTCACCTAACGGTCCCCTGCGCGTCGGTATCGGCGGTCCGGTCGGTTCGGGCAAGACCACCCTGACGGACCGGCTGTGCAAGGCCATGCGCGACGACTATTCGCTGGCCGTGATCACCAACGACATCTACACCAGCGAGGATGCGGAGGCGCTGATGCGCTCCCAGGCTCTGCCAAGCGCGCGTATCCGCGGCGTGGAAACCGGCGGCTGTCCGCATACGGCGATCCGCGAGGACGCCTCGATCAACCTCGCCGCCGTGCACGATCTCAACCAGGCGTTTCCGGACCTGGATCTGATCCTGATCGAATCCGGCGGTGACAATCTGGCGGCGACCTTTTCACCGGAACTCGCCGATCTGACGATCTACGTGATTGACGTCGCCGCGGGCGAGGAGATCCCGCGCAAGGGCGGTCCGGGCATCACCCGGTCCGATCTTCTTGTGATCAACAAGACCGATCTCGCCCCTTATGTCGGCGCCGACCTTTCGGTGATGGAGCGGGATTCGCTGCGCATGCGCAAGGACCGTCCGTTCGTCTTCGCCAACATGCGGGCGGGTGACGGCATTGGTCAAATCGTCAGCTTTATCGTGGAAAAAGGCGGCCTTGGCGGCTGAAGGGGAACCCGGCGACGCGTCGCCGGGCTCGTTTTCTGATGCTGTACCGGTTCAGCGGACCGTTACGGTCTGCCGAGCAGCGATCTCCGCATCCCCCGCGGAGAGGACGAAACGCAGCTCGTAGGTGCCTGGCTCGGCGGGCGTCGTGAGTTCCAGTTCGCCATTTCTGATATCGTTGGCGCTTGCCCAGGCTCCGGACGCGGTTCCCCAGGCATCCTGCGACGGGTCGGCGAAACCGACGAAATTGCTGTCGTTCGCGGGTCCTGAAACCTTGACGCGGATCGTCGATCCGGCAGGGACTTCCGACGGACCCTCCATAGACACCACCGGGTCCGTTATCGTCAGGGGCTGACTGGCCAGGATCCGGGATCCGTCTGTGGTCGACAGAATGTAGCGCAGCTCGTATGTCCCGCGCGCCAGAGGAGCGATAATGGACACGCTGCCTCCATCGGGCCGCTCGTAGGTCACATAGGCTTGGGCATCCGAGCTGACGGGCGCAATGCCGATCCAGTCGTCGCTGCCCTTGGGGCCGGACCATGTCACCTTCAGTCTTGCAGATGCCTCTACGCTCGGCGGCGCTTTCAGACTTGCCGCACTTTCGACGACGCTGAGCGGTTGTCGAGTTAGAACAGTCTGGTCGACCCCGGTGACATAGATCACCTCGTAGGCGCCCGCCTCGCCTGGAGCCTGGATCACGAGGGGCGATCCGTCAGCTGTGCCTTTCCAACGACCGTCATAGTCATCGGCAGTGCCGCCCTTCGGGACGATGCCGATCCAGTCTTCCGGACCGTCAGGCCCTTCCCAGCTGATTTCCACCGGTTTGCCGGCTGCGATCTCGGCAGCATAGGTGAGAGTAGCGGACACCTCCGTGACGGTCAGTGGCGCGCTTGCAAGAACCCGCTCGGACCCTTCGGTCCAGACGTAGACGACCTTGTAGGCTCCCGGCTCGGTCGGCAGGGGCAGACTGGCCGGGTTTCCGTCCCGGACATAAGCCCACAGGTCCCGCTCGAGGCGTTGACCGTCAGGCGTGACGATCCGCAGGAAATCCCCGCTTGCCTCCGGGCCTTCGAAGGCGACCTCAAGCAGCGACGTTGCCGGTGCTTCCGCCGAGGCCGGCGTAACCGTCGCTTCGGGCAGAGCGCCATCCAGCAGGACGGTCTGGGACCCGCCTTTTTCGGAGACCACGAGCTCGGCACCGCCGGCGCGTTCCTCAAGTTCTGCGCTGACGACATAGGTTCCCGGTTCGAGAGCGACCTCGACTGTTCCGCCGGTCAGGCCGGAGGAGACAACCGTTTCGTCCTCCGCGCTGGCGACGACCCATTCCACGGGTCCGGCGACGGGCTGGCCGCTGTCCTTGTCGACCGCCTTGAGGACCGTCATCGGTGCCGGTGCTTTCGCTTCGACTGCGGCAACGCTTTCCTTGAGCGCCTTGGCAAGGCCGTCCGCATCCTTGGCATTCCAGTAGGTTCCGCCGGTCAAATGGGCGATGCAGGCGATTTTCGCCTGGTCGGCCCTGGAGGCGATGTCGAACCCGATTACATGCGCCTTGAAATCGATCCCCGCTTTGGCGAGTTCGGCCGCGAGCGCGCAAGGATCACCGCCGCAGGTCTCGATTCCATCCGATATCAGGACCAGCCGTCCGGCACGGTCTTTCGACGCCAGCAGACCCGCGGCCTGGCGAAGGGTTTCGGTAATTGGCGTCTTGCCGCGCGGTTTCAGGGCCTCGACGTTTTGTACGAGGCGCGTCCGATCCAGTTCGCCTATCGGCACCAGAGTCTCCACATCGCCGCAGTCGGCCTTGCGCCGGTGTCCGTAGGCCATGAGGCCGGCGCGGGCCTTCTCCGGCAGATCGGCAACAAGATCCCTGAAGGCAGACCTGGCGATTTCGGCCTTCGATGTGCCGTCGATCTGTCCCCACATGGAGTTCGAAGAGTCCAGAACGAACAGGTAATCCGGCTCCGCCCGGGCCGAGCTTGCGACAAGGACGCTGCCGAGCAGTGCAGCTCCAAGCCGCCCGAAAAAGCGTCGATCAACTAGAGGCATTGAAAATCAACTCCATGAAAAGTCGGTCATAAAACCATATCCGCCAATGGGATACGCGTGCGCTCGCGGAAATTAGAGCCAAACGGGATCCGGAAATGTGATAAGGATCTCATATCGCGCTTTTTTACTATCGGTCGTCCGGCAACAGGAGGCAGAGCCCATGATGTTCGATGGTGTCAACCTGGTCTCAGTCGCCGTTGCCGCGACAGTCGCTTTTGTCTTTGGCGCTGTTTGGTACGGTGTACTGGGGAAAGCCTGGATGAAGGCGGCCGGCCTGACGAAAGAAGAAACCCGGCCGAACCCGAAAACTCTCCTTCTCACTTTCCTCTGCCAGCTCTTGATGGCCTTCGTGCTGGTGGGCGTGATCTTTCATACCGGCGAGACGACCCTGAAAACGGGATTGATCTCGGCAGCGCTGATATGGTTAGGATTCGTGGTGACGACTCAGATCGTCAATCACCGGTTTCAGGGGTCTCCTTGGGCTCTGACCCTGATCGACGGAGGCCACTGGCTCGGTGTGCTCCTCATCCAGGGGGCGGTGATCGGTCTCATCGGTTAGATTTTCTGGCCGGAATTCAGGACAAGAGTTGACGCCTACGAAAGTACCAGCCCTTCCGTATGGACGCTTGGCAGGTGGGTAAGCATAATGGCGCCGACTAAGAGGCAGCCGATCCGACGGACGGTCGTGCCCATCAGTGGTGTTTGGGAGGTAATTACATGTCGGATAATGTTTTTCCCGTGCCTGCGGAGGTCGCAGCACGCGCGCACGTGGATAATGCCAAGTACCAGGAGATGTACAAGCGCTCCGTGGACGATCCGAACGGGTTCTGGGGCGAGCACGGCAAGCGGATCGACTGGATCAAGCCCTACACCAAGGTGAAGAACACCTCCTACGACTACCACAACGTTTCCATCAAGTGGTTCGAGGACGGGACGCTGAACGTCTCTGCCAACTGCGTCGACCGTCATGTAGCGACGCGGGGCGACCAGCCGGCCATCATCTGGGAAGGCGACGATCCTTCCGAACACAAGGTCATCACCTACAAGCAGCTTCATCACGAAGTGAACGTTTTCGCCAACGTGCTTCATGCCCAGGGTGTGAAGAAAGGCGATCGGGTGACCATCTACCTGCCCATGATCCCGGAAGCGGCCTACGCCATGCTCGCCTGCGCGCGTATCGGGGCCGTGCACTCCATCGTCTTCGGCGGCTTTTCGCCGGATTCGCTGGCGCAGCGCATCGAGGACTGCGAAAGCAAGTGCGTCATCACCGCCGACGAGGGCCTGCGCGGCGGGCGCAAGGTGCCGCTTAAGGCCAATGTGGACCGGGCAGCGGACAAGGCGCCGGTCGACAGCGTGATCGTGGTCAAGCGCACCGGCGGCGATATCGCGATGAAGGACGGCCGGGACGTCTGGTATCACGAGGAAGCCGATCGCGTCTCCGATCATTGCGCCCCGGTGGAAATGAGCGCGGAAGATCCGCTGTTCATCCTCTACACGTCGGGGTCGACCGGCAAGCCGAAGGGCGTGATGCACACGTCCGGCGGCTATCTCGTTTACGCCTCCATGACCCACGAGTACGTCTTCGACTACCATGAGGGCGACGTCTACTGGTGTACGGCGGATGTGGGCTGGGTCACCGGGCACAGCTACATCGTCTACGGGCCGCTCGCCAACGGGGCGACCACGCTGATGTTCGAAGGCGTGCCGACCTATCCGGGACCGGGCCGGTTCTGGGAGGTTTGCGACAAGCACAACGTCAACATCTTCTACACCGCGCCGACGGCGATCCGTGCCCTGATGGGGGCCGGCGACGAGCATGTCACCAGCACATCGCGCAAGTCGCTGCGCCTGCTCGGGTCCGTGGGCGAGCCGATCAATCCGGAAGCCTGGACCTGGTATTACAACGTGGTCGGTGAAAAACGCTGCCCGATCGTGGACACCTGGTGGCAGACGGAAACCGGCGGCATCCTGATCACGCCTCTGCCCGGCGCCACCGATCTGAAGCCCGGTTCGGCGACGCGGCCTTTCTTCGGCGTCCAGCCCGGCGTCGTCGACGCGGAAGGCAACTTCCTGGAGGGAGCGACCGAAGGCAACCTGGTCATCAAGGACAGCTGGCCCGGCCAGATGCGCACGGTCTACGGCGATCACGAACGTTTCGTGCAGACCTATTTCGCCACCTACAAGGGGCTCTACTTCACCGGCGACGGCTGCCGTCGCGATGAGGACGGCTACTACTGGATTACCGGCCGCGTCGATGACGTAATCAACGTCTCCGGCCACCGCATGGGAACGGCGGAGGTGGAAAGCGCGCTGGTGGCCCATCCGAAGGTCTCGGAAGCTGCCGTGGTCGGGTATCCGCATGATATCAAGGGCCAGGGCATCTACGCCTATGTCACCCTGATGGAAGGCGAGGAGCCGACAGATGCGCTCAAGAAGGAACTCGTCGCCCACGTGCGGTCCGAAATCGGGCCGATCGCTTCGCCGGATCTGATTCAGTTCGCGCCGGGCCTGCCGAAGACCCGCTCCGGCAAGATCATGCGCCGCATCCTGCGCAAGATCGCCGAAGACAGCTTCGACAGTCTCGGCGATACGTCGACGCTGGCCGAACCGGCCGTGGTCGACGACCTGATCGAAAACCGGCAGAACCGAGGCTGACCGGTCCGTTGCACCGAAAAGAAAGCCCGCCGTTCTGGCGGGCTTTTTGTTTGGGATGGCTTATTCGACTCTACTTCGCGAGATAGATCGCCTGCACTTTCTTGGCGATGTTGCCGAAGGCGGAAATAAGCTCCTGATTGGAGGAGGCCATATAGAAGGTCGATGATACACTGGTGGCGCAGGACTTCATGACCTTGGCGCCGGCCGAATTGCCATTCGAGCCGAAATAAATCGTATAGACGTCGATACCTTCGTCTTTCATCGCGGAACAAAGTTTTTTGGCGCGGGTCGAGGAGGTATTGGAGGCGTATTCCGATTCTCTTTTCTCGGTCCATCCCTTGACCGTCCAGCATTTCCGGCCCCAGCCCCGGCCTGAGCATTTCGTTTGATTTTCATAATTGTAATAGGTGTTGAAATCGCCGTCGGTCATGATGACGGCGAATTTCAGGATTTCATCGTCGTCGTAGTCGGCCGGCGCACTCTTCGCCGGCCACAGGTTCGTCCACTTCGGCGATAGGGAGTACCACCCCCAGGCAATCCCCGTCTGGCCGGCGGTGGAGCCGTTGGCGGTGAGTTTTTTGATGGCCGAGGTGAGCTTGTTGCGCTTGGCTGTCAGAGGCTCCATCTGCGGTGTCGCCGCGCAATTTTCGGATCCACCCCCGAAATAGGATTCTTCGTTGTTTTTGTCATAGTCGTACGGATCGTCCGTATACTGCGCGTCTCCGTTTCTCTCGGTCACGCAGTTCCGGGTGCCCTTGTTGCCGTCGGTCACTGCCTGGGCATATTCCCCAAGGTTAACGCCCTGGCTGTAGGGGACGATTGAAATCCGGATCTTGCTTTCGGACTCCGGAGTATTTTTTGAAATCAACGTGTCGATGAGCGAGTTCGCTGCGTCCTTCAGCGTTTGCATGTCGCCGCCCATGGAGCCGGTCACATCCAGCACAAGCGCGAGTTCGACATCGAATTTGGAGTAGTTCACCTCGGTATCCACGCCGACCTCAATCGTCTTGGGCCCGATCCCGCCGATGTGGATGAATTTGGTCGGGACCCCGACCGTTGACGACACGGAAATGGTGCCGGCTTCGGGGTCGACGGTATGTTGCAGGTTTTTTATGGCGACATCCGTATAGCCCATGTCGTTCAGATTGGCCGCAAACCAATCTTCAAGACTCTGGTCGATCTCCTTATCTTTCATGATGGAGGACGACAACTGGCTGGCAATGGATAGCGCCGCGGCATCCAGCGCGTTCGCCATGGTCGCGCGGGCGTTTATCGCGCGGCTGTAATCCACGGCCGCGCCGCCGATGACGAGGAGGACGACCGCCATGATCGCGAACATCGGCAGGATCGAGCCGCTTGCATTCCTCGCGAACCGGGCGGCAGAAATTCGAAGCTGTCCGATGGCAGCTGAAAGCATGACGTACTCTCCAGGATGTGACCTGCGGGAAGCGTCTGCCAAAACCAATTTTTATTTATTAAAATCTGCAAGAAATGCCGAGGAAGATGCCGTCTCGGTTAAGCGTTGCTTACTTTGATAGGTGAAACCCGGAAAGTCGCTCGATTGGAACGATCACGGCTCGAGTTCTGTGTCCCAATAGAGGAAGTCGAGCCAGCTTTCGTGGAGATAATTCGGCGGGAAACCGCGGCCGTTGTTGTGCAAGTCCTGAATGGTGGGCTGGAACGGCATGTGCATCGGCCACATGTTTAGCTGCTTGCAGGACTTGTTGGCCTTTTTGAGGTTGCAGGGGGAGCAGGCGGTGATGACGTTGTCCCAGGTTGTTTGTCCGCCCTTCGACCGGGGAATGAGGTGGTCGAAGGTCAGCTCGTCCCTGGAGCCGCAATACTGACACTGGAATTTATCGCGGAGGAAGACGTTGAAACGGGTAAAGGCAGGGTAGCGGCTGGGCTTGACGTAACTTTTGAGGGAAACAACGCTGGGTAATCGGAACTCGAAGCTCGGACTTCGGACACAGGTGTCATATTCGGAAACGATGTTCACCCGGTCCAGAAACACAGCCTTAATCGTATCCTGCCACGACCAGAGAGACAGGGGGTAGTAGCTCAACGGCCGGTAATCCGCATTGAGCACCAAAGCCGGGTGTGCTCCAGACGAAACCGCTATCGTCACCTTCCGCTCCTCATGCCTGCTCGGACGGCTGCCATCCGGCTGTCCGGACGCGGGCCTGACCTCATGAGACGGGAGTATTGTAGAGCGGCTGTGACACTCTTGTGAAGCCTGATAAATTCACAAGCTTCATTTCCGGGGTGTCCGGCCCAAAGCCGGGTTAATACGTGTTAACCAATTGAAATTTCGAAATGAAACGCTGTCCGTTCCTCATAGGTGGGAAGAGGCCGCGACAAAATGCTTACGGGCGCCCATCGGGCGCCCGCGTGTCTCAGGCAAATTTGCGTCGAATCAGGGTACTTTCCATTCGCGAATGTCGACGAAGTGGCCGGCGATGGCAGCCGCCGCGGCCATGGCTGGCGACACCAGATGGGTGCGGCCCTTGAAACCCTGACGGCCTTCGAAATTGCGGTTCGACGTGGAGGCGCAACGTTCGCCCGGTGCCAGCTTGTCGGCGTTCATGGCCAGGCACATGGAACATCCCGGCTCCCGCCATTCGAAACCGGCTGCCAGGAAGATCTTGTCCAGGCCTTCGGCTTCCGCCTGTTCCTTTACGAGGCCGGACCCCGGCACGACCATGGCACGGATGCCGTCCTTGACCTTGCCGTTGCCGATGACGGCGGCAGCCGCGCGCAGATCCTCGATGCGGCCGTTGGTGCACGAGCCGATGAAAACGACATTGGGCTCGATGTCGGTGATCTTCGTGCCGGGCGTCAGGCCCATATATTCCAGGGCGCGCCACTTGGAGGTCCGGCGGTTTTCGTCCTTGATGTCGTCCGGGTTCGGCACGACGCCGGTAATCGAGACCACATCTTCGGGAGACGAACCCCAGGTGACCGTCGGCGGCAGATTGGCCGCGTTGAGCTCGACGACCTTGTCGAAATGCGCGCCTTCGTCCGTGTGGAGCGACTTCCAGTAGGCCACTGCCTGGTCCCAGGCTTCGCCGGTCGGAGCCTTCGGGCGGCCCTTGATGTAGTCGAAGGTCTTTTCATCCGGTGCGATCAGGCCGGCGCGGGCGCCGCCTTCGATCGACATATTGCAGACGGTCATACGGCCTTCCATGGAGAGCTCGCGGATCGCTTCGCCCGCATATTCCATGACATAACCGGTGCCGCCGGCAGTGCCGATCTCGCCGATGATCGCCAGGATGATGTCCTTGGCGGTCACGCCTTCCGGCAGCTTGCCGTCCACCTGGATCAGCATGTTCTTGGCTTTTTTCTGGATCAGCGTCTGGGTGGCCAGGACGTGTTCCACTTCCGATGTGCCGATACCGTGGGCCAGAGCGCCGAAGGCGCCATGGGTCGAGGTGTGGCTGTCGCCGCAGACGATGGTCATGCCCGGCAGGGTGAAGCCCTGTTCCGGACCGACGATGTGAACGATGCCTTGACGGTGGTCGAGTTCATTGTAGTACTCGACGTCGAAGTCAGCGGCGTTCTTGGCGAGCGTATCGACCTGCAGGGCGGATTCCGGATCGTCGATGCCGTGGCTGCGGTCGGTGGTCGGCACGTTGTGGTCGACGACGGCCAGGGTTTTTTGCGGCTGGCGAACCTTGCGTCCAGTCATGCGCAGGCCTTCGAAAGCCTGGGGGCTGGTCACTTCATGGACCAGATGACGGTCGATATAGAGCAGGCCCGTACCGTCTTCCTGCATGTCGACCACGTGGTCGTCCCAGATCTTGTCGTAAAGCGTCCTGGCTTTCGTCATGGTTCTCTCCTGAAACCAGCCCGGCCTGTTCTTGAAGCCATTCGCCGGCATCGCGTCCGCTGCTGAATGGTCTGGACCGGTCTTTGTTGTCGGGATGACGTGTGTTCACGCCCACCCCATTGTTGTGCATTTCAATGAACCAAAGCGGGCCACGCGGTCAAGACGTTTGAGTTGAGTATTCTTCAACTGCGATTGAAGCGCCGTGCGGGCCGGGAGCGGGTCTGGAAGCAAAAAAGGGCAACCCGTTGGGCTGCCCTTTCGAAATGCGGTCTTGAAAAAGCGCTGTCCGGCTTATTCCGCTGCGCCCTCGGCGGAAGCTGCTGCTTCTGCGGCTGCAGCTGCTTCGGCAGCCTTGGCGGCTTCCTTCTCGGCGGCAACGGCAGCCTTGGCGGCTGCGACATCGGCGCGAACTTCTTCGTTGAGGCGCTTGGCACGGGCGTTGGTGGCTTCGACGATACGGGCCGACTTGCCGCGGCGATCACGCAGGTAGTAGAGCTTGGCGCGACGCACCTTACCGCGGCGGACCACTTCGACGCCTTCCAGCATCGGGGAGTAGATCGGGAATACGCGTTCCACGCCTTCGCCGTAGGAGATCTTGCGGACGGTGAAGCTTTCGTTGATGCCGCCGCCGGAACGGGCGATGCAGACGCCTTCGTAAGCCTGGGTACGGGTCCGGGTGCCTTCCGTCACGCGGACGTTGACCTTGACCGTGTCGCCGGGGGAAAATTCCGGAAGCTTGCGGCTTTCCTCGATTTTCGCCATTTCTTCGGCGTTGAGCTGTTCGATAATGTTCATGGCTATTTCCCTTTTCAATTTACAAAGCGGTCAGAGCGTCCTCCGCAACAAACTGAGCGGGGACGGGTTCACCGTCTCTGGGCCATGGTGACATTTGCCGGCCGGTGGGTGGAATTCTCCCATCCGATCCATTCGCCGCGCGTGATACAGGAAGACGCTGCCTTTGTCATGCGGTTTTTAGAAAAATCGCTAAATCCGGAGGGTTTTGCGTTCAGGCTAGTCATGAATGAAATACGGCGACCGGGGATGCCGGTCGCCGCTGATGCCAGTCAAACTGCCTTAAGTACAACCGAAGGCAAACGTCCCTTAGAGGGAGAGCCCATTTGGCAAGGCTATAATCGTAGTCCCACCGTAATGCTGTTTCCCCATCGGCAACTTCATATTATCGCAATGGGAAAAGTTCCGAATGATCCAAATGCACTATACGGATCCCGTTACCGGGACGGGTGCAGGCGGACAGCGCCGAGGGTCAACCCCCGGTTCGTTCCGAATACTTTTCCCACAGATCGGGCCGCCGTTTCCGGGTGAGCTTTTCCGCCTGCTCCTGGCGCCATTCGGCGATCTTCCGGTGATTGCCGGAGGTGAGCACGTCAGGAATGGTCCGGCCCTCGAACTCGGCCGGGCGGGTGTAATGCGGATGCTCCAGCAGGCCGGTTTCGAAACTTTCGGTCTCCGCGCTTTCCATGTTGCCCATGACGCCGGGAATCAGGCGCACCACCGCATCCAGCAAGGTGATTGCCGCGATTTCGCCGCCGGACAGGATGTAGTCCCCGATCGAGACTTCCATGAGGTTCCGGGCGTCGATCACGCGTTGGTCGACGCCCTCGAACCGGCCGCAGACGATGACCGCGCCCGGTCCTTCGGCGAGGTCATGGGCCATGGCCTGGGTGAAGGGTCTGCCGCGCGGGCTCATCAGCAGTTTCGGTCGGGGATCGTCTTTCGGCACCGATCCGTCGATGGCCTTTGCCAGGATATCGGCACGCAGCACCATGCCGGCGCCGCCGCCGGCCGGGGTATCGTCCACCGATCTGTGTTTGTCGGTGGCGAAATCCCGGATCTGGCCTGTCTCCAGCGCCCACAGCCCGCGTTCCAGTCCGCGGCCGGCCAGGCTCTGGCCAAGTGGACCGGGAAACATGTCCGGATAGAGCGTCAATACGGTTGCCTTGAAGGCCATGTCCTGTCACCGGAAGATCGTTTTGCCATTCGTAGGGAATGCTTAGGGTTAATACAAGTTTACCATTCTTTTGAACACCTTAGCAGCGCCTTTTAAGGGGCGCATTAAATCTCCCAAGATATAGTGGCTAACCCTAGGGAAAGTATTCGTGTCAGGTTTTCCAATGCCCGTGTTCCGTTTGAAGCTGCCGAAATTCATTCAACAGCGTGTCGACCAGCATTATCTGGATCTCTCGCTCAGCCGCCTTCTGCCGCTTCTTGCCTTGCTGACATTCGGCGTTCTGGTCGGACTGGTCTTCAACACGGGCGTCGGGCATCCCTTTGACAAGATTATCCATGTGGGTTTCTACGCACTTCTGACCCTGTCGATCCATTCCCTGTTCTGCTGTCGGCTGCGGATTTCGGCGGTGGCTGCCTTTTCCATGGGTCTGGCCGGAGAGGTGGTTCAGGGTTTCCTTCCCAATCATGAATCCTCCCTTGCGGATGCTTTTGCCAACGGTGTGGGGATCGCCATGGTCGTGACCGCCATCGCCTTGATCCGGTCCGAAACACGGCAGGTCATGGAAGAAAAGCCGGTGCCACTCGATCTGGAGCAGATGGGCCTGCAGCCGATCTATTACGATCTGTCCGCCGATTCCGAACGGTCGTCCGAAAAGTAGTCGTCCGGCAGATCAACCTTTACCAGACCGGCAGTCAGGTCGATTTTCGGAACAAAGGCTTTCGTGAACGGGATGTAGAAGGTTCTGCCCCGTTTCGGGCGGACTTCGAGCAAGTCTCCGGCCCCGAAATCCTGCACGGCAACGATCCGGCCGAGGTCTTCGCCCGCCATTGTCGTCACGCCAAGCCCCTCGAGATCCGAATAATAGAATTCGTCCTCTTCCGGCTCGGGAAGCCGATCGCGGGGGATGTACAGATTGAGACCGTTCAGGGTTTCGGCCTGATTGCGGTCGTCGATGCCCTTGAACCTGGTGATAACGACGGTTTTCTGAACCCGCGCGTTGAGGACCTCGAACGTGCGGCTGCCGTCTTCGGTGACCAGGGGACCGTAGTCGGTGAAGGAGAGCGGGTCATCGCCATAGGGCTTGACCCGCACCTCACCGCGAATGCCGTGGGCCGCGCCGATAACGGCCATGAGGACCATGTCTTTGCCGACATCACCCATCGTGCGGTGTCATCCTCAAAGCTGTCCGGCGCAGTCCTGGTTTTTCATCTTATTCAGCGGCTGCTTCTTCGGCAGGCGCTTCTTCAGCGGCCGGTGCGGCGGCTGCAGCGGCTGCTTCTTCTTCAGCCTGCTTCTTGGCGTCCAGGCGTTCCTGGGCCTTCTGGCCGAGCTGGGCCTTCTTCGGGTTGTTGCGCGGCTCGCGCTTCATGAGGCCGGCGGCATCCAGGAAACGGGCCACGCGGTCGGTCGGCTTTGCGCCGGTGCCGAGCCAGTACTGGATGCGCTCGACATTCAGCTGGATGCGTTCCTCGGACTCCTTCGGCAGCATCGGGTTGTAGGACCCGACCTTTTCGATGAAGCGGCCGTCACGCGGGGAGCGGATGTCGGCAATGACGATGCGGTAATACGGGCGCTTCTTGGAACCGCCACGTGCCAGACGAATTTTGGTAGCCATTTTTCAGTTCTCCAGTGTGTTCATTTGCCGTTTTCAGCGGCAATGGCTTCGTGATGCCGGATGACTTCCTTCACGATGAAGTTCAGGAATTTCTCGGCAAAATCAGGATCGAGATTGGCCTGCACAGCCAGCTGGCGCAGGCGTTCGATCTGAATTTTCTCCCGCGCCGGGTCGGCCGGCGGCAGGTCGTTGGTCGCTTTCAGCACACCCACCTTCTGGGTGCATTTGAACCGTTCGGCGAGCATGTGGACCAGGGCTGCATCGATGTTGTCGATGGAGGCGCGCAGCGCCAGAAGCTCGGCCATGGCCTGGCTTTCGCCCAGCCGGGTTTCCGCGTCGCTCATGCTCATTTCTTCTTGCCCTTGCCCAGACCCGGAAGGCCACCGAGGCCGCCCGGCATTTTCGGGCCGCCAAGGCCGGGAAGCCCCGGCATGCCACCGGGTAAGCCGCCCATTCCGCCCGGAAGGCCTTTCGGCAGATCCATGCCGCCCGGCATCTGTCCGGATTTGGCCATTTCTTCAAGCTGCTTCGGGTCAACGTCGGGCATGCCACCCATACCCGTCAGGCCGCCCATCATCTTGCCGAGCATGCCCTTTTTCTTGCCCATCATCTTCATCATGTCCGCCATCTGGCGGTGCATCTTCAGAAGCTTGTTGACGTCCGAGACATCGACGCCGGACCCGGCGGCGACCCGCTTCTTGCGGCTGGCCTTCAGGAGTTCGGGCTTTTCGCGCTCCTTGGCGGTCATCGACTGGATGATAGCGACCTGGCGCTTGAACATCTTGTCGTCGAGATTGGAAGCCTCGATCTGCTTCTTCATCTTGCCGATGCCGGGCAGCATGCCCATCATGCCGGACATGCCGCCGAGCTTTTCCATCTGCTTGAGCTGTTCGGCGAGGTCGTTCAGGTCGAAGTGACCCTTCTGCATCCTCTTCGCCATCTGCGCGGCCTTTTCCGCGTCGATGGCTTCGGCTGCCTTTTCAACGAGCGAGACGATGTCGCCCATACCCAGGATGCGGTCGGCGATCCGCTTGGGATAGAAATCCTCCAGCGCATCCGACTTTTCGCCGGTCCCGATCAGTTTCACCGGCTTGCCGGTGACCGCCTGCATGGAAAGAGCCGCACCGCCGCGGCCGTCACCGTCCATACGGGTCAGCGCGATACCGGTGATACCGACCCGCTCATCGAAGCTCTTGGCGAGATTGACCGCGTCCTGACCGGTCAACGCATCGGCGACGAGCAGGATTTCATGGGGATTGGCGGCGGCCTTGACCTCGGCCATTTCCACCATCAGCGGCTCGTCGATGTGGATGCGGCCGGCGGTGTCGAGCATGACCACGTCATAGCCGCCGAGCTTGGCGGCCGACATGGCGCGCTTTGCGATCTCGACCGGGCCCTGACCTTCGATGATCGGCAGGGTATCGACGTCGTTCTGCTCGCCGAGGACCTTGAGCTGTTCCTGGGCGGCCGGGCGGCGGGTGTCGAGCGAGGCCATCAGCACCTTGCGCTTGTCGCGCTGGGTCAAGCGACGGGCGATCTTGGCGGTCGTGGTCGTCTTACCCGAGCCCTGCAGGCCGACCATCATCACGGGCACAGGGGCTGCGGCATTCAGATCGATGCCCTGGCCTTCGGAGCCGAGCATTTCCACGAGCTGATCGTGGACGATCTTGACCACCATCTGGCCGGGGGTGACCGATTTGACCACCTCGGCGCCGACCGCGCGGTTGCGCACCTTGTCGGTGAAGGACCGGACGACCGGAAGCGCGACGTCAGCCTCGATCAGCGCGCGGCGGATTTCGCGCAGCGCTTCGTTGACGTCGTTTTCCGACAGCGCACCCCGGCCGGTGAGCTTGTCGAAAATTCCGCTTAGTCGATCGGACAGGCTTTCGAACATTAACTGGTCCTTGGCATTTCAGGTTTCGGGAGGTTCTCCCGACCATATGGGAACGAACAAGGACCCGCGCAAAGCAGTTTGACACCCGAGGGCGCAACGCGCTGTCGGATGTGAACCTCCGGGAACTCTTTACACCTTTGCGGGTCCCGGTCGGCGGATCGAAATGTCGGTCACTCATATGGAGTGGGCGCTCTATGAAGCAATCAGGCGCCTGAGTCAAGGAAAAGGGCCGGATTGCCCGGTGCTCCGCTTTGCGGGTATGTCTAACCGGAATCTTCGGTTATAGGGAAATGATCTCGCTAATCCGGTGTCATCGGTTCCGCTGTTCCGGTCACTCGCGAGGCTCCGCAGGGTACTTGATATGGACTATCGCGCGATTGCGCTTCCCATTGGCCGGCTTCTGATTCTGATCGCGGGCTTCATGCTCATTCCCGCCGCCACGGATCTCGTGGCGGGCAATCCGGACTGGGTCGTGTTTCTGGCTTCCGCGCTCATGATCGCCTGCATTGGCGCCCTGACGGTCGCGGCCCTGGCGGGGCGGAAATTCACCTACCGGTCGCGGGAAACCCTGTTGTTCGTGAATGCGGCCTGGCTGGCCTTCTCGCTTGCCGGTGCCATTCCGCTTTATGGCAGCGGCCTGAACATTTCCTTCGCCGACGCCTTTTTCGAGGCGGCTTCCGGGCTGACGACGACCGGGTCCACGATCCTCACCGGCCTGGACACCATGCCGCCCGGCATTCTCTTGTGGCGTTCGCTGCTGCAGTGGATCGGCGGTATCGGTATCGTGGTCATCGGCATCTGGCTTCTGCCCGGCCTGCGGGTCGGTGGCAGTCAGCTGTTTGCCATCGAATCATCGGAGAATGCCTCCAAGCCCTACGGCCGGATCGAGCCATTCCTGGCGCGCCTGCTGATTCTCTATGCCGGGCTCACGCTGAGCTGCACCCTGCTCTATTTCCTGTGCGGCATGACCGCCTTCCAGGCGATCAATCACGCGATGACCACCGTTTCGACCGGTGGGTATTCGACCTCGGACATGTCCTTCGGGCAGTTCGACAATATCGCCGCTTACTGGGTGGCGATCATCTTCATGTGCGCCTCGAGCGTTCCGTTCCTGGTTCTGATCCGGTTTTTCGAGCGCAAGCCGCTTGAGGATACCTCGCAGATTGTCTTTTTTCTTGCCATTGTCACGATCGCAAGCTTTGCCGTTTTCCTGTCCCTTCGCGCTCAGAACGACAGCGCGCCCCTGGGCCTGTTTACCGATTCCGTGTTTCACGTCGTCTCGGTGGTGACGACGACGGGCTATGCCACCGATGATTATCTCCAATGGGGTCCGTTCTTCATCGCCGTGTTTTTCCTGCTGACGTTCCTCGGTGGATGCAGCGGGTCGACAGCCGGCGGCTTCAAGATGTTCCGCATTGCCGTGCTTCTGGGCTTCATCCACACGCTGCTTCGGCGGATGATCCATCCGCACAGGGTGGTCAACACCCGCTATTCCGGCAAACCGGTCGGCAGTTCGGTGATCGAGGGCGTCTTGGTGTTCGGCATCCTCTACGCGGGAACCTTCGCGGTTTTTGCCGCCATCTACAGCCTTTTGGGCATGGACCTCGAAACGGCGCTCAGTGCGTCGATCACAGCCCTTGCCAATGTCGGCCCCGGGGTCGGCGAAATCATCGGTCCGGCCGGCAATTTTCAGAGCCTGTCCGATACAGCGAAATGGCTGTTGGCCATCCAGATGATCCTCGGCCGGCTGGAAATCATCGCCGGCATCGTCATCCTGACCCCCGATTTCTGGCTGGAGCGCTAAAAAACGGCTGCCGGATCATCGTCCGTCAGCCGTTTACGCGCATGGCTGTTGAGAAAAAGAGCTGTGTCAGCAGGTCTCTTGTTCCTTGAACGCAGAACCTCAGGCGTTCACGTCGACAACGACACGGCCTTTGACCTGGCCCTTCAGGATCGCCGCGCCCAGGTCTGGCAAATCGGCAAGCGTCGCCGGCTGGATCATGGCATGGAGTTTCTCCATCGGCAGGTCGCTTGCCAGGCGGGTCCAGGCGCGGATCCGGTCCTCGTAGGGGCGCATGACACTGTCGATGCCGAGCAGGTTGACGCCGCGCAGCAGGAACGGGACGACGGTTGCCGGGAGACCCGCGCCGCCTGCAAGACCGACAGCCGAAACGGACGCGCCGTATTTCATCTGGCCGAGCACACGGGCAAGCATTGCGCCGCCAACGGCATCGACGCAGCCGGCCCAGGTTTCGCTTTCCAGGGGCCGCTTGACCGTCTCGTTGATCTCGTCGCGGGGCACGATCTGCGTGGCGCCCAGGGATTTGAGATAGTCTTCGGTTTCCGGCCGGCCGGTGACGGCGGCAACTTCATAGCCGAGATTGGCCAGGATCGCCGTTGCCACGGAGCCGACGCCGCCGGCCGCACCGGTGACCAGGACCGGCCCGTTGCCTGGCTTCAGTCCGTGGTCTTCCAGCGCCATGACGGCAAGCATGGCGGTGAAGCCGGCGGTGCCGATCGCCATGGCGTCCCGGGTCGTCAGGCCGTCGGGCAGGGGGACCAGCCAGTCGGCCTTGATGCAGGCCTTCTGGGAATAGCCTCCCCACCAGGCCTCGCCGACACGCCAGCCGGTGAGAACGACCTTGTCGCCGGGCTTGTAACGGCTGTCGCCTGACGTTTCGACCGTGCCTGCGAAGTCGATGCCGGGCACATGCGGATACGTGCGCACGAGGCCGCCGCCCGGACCGATGCACAGACCATCCTTGTAGTTCACGGTGGAATAGTCCACGGCGACGGTCACGTCTGCGTCGGGAAGCCGGCTTTCATCCAGGTCCTGAACGGAGGCACTGGTCTTGCCCTCATCGTCCTTTTCAACGAGCAACGCCTTGAAGGTCATTCGGCAATCTCCTTTTCGGTTCGGTTTTCGGTCATGCGGCGATTTCGGCGGACGGTCCGGACCAGTCGATCTGGCAGATTTCCGCACTGCGGCCGTCGAAGTCCCAGACCCGTCCATAAGCGCGGACCCGGCCTTGAGTGGCGGTCGCGACGGTGATGTCCGAACCCATCCAGTATTCGGTGTTGGTCACCACGACTTCCTCGTCCGGCCTTGTTCCCGAAATCGGTTCGACTTCGCCCTTGATCGCCTTGCCGACGATCAACCGGCGCTTCTTGCCCTCCATGGTATAGGAAACGGGCGCGCGTTCAGCCCCCAAAAATTCACTGACGAGCACCCGGAACAGACCGGTGGTGCCACGGGCCTGACCGGAAAAGATCTTCACCAGTCCGTTATAGGCGGCATCGGAAGCGCGTTCGTCGATATAGGCCGCCGCCTTCCAGTTGCCGCGGGCCATCAGTCCGGGAATGTCCAGGACAAGGCCGATATTCAGGCCGGAAAGGTCTTCGCCCTCGTAGTGGCCGGTGTCGATGCGGACCCCGGCCCAGGCCTGGCAATAACCCTCGGTGGGGGGATGCTTGCCGAGCGAAACGACGCACGGACAGAAGACCGTGCAATTGCAGTTGAGAATCAATTCGCCCTTTATGGCCCATCCGCTCATGGGGTCTCTCCCTTTCAGTTCATTATTGGCAGTGCGAAAAAGACGGTCAGCACGGCACCCGCCAGAAGCGCGAGGCCGACCGGGACCGTGAGGGTGCGCCCGATAACGGGCATTTTCTCGATTGCCATCAGCGCCATGGCGAGGCCCATGAAGGCGAGGTTCATGGTGCCGGCGACGAAGGCCAGAAGCATCAGCGCCCAGCAGCAGCCGAGGCAGACGGCGCCAAGCCTAAGGCCCATGCCGAAAGCGCCTGCGGCGCCCGGCTGCCAATGGGCCATGAAGAACATCATCGGACTCTGACAGCTGGTGAGACAGGCCTGTTTCAGACGGCTGAACTGATAGGCGCCGGCGGTTGCCAGGAGGCCCGCGTTCAAAAAGGCCGCGGTGCTCCGCCCGAGCGGATCGATCAGGCCGAAGCCGGACAGCAGCACCTGGGCCGCAGCGCCGACGGCCGAAAAGCCGAGCCAGACAAGAAGGTAGCCGCCGATGAGCGCGGCAAGGCCGGATGCGGAGGCGGCGCCGGCGTGGGCGAGATCGGTATAGGTCTTCAATGCGGGTACTGTGGTCGGCGCCATCATCGCCAGCGCCATGAGCGCCCACATGGCCAGAACGGGGGCATAGCCGGCGGTCCCGGCCGTGCTCCGGCACAGGGAGGTGAGGTAGTCCGCCCCGAGGTCCTGCCAGCCGGCAGGCAGGTCAAGACCCGGCTGCATGACGAACAGCAGCCCCCAGGCGGTGAGGATGCCCGCGAAAAAGAGGCCCCAGACCAGCTGGCGGCCCAATTCGCGACCCAAACGGCGACTGGACATCAGGCCCGCGCTCAAGCCCATGTGTTTCCTCCGGTATTTCTTTTCCGATAAAGCTGATCCGGAAGGTGTTAAAAGTCAAACAATTAATTGTCAGACAATTGATTGTTTCTCATTGACGTTGGTGACTGGCCTTCATAGGTTTGCTGAAACCGCGCGGGAAGAGTTTCCGCTCGGGCATTCCTGAACGGCTAAGGAGGTGCAATTGGCGATCGAATATCAGGCAATCCGGAAGGAAGGATTGTCGACTCAAATCGCCAATGCCATCCGAAAGGCCATCGTTGATGGCCATCTGGCCGTTGAGGAAAAGCTGCCGAGCGAGACGGAGCTCGCAGACCGTTTCGGCGTATCGCGAGCAACGGTGCGCGAAGCGTTGAAGCGGCTGGCGGCCCAGAACCTGATCCGTTCCGAACGGGGCGCTGCCGGCGGGGCCTTCGTCAACCGGATCACCTGGGACGAGGCGCAGGACGATCTGGTCTCGACCTGCCGGCTTTTGATCGGCATGAACGACATCCCGTTGGAAGACGCCATAGAGGCGCGCTTTACTCTGGAAGCGTCCTGTCTGCCGCTTGCGGCCAAACGCCGGACGGAGGAAGACCTGTCGGCGCTTCGCGACGAAGTCTATAAACAGCGGGGCAAGGACCTGAGCGACGAGGACTTCTGCGCCTCGGACGTGCGCTTTCATTCCATCGTCGCGCGCGCCAGCGGCAATCCCTTGCTCGGCTTCCAGGTCTCCGGCGCGGTCGAGGCGATGCAGCCGCTGATGAACATGCTGGTCTATCGCCTGCGCGACCGGGAAAGCATCGCCGACCTGCACAAGGCGATGGTGGATGCGCTCGAGGCCAGGGATGCCACGACGGCGCAGCAAAAGCTCGACCGGCTCGTCGCCTATACCCGAAAGCTCGTCGCCCTGAGGCGGGCGCCTCGGGATGACGGCTGAAACGCGCTTCCGTCAGGTCGCCAGATAGGGTGTGAGGTTCGGTTTGAGATCCGTAAACGGGTCGAGGTCCTTGCCCACCTCCTGAGCGCGCTTGAAGGCATCGCGCTCCTGCAGCCGTTTCAGATAGGTCTGAACCTGCGGTGTGTAGTAGTCGAAGAAGCCGATGATCTCGCCGAAATGAAGCGCATATCCGATGGCGATGTCGGCGATGGTGAACCTGCCGTCGCACAGATAGCTTCGCGTTTCCAGATGGGCGTTCAGCCGTTTGAGTCGGGCGAGGAACCACTTGGCATAATCAGTCGCCACCTGCGGCTGGCGGCGGTCTTCAGGTTCGAGGCTTGAATAGCGAAACACCAGCGCCTGCGGAAAGGTCAGCGTGGCGTCGCTCTGGAACAGCCAGTTCAGATAGTCGGCATAGTCCGGATGATCGGGTGCGATGCCAAGGCCGTTGCCGCCGTATTTTTCGATCAGATAGACGCAGATGGCGGTCGATTCTGTCATGCTGATGGCGCCGTCGGTAAAATAAGGCACGGTCCCGAGCGGATTTGTCTCCAGATAGGCACGCTGAAAAACCCGGGGCGGAAACGGCAGGGTCTCGATGTCGTAGTCAAGACCCAGTTCCTCCAGCGTCCAGAGCGGACGCAGGGATCTGGCGTTATAACAGTGCCACAATTTCATAAGAGCAAATTCCCACGGGCTGATACGGTCAGGCGACCCTAGTCTACGGCTTCCCCGGCATGCCGACTATTCACCGGAAAGTACAGCTCGACCTGCTGGATCGCATTGATTCTTCGAGGCAGGGCGAACCGCAAATTCTGACGGCAGCTTTCGATACACCTTTAGATTTTACTTGATGAAAAAAACGATCACTGGTTTAATTTTTTCTTGTTTTCGCCGGGGAGGGCCAAGATGGCGAATGGGACAACATTCCAGCCGATCGACTTTAAACGCGAAGACTTTTTGGAATGCGACCCTGCCGAACTGGTCGGGAAAGTTGAAATCCGCCTGGAAGAGCTGCGGGAGCAACGGCTTGGTTTCTACAAGGGCCGTCTGAGAAATAGTGCGGCCAACAAGATCCGACGATCCCTGGTCATTCTGGCGAGCGCGGCGAGTTTCCTGACGGCCTGCGCAGCCGTCATCCGCATTACAAATGTCGAAACCCTGGCCAACAAACAGTTGGATATCGGTCTGTTCGCAGTCGCATTTCTGTTTTACGCGTTGATGGGCGCCCTGCTGATCGCCGAAAAAACCGGAGATATATCAAGTCGCTACTTTCGCGCTCTAGGCACGATCCTGGCGATCCGGGACCTAGCGACCAAACTTCAGTTTTCCTTGCTCGACCTGGCTCTGGAGGCACAACAATTGAAGCCGGAGAGCGATGCGGTCCTGAAGACAGCCTTCCGGAAAAAGGTGTTTGCCGTCGCCGAAGCGTTTTGCACCGATCTTGGGAAGCTGACCCGAGAGGAGCTGCAGACCTGGCAGGACGAATACACCACGTCGATTTCCGAACTCGATACACTCGCCCAGCAAGGGAAGACCTCCGTTGAGCAGAGCATCACGGATGCGATCACCGAGCTGAAGTCCGCAAGGGAGCAGGCGAAGCAGGAAGCGGCTGCGGAGGAAGCGGCGAAAAAGCCGGCCCTTGTGAAGATCACGGTGAAGACCGCATTCGACGGTGAAATCCGCGTTGCGATCGAGAACGTCGAAACGGCGAAGTTTGCGCAAACGTCTTTCGCCCTGAACCCTTTGCCGACCGGTGCGACGAAGATCGAAGCTTTTGCAGAGAAGGACGGCAAAAGCCTGTCCTATTCGGATTGGATCGAGTTGAAGCCGGGCATCCAGGCACTGGACATCGACTTGACCTGAAGTGACGAACCTTGGTCTAAAATTTATGGAGCATCCTGCACCTGACTGAAGCCGATGTGCGTCGTCGCATCCAGCCTTGCAAATTGTCCAAGGGCTACGCCGGATTGCTGCGGGACTCTGAAGCCGGCCCTGGCGCCTTGGCCATCGCGTCCAGGATTTCGCATTCGATCGTCGCATGGCCGATCCCGTAGCTGCGGGACAGTTCCTCGCGAATGGCGGCGGTAACCGTGGGGCCGTCTTCCGGCGAGCGCACCCCTGCGTGCAGCGTTGCGTTCAGGCGGCCTTCGGCAAGTGTCCAGACATGGACATGACGAACCTGTTCCAGGCCCGGAATTTTCCGCGGCAGGTTGGTCATGATGTCCCGGCAATCGATCTCCTCCGGTGTACCATCCAGAAGGATGTGTGCGGACTGGCGCAGGATTGCGATTGCGGATCGTACGATCAGGAGAGCGACGAACACCGACAGGATCGGGTCGATCGGATACCAGCCGGTGAAGGCGATCACGATGGCCGCTGCGATCGCCGCGACGGATCCGAGCAGGTCGCCGAGCACATGCAGGATCGCGGACCGGATGTTGAGCGAATTGTCGCCGCCCTGGCGGAGCACGAAGAAGGCGGCGATATTCACCAGAAGCCCGATGATGGCAATGATCATCATGGGGCCGGCCAGAACCTTTTCCGGCGTGATGAAGCGGCCGACTGCCTCGACGCAGATCCAGCCGGTGACGATCAGAAGGAAGATTGCATTGGCGAAGGCAATCAGAACCGGCAGCCTGTGCCGGCCATAGCTCAGGGCGGCCGTCGGAGCCTTCTTCGTCTGCTGGAAGGCCCACCACGCGAGGCCCAGCGACGCGGCGTCGGTCACCATGTGCAGCGCATCCGCCATCAGAGCCAGCGAGCCGGACAGATAACCGCCGATCAGTTCGGCGAACATGAAGGAGCAGATCAGCAGCCCGGCAAGCGCCACCGCGCGGGCGTTCTTGTCGTTCACATCGGGGGCATGGGAATGAGTGTGACCGTGGCTGTGGTCATGTCCACGGTGGTGGCCGGCGTGGTCGTGACCGGAATGGTCGCCGTGTAGTGTCTCTTGCCCGGTCTGGTGCGGAGCGGTCATCGGATTCTCATGTGCGGCTGCCGGCCTTACGGGTCGAAAATCAGGACGAAATAGACAAAGAGCACCACAAGATGGGTAATGCCCTGCAGCATGTTCGTGCGCGGGCCGCCGAAGGTCATGGTGCTGAGTATCAGTGTCAGAATGAGCAGCACCATCTCCGTTCCGTCCAGTCCGAACACAAGATGGGTACCGCTGAAGAGCCCGACGCCTACGACGGCCGGCACGGTCAGGCTGATCGTCGCCAGAGCTGATCCGAGACAGATGTTAACCGCCCGCTGCAGGTGGTTCGACGCAGCGGCGCGAAATGCGGCGAGGCCTTCGGGAGCGAGCACAAGCAATGCGATCAGGACACCTCCCAGCGCGTGGGGCGCATCGAGAACCGCAATCAACCCTTCAACGAGTGTTCCGAGCTTTTCCGCCAGCAGGACCACCGCAACCAGCAGCAGGACCAGCATGGCCGCATGGTAGGGGAGCGAGCGCGTCGGCAAACCTTCGGGATGCTTGCCGTGCTGCGGGGCAGCGGGGGTGCCCGTCAGATCCGGCTCCATGAAGAACCCCCGGTGCCGGACCGTCTGGATGGACAGGAAAGCCGCGTAGAGCGCGATGGTCGCCGCACTGAACAAAAGGGCCTGCTTCGACGTCAGGCTGGGATCCGACGTGGACGTGGTGAAGCGCGGCAGGATGAGCGTGATCGTCGCCAGTGTCAGCAGCACGGCATGGAACGATCGGGCACCTTGAAGGTTGAAATCCTGCTCTCCATAACGCAGGCCCCCGATCAGCAGGCAAATGCCGACCATGCCGTTGAGCACGAGCATCATGACCGCAAGCATGGTGTCGCGCGGAACGGTCGGGTCGACCGGCCCGCTGAGCATCACCGCCGAAACGACGGAGACTTCGATGCAGGTCACCGAAAATGTCAGGATCAGGGTCCCGTAGGGCTCGCCCAGGAGTTCGGCGAGACTGTCGGCGTGATGGACGGCGGCAAAGGACGCCCAGATCATTACACCGAAAATCCAGATGAACAGCCCGATCATGATCAGTGGGTTGGCAAGATGATCCTCCCAGTGCGCGCCGACCGTGTACAGGACAAGGGCGGTCGCGGCCGCAGCGAAAAAGGCCAGTTCGGAGCGGAGGAAAGAACCCATGCAAAGGCGCCTGAAAAACGATCTGAAAAGTGACGCAAGCCTGTGACGTGCCATACCGGCTGTCAAGCAAGGAAGAGAGTTTGCTGGCCGGCGCGGGTCAATACATGGATTTTCCTGGAACAGGTCTGTCAGGGTCGCATCGGACTCTGCGTCCGGTTAGCGGTGTCTTGAGGAAAAGTGGTGACCCCGACGCGATTCGAACGCGTGACCCTCAGATTAGGAATCTGATGCTCTATCCTGCTGAGCTACGGGGCCATTGAAGGTTCGATTAGCATGAAACCGGGGCGGTTGCGAGCCCTGATGGACAACTCCGGCTGCTTTCCAGTGAAGCTTTTGCGCGGCTCTGCCGCGATCATCTTTGCCTTGCCTTATTTGACAGGTAACTGGATGCTGTTGATCGGTGATCCGGGCGGCGGGAAAAACTTGAAGGGTCTGCACAGAAATGCCCCATCGGATGTGCGACGGGGCCTCTTTTCAGGAAGAGAGACTGCGACGACGGAAAGGCGGGCGGGATGCGGCCGTCACATTCCGTTTGCCCTTTGCTTTGTCTTGCTGCCTGCCCAAGGTTTTGCGCAGGACAATCCCGATCGGGCGCTGCGACTTTGTCTTGGTGATGCGGCCGAGATCTCCGACCCGGTGCCCGTGACCGCCGGGGAAGACGGCATTGTCTTCCGGAGCGCCGCCGGCCAAGGTTTTGTGCTGGCGGATGTGGTGACTCCGGGCGGGACGGATGAGGATACTACTACTGCCCAAAGGTCCTCGGAGGCCGCAGGGTCCCGGTATCTGGCCTATCGCGCCGGGCCGGAAAACCGCTGGGGATTGGCGCCGGCCTGGGTGGTCTCGGAACGGGGAACCGATCGGGTCCTTGTCCAGCAGGAGTTGCTGAGTTCCGGCATGAGCCTGGTTGCCCCGAACCTCGGAACGGCTGACTGTACGTCGGCGTTGAAATGGTCGGAAACCGTCGCCCGGCGCGCCGGGCGAGGTTTTTGGCAGGACGGCAAGATCTTGAGCACGCGCACGCCCGAAGCCCTCCTGGAACGGGCGGGGCATTATATCGTGGCGGCGGGCCGCATTGTTTCTCTTGGAAAAACGGCGCGTACTCGTTATCTCAATTTCGGGTTCCGCTGGAAAAGTGATTTTACCGTTACCTTGAAAGTGTCGGAAGAAGAGGCTTTCGATGCCGTTCTTGCGAAAAGGAACGTGCGCGTGGCCGATCTCGAAGGCGTGGCGGTCCTGGTCCGCGGCGTGATTCAGGTTCGGGACGGGCCTTATATGGAGCTGACACATCCGGGACAGCTCGACGTGATCGATTTCAAGAAGGGCGCAGAGTGACACGCATCTTCCGGGCAAGGCAGGACAGGAACAGACGGCAGGGCATTTTCCGCTTCGGCTTTGCGGGTGCGCTCATGCTTGCGGTCGCGGGCTGCCAGCTTCTTGGCGACGGTTCGACGGTTGGCACCCTCGCGCCTGGAACGCTCAGGCCGAACCTGGCCGCCGATATCGGCGCCCGGGAACATCCGCGCGTGGTTGCCACCTATGGCGGCGTCTACAAGGATCCGGGGGCGGAACGCGCGGTGGCAAGCGTCGTCGGACGCCTTGTCGAGGCCTCGGAAGATCCTGCCCAATCCTACAAGATCACTATTTTGAATTCCCCGGCCATCAACGCCTTTGCGTTGCCCGGCGGCTATCTATACGTGACGCGCGGCCTGCTGGCGCTCGCCAACGATACGTCCGAGCTGGCCGCGGTTCTTGCCCACGAAATGGCCCACGTGACTTCAAACCACGCGATCCAGCGACAGCAGCGGGCCGAAGCGCGTGAACTGGCCGACAAGATCCTGACCAACGTGGTCCAGGACAGCGAGAAGGCGCGTCAGGCGATCATTTCGTCCCAGCTGTCGTTTGCCCGGTTTTCCCAGACCCAGGAATTGCAGGCCGATGCGATCGGCGTGAAAACGCTGGCGAAGGCCGGCTTCGATCCTTATGCGGCGGCCCGGTTTCTGCGGTCTATGAAGCTTTATGCCGATTATCAGACGGCGAACGATGCCACATCGGGCGCACCGGACTTCCTGTCGTCGCACCCGTCCACGCCGGAGCGGGTGTCGCTTGCGATCCGGGCTGCCCGCCAGATCGGGGCGCCCGGCTTCGGCGAGAGGGACCGGGACGCCTATCTGGCCCGCATCGACGGCATGCTCTTCGGCGACGATCCGCTGGAAGGGTTCGTGCGCGGGCGCTCCTTCCTGCACAAGGCGCTGGGCATCGGTTTCACGGTGCCCAAGGGCTATATCATGGAGAATTCGCCCGAAGCGGTGCTGGCCAGCAACGGCGAGGGAACCGCCATGCGCTTCGACGGGGCCGATCTCAGCGGTTACGATTCCCTGACCGACTACATGAACGCCGGCTGGATCAACGGCCTCCTGCCGCAGAGCGTGCGGGAGACGACGATCGGGGGCATTCCGGGCGTTACGGGCGCGGCGATCACGCAGGGCTGGTCGTTCCGGATTGCCGTTCTCAGGATCGGCCGGACCGGCTACCGGTTCATTTTCGCAAGCCGCACCCCGACCGACAGTTTCGGCGCCCAGTTCCATGAGACCATCGAAAGCTTCCGCCAGCTGACGCCAACGGAACGCGCCCGTTTGCGCTCGCTCCGGATCAAGGTGGTCAAGTCAAAGCCGGGCGATACGCCGCGCAGGTTGGCGATCGGCATGAGCGGGATCGAGGCCTCGCGCCGCCTGGACTTCTTCTCCATCCTGAACGGACTGGACAAGGGCAAGACGATCCCGACGGGCACGTCGATCAAGCTGGTCACCGATTAGAGCATCCACATCTCGGGGATCGCTCCGCCTGCAGGTGATGGCCGGACCGTTTTCAGCCGGAATAAGCCATCCGGTCCGGACTGGATTTCAAGAGCGCGGCTTTCAGCTTCTCCATGGCGCGGCTTTCGATCTGTCGAACGCGCTCCTTGGAAATGCCGAGCTTCTCTCCGAGCGACTCAAGTGTCGCGCCATTTTCCGTCAGCCGTCGTTCCCGGACGATTTTCAATTCCCGTTCTGACAGCACTCCAAGGGCGGAAAACAACCAACGGCGGCGGCGTTCCGTGTCGATGGTGTCGGTGACGATTTCATCGGGGAGCGGTGCTTCGGAAACGAGGAAATCCTGCCGATCCGCGCTGGCGCCGTCATTGTCGATCATCGGCTGGTTCAAGGACGTGTCCGGGCCGGACAGGCGCGCGTTCATCAGGGCGACATCGGACTGCTTGACGCCGATGGCGTCTGCGATCTTCTGATGCAGTTCGGAATCGGTCATGGTCTGCTGGCTGCCGTTCAGTTTCGCCCGCAAGCGGCGCAGGTTGAAAAACAGCGATTTCTGCGAGGAGGACGTGCCGCCGCGAACGATCGACCAGTTTCTCAGGATGTAATCCTGGATCGAGGCACGGATCCACCAGGTGGCATAGGTCGAGAACCGGACTTCCCGTTCCGGTTCGAACCGGGCGGCGGCTTCCAGCAGGCCGACATGGCCTTCCTGGATCAGGTCTCCGACGGGCAATCCGAAATTCCGGAAGCGGGAGGCGACGGCAATCACGAGCCGAATATGGGCGACCGATAACTTCTCCAGCGCCTTTTCATCGCGATTATTACGCCATCGCAGGGCAAGTTCGTGTTCTTCCTCTCGGGAGAGATAGGGCGCTTTCATGGCCGCCCGGACCATCTGACGTCGGTCGCTCGATGTAATGAACATTGGCCTGCTGCTCCA